>VBLD01000325.1:0-3303 GCA_005879205.1 Deltaproteobacteria bacterium
TCGATCGAGCGGAGCCTCAACTGGACGTCGGGCTTCGGGCAAGTCGGCATCGCGGCGGCCTCTGCCACGAGCTTCACCGACCGGAACCTCGCGCCCGGCACCAGATACTACTATCGCATGCGGGCAGCCGAGAACGGGAACGCGTCGCCGTATTCGGCCGTCGTCGCAGCGATGACGCTCGGTACATTCACGACCACCACGTTGACGACGACGACCTCCTCCACCACGTCGACCACGCTCGTCGTTTCGCGCGCCCCCGTCGCGAACGCCGGTCCGGACCAGTTCACGCAGACACTGACCCCGCTGACGTTCAACGGGTCGGGCTCCTTCGCCCGCTTCGGCACGATCGTCTCGTACGCATGGACGTTCGGCGACGGCGGAGCCGCCTCCGGAATATCCGTGTCCCATGCGTATGTCGGCGCCGGGGGGTACCTGGTCACGCTGACCGTCACCGACAGCAACGGCGCGAGGGCGAGCGACACCGCCACAGTGTCGGTCGCCAATCGTCCGCCAGTGGCCAATGCCGGCCCGGACGTTTCGGCAAACCTCGGCAATGCGGTGACCTTCAGCGGCTCCGGTTCCGATCCCGACGGCAGGGTCACGTCCTACGGCTGGGACTTCGGCGACGGCGCCACGGCGGCCGGGGCGACGGCGAGTCACGTTTATGTCACGGCAGGCACCTACGCGGCGAAGCTCACGGTCACGGATGATCGCGGCGCGCGGAGCAGCGACTCGGCGCTCGTCACGGTCACGGGAGCAGCGGGTGGCACGCCCTGGGCGCGCAGCTTCGGCAGCGAGGCAAGCGACGTGGGTTACGGGGTGGCCGTGGACGCCGGCGGCAATGCAGTGATGACCGGACGGGTCGAGAGCACGGTGGATTTCGGCGGCGGGGTCGTGTGCCCGCCGGCGGCGATATTCGTCTCGAAGTACTCCCCGACCGGTGCGACGCTGTGGTCGAAGTGCCTCGGCAGCGCGTACGGCGGGGGCACGGGCCGCGCGGTCGCCGTCGACGGCAGCGGCAACGTCCTCGTCACCGGAAAGTTCGGCGGCACGATCGACTTCGGCACCGGGCCGCTCAACAGCAACGGCGCAACCAGCATCTTCCTCGCGAAGTACTCCTCGAGCGGCAACGCCCTCTGGGCGAGAGCGTTCGGCGGCGGCGTGAACGACGTCGGGAACGGCGTTGCCGTCGACAGCGGCGGCAACGTCGTGCTGATCGGGACCGCGGCCGGCACGGTGAACTTCGGCGGCGGGCTCATCACGGCCAACGGCTACGCCATCGTGGTGGCGAAGTTCTCGCCGGCTGGCGCGCACCTGTGGTCGAGAGGCATCGGAGATTCGTTCTCCAACTCCGGCAATTCGGTGGCGGTGGACCCGAGCGGCAACATCGCGGTGACCGGCGCGTTCTCGGGCCCGGCCGACTTCGGCGGCGGCGTGCTGAACAGCGCCGGCGTCGACGTCTTCCTCGCCAAGCTTTCGCCCAACGGCGCCCATCTCTGGTCCCGGCGCTTCGGCAGCGCGCTCGCCACGCACGCCGGCAACGGCGTCGCCTGCGACGCCGGCGGCAACGTGCTGATGACCGGGTCGTTCGAGAACTCGATCGATCTCGGCGCAGGGTGGATGACCAGCTTCGCGCACAAGGACGTGTTCGTCGCGAAGTACTCGCCGGCGGGCGCGTATCTCTGGTCGAAGCTCGTGGGCGGTCTCTTCGACGACGCCGGCAAGGCGATTGCGGTGGACCCGAGCGGCAAGGTGGTGGTGACGGGGACGTTCCAGGCGGCGGTCAACTTCGGCACCGGGTCGCTGATCAGCGCGGGCCGGACGGACGCCTTCGTGGCGCGGTATTCTCCTGACGGGACTCCGCTGGTGGCGCAGCGGTTCGGCGGCGCGGACTTCGATGCGGCGAATGCGGTGGCGGTCGATGCTAGCGGCAGACCGGTCGTGACGGGGTCATATCGCCTGGGGGGTGACTTCGGTGGCACGATGTTGGGCGGAGTGGGCCTGGACGATATCTTCCTTCTGAGCCTTCGGTAGCGCTGGGACTTCGAGTCCGCAGTCTCGTAGGCTGCGCGGGGTTTTGGGAAATGTGGCGCAGCCATGGAACCCGGAGGGCTGTGCCGGTGACCAGGCCGACGGGGCACGCCCCTCTCGCACGGCGATGCACGACGAAGTCTGTTGAGCGCCGGTCAAGACGGCGCTATCCGGCCCCGGAACCGCGTCCTGCCAGCTCGTAAGCGAGCTTCGGAGATCGCTCGTCGGCAACGCCGTGTTGCAGCCTGACGTTGCGGTTCTGGAGGCAAGCGTCGGGTCGCGAGGTGGCGGGGAGGTTACTGGTGGATTGCCACCGGCCGCGATCGCAGTGTCAGTGGAGGCGGTAAGCATAGAGTCGCCGCCGTGGGGTAGAGCGGCTGATTCCCAGCACATCCAAGCGTCCTTTTGGCCACCGACCCGCACAAGACGCAGACTCCCCGCGGCGACCCGACCGCGCTCTCCGACCCCGGCAAACGGGTGCCCAACTTAGGCCGCGAGGTTGGGTGCTCTATAGTGTCCGCTTTGCGATTTGCAGTGCGTGGATCAGCCGGCCTAATGTCTTTTGGCGCTTGTCGATTAGAAGTTTTAGGAACCCGGGGACGATCGTTTCATGGTACTCTTGGCTCGCGAGCGGTTACGACGATAGGGTGAACGAGACTCAACGAGCAAAGGAACTTGCCAGGAATCGAGGGAATAGCGGCGGTCCGTGAACCAGCCGTGGTGGAACGGATATCGCCTCGGCAGATCAGGCGGATCGTCCTCGAGCAGTCGAAACGCGCTAACGTGGGCCACATCGGCTCGGCGCTGTCAATCGCCGACATGATCGCGGCGCTCTACGACGGAGTGCTCCGGATTTCGGATCCAGCTGACCCGGAGCGTGATCGCTTCGTCCTCTCGAAGGGGCACGCCGCGCTCGCCCTTTACGCCGCGCTCTTCCTCCGGGGCGAGCTCACCGCCGAAGCTCTCGATACCTATTGCGGTGACGGGAGCCTGCTCGGCGTACACCCCGAGCGTGCGCTTCCCGGGATCGACTTCTCGACAGGATCGCTTGGCCAGGGGCTGTCGATCGGCGCAGGAGCCGCTCTCGCCGCCCGGCTGCAGCGATCGCCGCGCCGGGTGTTCGTCCTGGTGAGCGATGCGGAGTGCAACGAGGGGGCGCTGTGGGAGGCCGTGATGTTTGCCGCGCACCACCGGCTGGCGAACCTGATCGTACTCGTCGACCTGAACGGCCAGCAAGCCCTCGGCTATACCGACAAGGTGTTGTCGCTCGCG
>VBLD01000325.1:3373-5987 GCA_005879205.1 Deltaproteobacteria bacterium
GCGTACCGTGTTCGGCAAGGGTGTTTCGTACATGGAAGGTCGCATCAAGTGGCACTACTGGCCGATGTCGGACGAGGAGTATCGCCTGGCGCTAGCGGAGCTGGAGGAGAGCCAGTAGCGCGGCATGCGGCGGGCGTTCACCAACACGTTGGTCGAGCTCGCCGAGCACGATCCGCGCATCATGCTGCTGACCGGGGATCTCGGCTACCTCGCCTTCGAGCCCTTCTCCGAACGGTTCCCCGATCGCTTCTTCAACGTCGGAGTCGCCGAGCAGAACATGGTGGGCCTGGCTACCGGGCTAGCCGAAGCGGGCTTCATTCCCTTCGTCTACTCGATCGTCACCTTCGCGTCGCTCCGTCCTTACGAGTTCATCCGCAACGGCCCGATCCTTCACCGGCTGCCGGTACGGATCGTGGGCGTGGGCGGCGGGTTCGAGTACGGGCCGCAAGGGGCGAGCCATCACGGCCTCGAGGACGTCGGGGTGATGCGGGTGCAGCCGGGCATCGCGGTCATTGCCCCCGCCGATCCGGGTCACGTGGAACCTCGCGGGACCCGTCTACTACCGTCTAGGGAAGGACGATACGCTGACCGTTCCCGGGCTGCGGGGAGCTTTCGGGCTCGGTCGCGCGCAAACCATCCGCGACGGGCGTGACCTCGTGATGATCACCATGGGGAGCGTGGCGACCGAGGCGGTGGCAGCGGCCGAGGCGCTCGAGGAACGCGCTGGTATCCAGTGCGCCGTGCTGGTGGTCGCGAGTGTGCAGCCCAGCCCGGTTGAAGACCTCGCCGAGGCACTCACCCGTTTCCCGGTGGCGCTTACCGTCGAAGCTCATTACGTCGTCGGAGGGCTCGGGTCGCTCGTCTCCGAGGTGGCCGCTGAGCGTGGCGCCGGCTGCCGCGTCGTGCGCTGCGGCGTCAGGACGACGCCCGACGGCGTCTCCGGGAGCCAGCGCTTCCTGTACGCGATGCACGGCCTGTCCCGCGAGGCTCTGGTAGACACCGCCCTCGCCGCCCTACGCGATCGAGGTGGATGGCAGACGGCCTGATCTCGATCGTGCTTCCCGTCCACAACCAGGCCGACCACATCGGGGGTGTGGTTGCGGAATACGGGGAGGCGCTCGGCCACATCAGGACGGATTCCGAGATCGTTCTGGTCCCGAACGCTTGTCGGGATGACTCGGAAGCAGTCTGCTACGCGCTCGCTCGGGAGCAGGCCGCGGTTCGCGTCGTCCCGAGCGCGAGGGGCGGCTGGGGACCGGCGGTGCGGCTCGGGCTCGAGGCGGCGCAGGGGGATATCCTCTGCTACACTAACTCCGCGCGCACCGAGCCGCAGGACCTCGTGCTGCTGCTCTACTACGCCCTCACCAACCCCGATGCGGTCATCAAGGCCAACCGGAAGATCCGCGAGCACTGGAGCCGGCGCCTCGGGTCCCTGCTGTACAATCTGGAATGCCGCGCGCTCTTCGACCTCTCCAACTGGGACATCAACGGGACGCCGAAGGTCTTTCCCCGCCGCTTCACCAAGCTGCTCGATCTCACGCGCGACGACGACCTGGTCGACCTCGAGTTCAACGTGATCTGCCGGCGCGAAGGCTACCCGATGGTCGAGGTGCCGATCTTCTCGCGACGCCGGCATGGTGGCCGCTCGACCACCACGCTGCGCTCCGCGATCAGGATGTACAGCGGCGCATACCGCCTCTCGCGGGAGGTGCGGTGACCGCACGCGTGCGGAAAAAACTCGACGTGCTGCGCGCCCGCCATGACGTCGAGTGGCGCGATCCGGCCGCGATCGCGGGTCAGTGGCGCGAAGCCGGCGACGTGGACGGCCGCCTGCTTCGTCATGTCGTTCGCGGCAAGTGGTGGGAGACGCTCGCCGAGCTCGGGGTGACGCTCCTCGTGTCGCGCGAGTACGAGCACCTGTTGATCGCGATGCGCGCCGGCCAGCGGGGGCCCGTCGTCACATACATGCGCCTTCCCCACCCATCCGGACTGGTGGCGGATGTCCCCCGCGGAGTGGTCCATGTCGCGAGCACGCGGAACCCGAACCAGATCTACGACTTCCGGCCGGCCATCGGCCTGGCCTCCGGGTCGAACGGATGCATCCAGGGGCTCCCGGAGCGACCTCTCGTCCCGGTGCGGGCGCGCTTCTTCCCGGGTGCGCTCTACCTGCACGATCTGGCGCTTGTTGGCGGCACGCTGCACGCCAATGCCGTCGGCCAGAACGCCGTCGTCCGGCTGGATGACACGGGTGCGTACGAGCGGGTGTGGTGGCCGCGCTCGATCGAGACGGGGGCCGGCCCCGTTTTCAGGCGGAACCACCTGCAGCTCAACTCCATTGCCGCGGGCGCCGACCTCGAGCGTTCCTTCTTCTCCGCGTCGACCGATAGGATGTCGGCGCGGCGTCCCGGCCATCGAAACTTTCCCGTGGACCGGCGGGGGGTCGTCTTCTCTGGTGCGACGCGGGAGCCCGTCGTCTCCGGTCTCACACGGCCGCACTCCGCTCGGCTCTGGGCGGACCGGCTGTGGGTCGACAACAGCGGCTACGGCGAGGTCGGGGTGGTCGATCAAGGCTCCTTCAGCGCGGTGGCGCGTCTGCCCGGCTGGACGCGGGGTC
>VBLD01000325.1:6074-6535 GCA_005879205.1 Deltaproteobacteria bacterium
CCTCACGGCAAGCGTGTGCGGCGTGCACGCGCTCAGTATCGAGTCAGGCAAGGTGGTCGGTAGCTTGATGTGGCCCTACGGCAACCAGACCTTCGCGCTCGAGTGTGTCCCCACCGGCTTCACCTCCGGCTTCCCTTTCCGCGCGGGTGCGAAGCGGACGACGCGCCGAGAGAAGGAGCTCTTCTACGAGTTCGTCCTCGGAGGTGCGCATCCATGAACCAAGAGTTCCGCCTGCTGATGCTCAGTGCGATGTATGAGAATGGCGGCAACACGACGCATCGCTTCCTCGACGGTCATCCCCAGCTATTCGTCTATCCCTTCGAGTCCCAGCTCGGGACGCCGCTCGTCCGAGACCACCTTTCCTCGACGTTCCCCCTGAAGTACCGCTGGCCAGTGTTTGCGCTCGACGCGAATCCCGCCGAGGACTATCGCTCGTTCATCGACGAGGAGTGTCGGGTCCG
>VBLD01000325.1:6639-9153 GCA_005879205.1 Deltaproteobacteria bacterium
GCGGCCTTCTTCCGCGCCACCTTCGACGCTTGGAAGGACTACCGCCGCACCGGCCGAGAGGAGGTCTACGTCGGGTACAGCCCCATCGTGGTCGTGGATACGGAGAAGATACTGACCGACCTGCCCACCGCCCACGTGCTCCACGTGGTCCGGAATCCCTGGTCCGCCTACGCCGACACCAAGAAGCGGCCGGTGCCGCAGTCGCTGGCGAGCTACATGCTCGGCTGGACCGTCAACCAGTATCACGCCCTGCTCTACCGTGACCGGTTTGCGGACCGCGTCCACGTGGTGCGCGCGGAGGACGTGATGGCCGATCCGCGCCGGACACTGGGTGCGGTGTGCACGCGGCTGGGGCTCGAGCCCGCCGAGTCGCTCCTCACGCCCAGCTGGAACGGCGTCGCGCTCGAGGAGATCTATCCCTGGGGCACGATCCGAAAGCCGACGTTGGAGAGCAACCGGGTTACCGCCGAGTCGCTCTCGGTCTTCGACTACAAGGGCTTCCTCTAGCGGATGAAGCGTGTCCTCATGACGGGCGGCACGGGGTTCGTCGGCGCCAACCTCGCCCGGCGCTTGCTGCATGACGGACACGAGCTCCACCTCCTGATCCGCCCCGCCCACACCGCCTGGCGCATCGAGCCGATCCGGCGCGACGTGCACCTGCACACGGTGGATCTCACCGACGCAGACGGTCTTGCTCGTGTGGTGACGGATGTGCGGCCCGAGTGGGTCTTTCACGTGGCCGCGCACGGCGCCTACTCGTGGCAAACGGACGTCAGTTGCATGGTGCGGGTCAACATCGAGGGTACCATCGGCCTCGTCGAGGCCTGCTTGCGGACCGGCTTCGAAGCCTTCGTCAACACCGGATCGTCATCGGAGTACGGCTTCAAGGATCACGCGCCCGCCGAGACCGAGTTGCTCGAGCCGAATAGCCACTACGCTGTGACCAAGGCGTCGGCGACGCTCTTCTGCCGCCACACCGCGATCAGCCGCGCCGTCCCGCTCGTCACTCTCCGGCTCTACTCGGTCTACGGCCCCTACGAAGAGCCCCAGCGCCTGATGCCCACGCTCGTCGTGCGGGGGCTTGAGGGCGAGCTGCCGCCGCTTGCTGATCCCGCGATCGCGCGCGACTACGTCTACGTGGACGACGTGAGCGAGGCGTACTGCCTCGCCGCGAGCCGTCCCGGCCAGCCGCCCGGCGCGGTCTACAACGTTGGCACGGGCGTCCAGACCTCGCTCCGTGAGGTGGTTCAGGTGGCCCGGCGCGTTCTCAACATTGCGGCCGAGCCCGTATGGGGCTCACTCAAGCCCCGCACCTGGGACACGGCGGTCTGGGTGGCGGACGGGCGAGCGATCCGGGATGCGCTGGGTTGGCGGCCGCGGGTGACCTTCGAGAACGGCATCCGGCGGCTGGTGCACTGGTTTCGCGAGGACCCGGCGACCCGGCAGGTGTACCGGGACCGACTGGACGCCGCCGGGTGAGACCGGTTGCCTACGTGCCCGCCGGGCTGCGGGGGCTGTATGGCAGCGGCTCAAAACACGCGGACTGTCCGGGCCACGCCTCCACGCGCCAGATGCGCAGCGGCTCCGGACGCCACGCCTCGCTCACCGGGCCACCGCGCTCGAGGACGCTCTGGAATCGCTCCAGCGGGAGCTCGACCTCACGCGGCACGAAGTGTGGCCCCGTGTAGACGGGTTCTCGCGCGCCGCCTGTGACCGCATACGCGCCCGGCTCCGCTTGTTCGAGCAGCCGGGCACGGATCGGGGGGTCGGGCGGAAGATTGTTGACCCGCCAGCGGCGCATCTGCTCCCCGTTCGTATCGGTGCAGCGGTTGATCAGGACGGCGTCGAGGTAGATCGTCCCGGCCGGCTGTCCGGCAACGAAGTTACAGACCGCTCGGCCGTCCCCGAAGGCCGTGTGCGTCACGTCGGCGGTCTTGACGGCCTCGTAGAGGCTGGCCACCAGGAGCATCGCGAGCATGGCCGGCGCCAGGCGTGGTGCGCGCTGGCGCAGGGCGGCCAGATACCCGGCCACGAGCAGCACGATTGGGTAGACGAAAACGTGTGCATGGCGGAAGTTCCGGAAGCCTGCCACCCAGTATCCATTGACGCGCACGAAGCTGAGCTCCATCCCGATGAGCAGGGGAAGGAGCCACCACCAGAGCACGGGCGCACTGCGAAGCGCGAGCGGCCAGGACGCGAGCCAGAGGACGACGAGGGCATGCGGAAAGAAAGCGTGGTAGAAGTTCCCGAGGTAGTCCGTGTCGAAGAGCATGAGCGGCCACGCGAGTACCGCGTGGCGCAGTGCCCCCGACACGGGGGGCGGGGCCTGCAACAGACCCTGGAACTTGAGCTCCGCTTGAAACGGTCCCAAGACGGTGCCGGCGAAGGCATAGGACACGAGCGCGCTGGCGCCGAATAGGAGGAGGGCGGTGGTGAAAAACCAGCCGAGCCCAGCCAGACGATCGCGACGGGTGAGCCCCAGACCCGCAAGACCCACGGTCAGCCACGTCGCTG
>VBLD01000033.1:0-2817 GCA_005879205.1 Deltaproteobacteria bacterium
CGGGTCTACATCGGCGGTGAGGTGACGCGTCCGGGCTACGTCGTGCTGGCCGCCGACATGACACCGCTGCAGGCCGTGCTGCAGTGCGGAGGCTTCAAGAAGAGCGCCAAGCTCGAGAGTGTCCTTCTCCTGACGCCGGGAACGGACGGCAAGTTCAACGCCGCCCGCGTCGACATGGGCCAGGTCGTCAACCGCGGCGTGCCCGAACGCGTGCGACTGCATCCGAACGACGTCGTGTACGTGCCGCCGACCTGGATCTCCGACATGGACGATGTCGTCGACGCGTACGTGCGCGGGCTGATCCCGGCGCTGCCGCGGGTGGGCGTGGGGTACTCGCTGCAGTAGCAGGTCGAACATGGCAACGCTCCAGACCCTTCCCGAGGCCGCGACGCTGCTTCCGCCGGCCAGTGCCGGCGCTCCGATGCTCGCCGCGCGCAGCTTCTTCTACTCGGTCTTCAAGCACCGCCGCCTGGTGATCGGCATCTTCCTGCTGGTCTTCCTCGTCTCGGCCACGGTGGCGCTGCTGCGGCCGCGCACCTGGCGCGCTACGACCAAGGTCCTGGTGAAGGTCGGCGAGGCGGTGCAGCTCGCGCCCGCCGAGGCTCCCTCCCGGAGCATCAACGTGCCCCTCAACCCGGACGTGGTCGCGGGCGAGGCCGAGATCGTGCGGAGCCGCCAGGTCCTCGAGGAGGCCGTGATCCGCGTCGGCGTCACGCCCGAGGCCGGCACGAGCATGGGCGAGATGATCAGCAAGATGCAGCTGGCGCTGACGGTCGCGCCGGCGCCGGGGTCCAACGTGCTCCAGATCAGCTACCTCGGGCGATATCCGGATCGCGCGGCGCGCCTGGTGAACACGCTGACCGACGTCTACGTCGAGCATCACAACCGCGCGTATGCCAACGAGGGCATCCAGTCCTTCTACGCCGGACAGCTGCACATCCTCGAGTCGGAGATGAAGGGGGCCCAACACCGGCTTCGGGCGTACCTCAGGCGGACCAAGGTGGTGGACGTCGACCAGGAGATCCACATCCTGAACCAGGACCTGCAGGACGCCGAGAAGGCGCTCCGGGTCCATCGGGAGAAGATCCGCGGCGCCGAGCGCAAGCTGACCGAGGTGAACGCGCAGCTCGGGCGCACGCCGCCGCACATCCCCTACTCGGAGGAATACCGGGCCAACCCGACCATCCAGACCTTCAAGGATCGGCTCGCGGGTCTCGAGATCGAACGGTACCAGGCGCTGCAACGCTACCAGCCCGACGACCGGCACGTGCGCGACAAGGAGGAGGAGATCGCGAACGTCCGCGCCCGCCTGGGCGAGGAGAAGGAGCGGGTGCTGAACGTCCAGACGGTCCAGGAGAACCAGATCTACCGGGATCTCCAGCGCAACGTCCTGACCATCGAGGCATCGGTAGCCGAGCTCCGCGAGCGCGAGACGCCCATGGCCGAGCACGTCGTGACCCTCAAGAAGCAGGTCCACGAGCTCCGCGACCAGCGGTTCATGATCAACAACCTGAAGCAGGTGGCGGACGAGAAAGCCTACGCGTTCGATCTGTACTGGCGCAAGCAGGAGGAGGCCCGCATCAGCGAGGCGATGAAGAACCAGAGCATGGTCAACGTGACCGTCGTCGAGCGCGCGACGCCGCCGATCGAGCCCGAGAACGGCTTGCTCCTCCCGTTGCTCATGGGGCTGATGAGCGGCCTCGTCGTCGGCGCCGGCATGGCGGTCGCGGTCGACTACCTGAACCGCCGCCTGCGTTTCGAGGAGGAGGTCGAGCGCTACCTCGAGCTCCCGGTCCTCGCCGTCATTCCCGAGCTCCACACCGCGCCCGACGTCGCGCGCGGCTAGCATCCCGGAGGCACCATGAGCCGCATCTACGACGCCTTGAAGAAGCTCGAGGCGGAGCGCCGCGGCGCGAAGAGCAACGGCGGGGGGAAGACCAACGGGGGAGGGAACGGCGGAGGAAACGGCCGCAACGGGGGCGGAAACGGGAAGCGCAACGGCAACGGTCGTTCGCGGTGGCGCTGGCCTTTCGGGCGGACGCCGCACCGCGAGGCCGAGCCCCGCGTCGCGCTCGACTTCCGCCTCGGCCCCGAGGTCGAAGAGGCGTACCAGCGGCTCGGCACGAATCTCCTCGTCGGCCCGGGCGCCGATGCGGGGCCGGTCCCCCGGCTGCTCGGCGTCACGGCGTCGAGCCACGGGGAGGGTACCACCACCACCGTCGCGGTCTTTGCCTCGATCCTGGTCCGGCGGCGCAGCGGGCGGGTGTGCGTCGTGGAGGCGAACCTCGCAACGGCGGGTTCGCCGAGTTGATCGAGGGTCGCGTCGAGCTGCCGGCGGTGGTGCAGAAGACCCCTATCGCGAACCTGTTCGTGATCACCTGTGGGCAGACGTCGCTCGGCCCGTCGGGCCTGTTCGACTCCGCGGGCATGCCCGTGGCCCTCGCCAAGCTGCGCGAGGCTTTCGACTTCGTGCTCTTCGACCTGCCGCCCGCGAACGTCTACAGCGACGCGTCGATCCTCGCGGCGCGCCTGGACGCGGCGTTGATCGTCATCGAGGCGGACCGCACCCGGATCCCGGAGGCGGAGCGCACCCGGCGCAGCCTCGAGCGGGTGGGCGTCCGTCTGGTCGGGTCGGTGCTGAACCGCCGTCGCGACTACATTCCCGCCTTCATCGAAGAACTTCTCTAGCCTTCCGCTCCCATGCCAGCCCGTCGCTTCTCGGCCGCGCGCTCGGCGGGGCTCCCGGTCGTCATCCGGGTCGCCCTGGCGTTGGCCTTCCCGTTCATCGCCGCGCTCACGGTGGCCGGGACGTACCTC
>VBLD01000033.1:2860-14986 GCA_005879205.1 Deltaproteobacteria bacterium
AACCCCGTCATGGGGATCGTCGTGATGGTCGTGCTCTACCTGTTGAGCGTCTATCCGGCCCTCCTGCAGTCGCTCGGCTTCCTCACGGTCGCCAACCTGCTCGGCGTCGGCTTTCTCGTTTCGCTGGCCGTCCACGTGCTCAACAACCGCGACCTCTCGTTCCTGAGATGCCCACAGGTTCTCGTCTTTGCCGCGATCGGGCTTCTGCTGCTCGGCTCCACCAGCCACTCTTCGCTGGCCTTTCCGCTCCTCCGCGCCAGCCGCGGCAAGGCCTTCATGCTCGACAAGACCTCCGACCTGGCGCACGACTTCATCACCCGCCTCGCCTTCCTCATCTTCTTTCTCGCCTTCGTCCGCACCCGCCGCGACGTCCGCGCGGTGTTTCTCGCCTACATGCTGGCGCTCTACTGCGCGGTGCCGTCGGCCCTCGTCAACTGGCTGCAGGGCAACCTGAAGCTCGGATTCCGTGCCATGGCCGGGGTCACGGCCGGCGGCAACGCGAACAAGCTCGCGATGATCTGTCTGATGGAGATGGGGTGCTGGTGGTACTGGGCGTTGTCGCGGCCGGGACGCGGCCGGCGCATCGTCGCGCTCGGTGCCATCGGTGCCGCCCTCCTGGTCTTCCTGGCGACCGGCTCGCGCAGCGGCCTGCTCGGCGCGGTCGTGTTCGTGCTGTTGGTCCAGACCGGCCCGCGGGCCTTCCGCGTCCCGACGGCGTACGTCGCCGCGGGCTGCGTTGCCAGCGTCCTGCTCATCGCGACGGTGATCCCGCAGGGGGACTGGTCGCGGATGACGCACATCATGCCCACCAAGGCGGAGGACCGCGGCGCGGCGTCGTCGAACAAGATGCGCGAGGCGGCGATCCTGAGCGGCTGGCAGATGATCAAGGACCACCCCTGGCTCGGCGTCGGCCTGGGGAATTTCCGCGAAGTCTCCCGCCAGGTATACAACGATACTTTCTTTCGACCTCCTCACAACTCCTACCTCTGGGCAGCGTCGGAAGGGGGCGTCTTCTCCCTGTCACTCTATCTCCTCCTCTTCTGGATCACGTGGCGCGACCTGCGACGGGTGACCCGGCTCGCATCGCGCGACCCGGAGGTGGGCTACATCGCTGCGGCGATGCGCGTCGTGTACGTGCTGTTCTGCTTCTTCGCGCTCTTTTCCGACCTCTGGCAGTCGCCGTTCACCTACATCCTGATCGGTCAGATCGTCACCATGCGGCGCCACGTCGAGTCCTTGTCCGAGC
Source organism: Deltaproteobacteria bacterium (assembly GCA_005879205.1). Classification (GTDB taxonomy): domain Bacteria; phylum Desulfobacterota; class Binatia; order DP-6; family DP-6; genus DP-3. Next base: position 4,107 of record VBLD01000033.1, read on the forward strand.
CGGCGGTTGCCGTCGCCGGCCCGATCCGCTGGGGCCGCGACGCCCTGCCGGTCCTGGCATGACGCGCGTCGCCTACTTCGCCCCGCTGCTCTACACGGGCGGTACCCAGCGCCACCTCCAGCAGGTGGTGCGCCACCTCGACCCGCGCCGGTTCAGCGTGCACGTCTACACGCTGCGCGCCGGGGGCGAGGTGGCGGACGAGCTGCGGGCGGCCGGGGTGGCCCTCACCTCGCTCGACGTCGGCGACCGAGGGGCCACGCCGCAGTTCCTCCGCGGCGTGCTCCGCGCCGCGCGGCTCGTGCGCGCCGCCGGCACCGACGTCGTGCACGGCTACCAGTGGCGACCGGCGCTGGTCGGGGCGATCGCCGGGTGGCTCGGCGGGGCGCGCCTGGTCGTGGCGAGCAAACGAAGCCTCACCGGCGGCGACCGGTCGGCACGGATCGCCTGGCGCGTGATCGCGCGCCTGGCCGACACCGTCGTCGCAAACGCGGACGCCTTGCGCCGGGAGGCCGAGGCGCACGGGGTGCGGGCGCGCTGGGCCGTCATCCCGAGCGGCGTCGACGTCGAGCATCTGCGCGGCGGCCCGGAGCCGGCGGCGGCCAAGGCGGCGCTCGGGCTCGACCCGCGGCGCCCGGTCGTCGGAACGATCGGTCGGCTCGAGGAGCGCAAGGGCCACGGCGATTTCCTCGTCGCCACGCGGGCCATGCTCGGGCTCGCCAACGGCCTCGCGCCGCAGGTGTTGATCGTCGGCGACGGACCGCTGCGCGCGCGTCTCGAGCGGCAGGTCGTCCACCTCGGCCTCGGAGAGACGGTGCGCTTCACGGGCTCGGTGGCCGACGTGCGCACGCCGCTCGCCGCGATGGACGTCTTCGTGCTGCCGTCGCACGCCGAGGGGATGTCGAACGCACTCCTCGAGGCGATGGCCGCCGGGCGGCCCGTGGTGGCCACGGCGGTCGGCGGTACCGTCGAGGCCGTCGACGCGGAGCGCACCGGCATCCTGGTGCCCCCCGGCGATCCCACGGCGCTCGCGGCTGCGGCCGTCGGATTGCTGGCCGATCCGGCGCGCGCCGCTGCCGTCGCCGGGGCCGCCGCACGCCGGGTCGAGGAGCGCTTCGGGGCCCGCCAGATGGTGGCGCAGCTCGAGCGCCTGTACGCCGAGCGCCTGGGGGCTGCCGCATGAGACCGCGCGCGGCCGTCTTTGCCTTCCACGACGTCGTGCCGGCCGCCGGACTCGCCGAGGTGCCGGCGACGCACCGTCCGTATGTGCTCGATCCTCGAGACCTCCACGCCTACCTGCTGGCGGCGGCCGAATCGCCCCGTCGGGCGATCGTCGCCGGCCGCGTGCCGGGCGAGCTCGGCGGCGGCTTCTTCAGCCTCACCTTCGACGACGGCACCCGGAGCGACTACGAGCACGTCTTTCCGGCGCTCGTCGAGCGCGAGCTCCGGGCGACGTTCTTCGTCGTCCCGACGCGCATCGACACCCCCGGGCACGTCACCTGGGCGCAGCTCCGCGAGATGCTCGCCGCCGGCATGGAGATCGGCAGCCACTCGATGACGCATCCCTTCCTCGACACCCTCGACGAGGCGGGGCTGCGCCGGGAGTACGGCGACTCGAAGCGCTTGCTCGAGGATCGCCTCGGCGCGGCGGTGCGGGCCGCGTCGTTGCCGCGCGGCTGGGGCCCGCCGGCGCTCGCGCCCATCCTCCAGGACCTCGGCTATCGGGTCTTCTGCACCAGCCGGCTGGGCTGGTGGCACCCCGGCGATCCGCCGCTTTCGGTCCCGCGCGTCGGCGTGCGGCGCGGTATGCCGGTCGAGGAGTTCGCGGCCATCGTCGACGCCGAGCGCGGCGCCCTCTGGCGCCTGCGGACGGTGGAGGCGGCGAAGAACGCCGCCAAAGCTTGCCTCGGCCGGCGCGGATGGAACCGGCTGCGCACGCCTCTCCTCGAGCTCTTCTATCGCAACGGGGATGCGCGATGAGTCTCGGGAGCTGGGCCGCCAAGCGCGTGCTGTACCACTCGGGCCTGCTTGCGCTCGCGCGCCTCGCGCGCGCCCGCATGCGTGGCCTCGTGCTGCGCTACCACGCCGTGACCGACGGGCCCGAGCCGGTGCTCTACGCGACGCCGGGCATCTGCATGCCGGTCGAGGCCTTCCGCCTGCAGATGGCGTTCGTCCGCCGCGCCTACCGGGTCGTGGCGCTCGACGAGGTGGTGGAGGCGATCGCCCGCGGCGGCAAGCTGCCCCCGCGCGCGCTCGCCGTGACCTTCGACGACGGCTACGCCGACAACCATCGGCTGGCGTTTCCCGTGCTCCAGCGGCTCGGCTTCACGGCCACGCTCTACGTGAGCACGGGAGCGCTCGACGGCGGACCGCCGCTCTGGATGTCGGCGGTCCGCGCGCTCGTGCTGGCCGCGCCGGGCGACGAGCTGGCGGTCGCCGGCCTGCCCGCCGTCGCGCTCGGACCGGCCGGGGCCCGCGAGTCTGCGGTGCGTACGCTGACGCGCGCGCTCGTGCCGCTCGCGCCGCGCGAGCGCGCCGAACGCCTCGCCGCGACGGCGCAGGCGATCGGCGTCGACCTCGCGCGGCGGCTCGCGGGCGTCATGCTCGGCTGGGACCAGGTGCGCGAGCTCGCGCGCGCCGGGTGGACGATCGGCGCGCACACGGTGACCCACCTGAACGTCGCGCTCGCGTCGGCGGCCGAGGCCGAGGCCGAGATCGCCTCCTCGCGCGACGCGATCGCGGCGGCGGTGGGCATCCGGGCCGCGCACTTCGCGTACCCCAACGCCGGCGGGACCCATCGTTACTTCGGCCCGGAGACCACCGGGCTGCTCCGCCGGCTCGGCTTTCGCTCCGCGGTCGTGTCGCGCGCGGGTGCGCTGCGGCCGGGTCTGGATCTCTTCACGTTGCCCCGTCTCGGCATCGGCCCGCGGCTCGCTCCGGTCGGCGACCTCGCAGCGGCGCTCGAGCGGCAGCGGCTGGCAGCCTGAGTTCGCGATCATGTGTGGCATTGCAGGAGAGCTGAGGCTTCGCATCGGCGCGCGCGCGCATGCCGGGGACGTGCGGGCGATGTGCGACGTCATGACCCATCGCGGTCCGGACGACTTCGGGGAGTTCACCGAGGCCGAGGTGGGGCTCGGCATGCGCCGCCTGTCGATCGTCGACGTGAGCGGCGGCCACCAGCCGATCGGCAACGAGGACGGCTCGGTCCAGGTGGTGTGCAACGGCGAGATTTACAACAGCCCTGCGCTGCGCTCCGGGCTGCTCGCCCGCGGGCATCGCTTCCGGACGTCGAGCGACGTCGAGGTGATCGCGCATCTCTACGAGGAGGCGGGGACGGCGGCGCTCGAGCGGCTCGACGGCATGTTCGCCTTCGCCCTGTGGGACCGCCGCGCGCATCGCCTCGTGCTCGGCCGCGACCGCGTCGGCATCAAGCCGCTCTACGTGGCCGAGAACGGCGAGCGACTCCTGTTCGGCTCCGAGGCGAAGTGCCTGCTCGCCGCCGGCGTCGATCCCGCGCTCGACCTCCAGGCGCTGCACGACTACCTGACGCTCGGCTACGTGCCGGGCCCGGCGTCGATCTTCGCCGGCGTCCGGCAGCTCGCGCCCGGCCACCTGCTGATCGCGGAGCCCGGAGGCCGGGTGCGCACCGAGCGCTACTGGGACCTCCGGGACCACGTCGGCCGCGGCGCGCCGCGGCCGGACGCGGAATGGCAGGCCGAGCTCCTCGCCACCCTGCGGGCGGCGGTCGAGAGCCACCTGATGAGCGACGTCCCGCTCGGTGTGTTCCTGTCGGGCGGGCTCGATTCGAGCACGATCGTCGCGCTCATGCACGAGCTCGGCGTGCACCCGATCCGCACCTTCACGATCGGCTTCGCGGAGCCGAGCTTCGACGAGACCGACGTCGCCCGGCAGGTCGCGGCGCGCTTCGGCACCGAGCACCACGAGCTCGTCGTGCGGCCGGATGCCGCCACGCTCCTGCCGCAGCTCGTGCGCCACTTCGACGAGCCGTTCGCGGATTCCTCCGCCATCCCCGTCTGGCACGTCTCGGAGCTGGCGCGCCGGCACGTGAAGGTCGTCCTCTCCGGCGAAGGGGGCGACGAGATGTTCGCCGGCTACGAGACCTACCGGGCCCGACGCCTGGCGTCGCTCTACGCGCGGCTGCCGCGCGTGATCGGCGGCCGCGTCCTCCCCGAGCTCGTGCGGCGACTCCCGGTGTCGCACGCGCGCGTGAGCTTCGACTACAAGGCGAAGCGCTTCGTCGCCGGCGCCTACCTCCCGCCGGCCGCCGGCCATCTGTGGTGGAAGACCGTGCTTGCCGAGGACGTGAAGGCCGCGCTCTACGCGAACGGGACGGCGGCCGAGGTGGATCCGACCGTGCGCCTATTCGAGGACCTCTACGCGGAATCGGACGGCGAGGAGCTCGAGCGTCTGCAGTACGTCGACGCCCGCCTCTTCCTGCCCGCGGACATCCTGGTGAAGGTCGACCGCATGAGCATGGCGCACTCGCTCGAGGCGCGCGTGCCCTTTCTCGATCGCGCCGTGGTGGAGCTCGCGCGCCGCCTGCCGGCCCGGCTCCGGCTCCGCGGCCTGACGACCAAGTACGCGCTCCGTCGCGCGATGGCGGGGCGGCTCCCGGCGGCGGTCGTCGACGGCCGCAAGCGAGGCTTCAACGTGCCGATCCCGGCGTGGCTCACCGGCGAGCTGCGCGACTTCACCCACGACCTGCTGGCGCCGTCGCGGCTCCGCCGCCAGGGGCTCTTCGATCCCGCCGCCGTCGGCCGGCTGGTGGCCGAGCACATGACGCGACGGGTGGACCACAGCCGGGCCATCTGGGCGCTGCTGGTGCTCGTCGTGTGGGACGACCTGGTACGCGGCGAGGTGGCTGCGGTCGCGAGCTCTCGACGCGGCGACCACGCGTCGCACGCCAGACCGGAGGCGCCGTGATCAGCCTGCGTGCACAGCGAGGCGAGCGCTTCGACGCGCCGGGCCGCGACCTCGGGCTCCGGTCCGACGGGCGCTGGGGGCGGTGGTGGCAGGTGGCGATCGCCGCTGCCGGCCTCCTCCTGCTGCTCCCCGTGTCGTTGCTGATCGCGCTCGCGATCAAGCTGACCAGCCGCGGCCCGGTCCTCTACCGCGGCACGCGCATCGGCCGCGACCTCCGGCCGTTCACGATCCTCAAGTTCCGCACGCTCCTGCGCGACGCGGAGCAGCGGATCGGCGCCCGCCTCCTCGCGCCGGACGAGCCCCTCTACACGCCGGTCGGCCGGTTCCTGAAGCGCAGCAAGCTCGACGAGATCCCGCAGCTGCTGAACGTGCTGCGGGGCGACATGAACCTGGTCGGACCGCGGCCCATCCGTCCCATCTTCCTCGCCACCTCCACCCGCGACATCGTGCACTACACCGCGCGCTTCGTCGTCCGGCCCGGCATGACGGGGCTCGCGCAGCTGCGTGGGGGCTACTTCACGGAACCGCGTGACAAGCTGCGCTACGACCTGGTCTACATCCGCAATCGCACCTTCTGGCTCGACTTCCGGCTCGTCGCGGCGACCTTCGTGAAGCTGCTCAACCGCTGGTTGACGCTCGGGGTCGTGCTCGGCCTGATCTTCCTGTGCGCGTCGTTCGCGCCCGCGCTCTTCAAGGAGCCGTTCGAGGTCGCGGTGGGGGGCTTCAACCTGTCGCCCTTCGAGGCCCTCGGCCTCCTGCTGGCCGCGACGACGCTGGTCCGTCAGATCCCCGCCCACCGCCTCTACCTCTACCAGACGCCCACCAACCGGCCGATGGTCTGCTTCGTGCTCTTCTCGGTGCTGGCCGGCGTCTTTGCGGGCGACCTCGTGCCGCGGCTGCGCGACCTCGCCTACTTCAGCGCCTCCGGCTTCCTGCTCGTCTTCCTGGTCGTGAGCGGCGAGGTGAACGATCGCTTCGTCGTGCGCGCGACGCGGGTCGTCGCGCTGGCCGCCGTGGCGGTGTCGCTGCTCGGCATCCTCGAGATCGCGCTGCAGACCCATCCCACCACGAGCGGGACGCTGCTCGCGCACGCGGGGACGCCGCGCATCGCGGCGACGCTCGGGAGCCCGATCGTCCTCGCCGCCTACCTGGTCCTCGGGGTGCCCCTCGTGCTGGTCGAGCTCGCCGGTGCAGAGCGGCGCGAGGAACGGGACTTCTGGCTCATCTGCGCGACGCTGGTCATCGTGGCGGTGGTCCTCACCCAGAGCCGCACCGGGCTCCTGGCCCTGTGGCTGACGGGCTCGGTGTTCACCTGGCGGGCGTCGCGGCGGACGTTCCGCATGTTCACCGGCGGCTGTCTCTTCCTCGTCGCCCTGCTGATGGTGACGGGATCGCTCCGGCTCTCGCCGGGCGCGGTCGGTGCCGAGTGGGCGCGGCGCGTGTCGCTCACCGGCGCGGCCATCTCCTCCGAGGTCCGCAGCCACAAGGCACTGGTGGGGCCCGAGCCGGGCCGGGGAGCGGTGAGCGTGGTGGAGGTGGAGGGCCCGGGCGAGCTCGCGCCTCACCGCGCGCAGAGCGCCAACATGCACCTGACGCTCATGCTGCGGGCGGGATTCGTCGGCTGGGCGCTCATGATGTGGGTCATCGGGGCGGCGCTGACAGCAATCTACCAGGGCAGCCGGCGCGTGCAGGACAAACGGCTGGCGCTGGTGCTATGGGCCATCTTCTCCTCCGGTCTCGGCTTCCTCGTCTCGATGGCGAACTTCAACGCCTTCTACAACCCGCCCGTGCAGATCCTCTTCTGGGGGCTGCTCGGCATCGGCATGGCGATCGTGACGCATCTGAACGGCAAGCGCCCCACCTTCAACGTCATCTACCGCTTCGGGCCGGGGGACTAGGATCGCGATGGCGCGCGCGCTCGCAGCCGCCGTGCGGGGGCTCGCCTCCGGCATGCTGGTCGGCGCGATCTGGTGGGTGGTCGAGGCGACGCTCAACTGGGCGGCCGGCGGCCTCGTGCCGGGAGCGGTGAGCCTGCGGATCGGCGCCCTCGACCTCGCGGTCGCGGGGATCGCCGGCCTGGGGCTCGGGGCGATGGTCGGCGGTGGGGCGCCGCTGGCGCTCGCCCTCACCGCGGTCTACGGGTTCCTGCGCGTCTACCGGCCGCCGGGCTTCGGCGCCGAGGCTCTCTTCGTCGTCCTCGCCGCCGGCGCGACGGGAGTGGCTGTGCGGCTCGCCCGCACCACCGGGCGGGAGGAGCGTCCCGCGCTCGTCCTCGTCCATCTGGCGCTGGTCGGGACCGCGGCCGTCGCGCTCGGCGCGCTCGCGCTCGAGGTGGGGCACGGCCTCGGCGAGACGACGCTGCCCGTCGTGCTGGCCGTCCTGCCGCTGCTCGGCGTCGCCGCCGATCGGACCCTCGGCATCCTCGTCGTGCGGCGCGGCATCCGGTTGGGGCTCGAGGTCGCGGCAGGCGTACTCGCCGCCGTGGTCGTCGCCCATCCGCTCACCAGCGCGCCGCTGGCAGATCCGATCACGACGGCGGTCCCGCCGCCGGCGGGAACGCCCGACGTGATCCTGGTCTCGTTCGACACCACGCGGGCCGACCACCTGTCGACCTATGGCTACGGGCGCGAGACCTCGCCCAACCTGACGGCCTTCGCCGCCGACGCGCTCCTGTTCACGCAGGCCCGTTCGCCCGCCGCGTGGACGCTGCCCGCCCACGCGTCGCTCTTCACGGGCATGTACCCGAGCCGGCACGGCGCGCACCTCGCCGGCGGCTTCCTGCCGGGCCGGTCGATCGACGGCCGCCGTCGCGTCGCGTTTCCACTTTCCGAGGAACGGGTGACGCTCGCCGAGGCGCTGCGCGACCGCGGCTACCAGACCGCCGCCTTCGCCGCCAATTTCTCCTACCTCTACCGCACCTTCGGGGTGGCGCAGGGCTTCGGCTTCTACGACGACGCGCCCGGCCTCCTGTTCCAGGTCCGGCCGCACGTGGTGCACTTCGCGCAGCAGTTCGCCCCCGGCTTCTGTTTGAAGCCGTTTCGCAGCGGGCGCGAGATCAACGCCGCGGCGCTCGCCTGGCTCGACCGGGCGCCCGCTGGCCGGCCGGTCTTCCTCTTCGTCAACTACATGGAGCCGCACGAGCCCTGGCTCGCCGAGCCGCCCTACGACCGCTGGAGCCGGGGACTCGCGGGCGCCGCCCGGCTGGCCCGCACGAACCTCTACACGCACGCGGTCCGCGACTTCACCGACGCCGAGCGCGCCTTCATCACGGCCAACTACGACGGGGAGCTCCTCAACATGGACGGCGCGTTCGGCGAGCTCCTGGCGGCGTTGCGCGCCCGCGGCCGCTACGAGTCGGCGCTCGTCGTGGTCACGGCCGACCACGGCGAGTTTCTCGGCGACCACGGGCAGGTGGGCCACATCGGGCGCATGCTCTACGAGCCGCTGTTGCACGTGCCGCTGGTGCTCAAGCTCCCGGGCACCGACCGGCCGCGGGGCCGCAGCGACCGCCCGGTCCAGCTGGTCGACGTGCTGCCGACGGTGCTCGGCGCCGCCGGGGCTCCGCTGCCCGCCGGGGTGCAGGGCGAGCCGCTGCTCGAGGTGACGCACGCGAGCGTCGCGGAGGAGGACATCAACCCGTGGCTCGTCGCGCACTACGGGCCGTCGTACGACCGCGCCATGCGGGTGCTGTACGACGGGAGCTACAAGCTGATCACGACCTCACGCGGCGACCGTCTGCTGTTCGACCTGGCCAGCGATCCCGACGAGACCCACGACCTCGCCGCCCGCGACCCCGCGCGGACCGAGGCGCTCGCTCGACGGCTCGACAGCGCGATGAACGGGATGCTACTCGCCGCCGCCGGAAGGAACTGACATGCGTCCGAATGGTACAGACCCGCGGCCCGACGCCGAGCACGGCTGGAACCGCGTCACCTCGATGGCCCGCTGGCTCGCGCGGCGCCGGCACCCCGCGCAGGCCGCACCGGCGGTCTCGGTCGTGATCCCCGTCTACAACGCCGCCGCCACCCTCGCCGAGTGCCTGACCCGCCTCTTCCAGTCGACGTTCTTCGATTTCGAGGTCGTGCTCGTGGACGACGGCTCGACCGACCAGTCGGCGGCGATCGCGGCCAACTTCCCGGTTCGCGTCGTGCCGACCGAGGGGCGGGTCGGCCCGGCCGCGGCGCGCAACATCGGGGCGCGTGCCGCCCAGGGTGCGCTGCTCTTCTTCATCGACTCCGACGTGATGGTCGCGCCCGATACCCTCGCGCGTCTCGCCGAGCGCTACGCCCGGGGCGACGTCGAGGGACTCATCGGCGTGCAGGCGGCCGCCATGCGGCATCGTGATCTGGTGAGCCAGTACAAGAACCTCTGGATGCGTTGGACGTACGCCCGCCAGACCGGCGACGTTCCGCTCTTCTACACCACGGCGGCGGCGATCCAGCGCGACGCCTTCGTGCGTGCCGGCGGCTTCGACGAGGGCTACGGCAACCCGAACGTCGAGGACACCGCCTTCGGGCAGAAGCTCGCCCGGCTCGGCATCCGCATCCGCGTCCAGCCCGAGCTCGAGGTCGAGCACGTGAAGCGGTACTCGCTGGCGGGGCTGCTGCGCACGGACTTCCTGCGCGCGGTGGCGCTGACCCGCCTGAAGCTCCGCCACCGCGCGGACCTCGCCCGCAACAACACGTCGGTCCCCGGGAGCTACATGGCGAGCGTGCCGGTGGCGGTGGCGGGTACCGGAGCGCTCGGCGCGGGGGTGGTCCTCGGGCTGCCGGCGCTGGCGGTGGTCGCGCTCGTCGCGCTCGGCGCCGCGACCGTCCTCAACGCGAATTTCCTCGGCGCGATCCGGACGAGCGAGGGGTGGGGGAGGGCGCTCGCCGCGGCGCCTCTCCTCTGGCTGGAGCTCGTCGTCGTCGGCGTCGGCAGCGGCGTCGGCTTGTTGACCTACGCGCTCGGCCGGCGGTACTGAGCCGCGGCCGCGGATCGGAGAAGGAGCAGGTGATGGGATACCTCGACTACGTGAAGCACGGCCGGAAGCTCTTCGTGAAGCGTGGCCAGCTCCCGGTGTACCTCGTCTACTTCATCACCGACGCGTGCAACGCCAAGTGCAAGCACTGCCTGCTCGCCGACGGCGCGCACCCCGGGTGGGAAGAGCCGTCGATGACGTACCGCAAGCAGGAGCTGTCGCTCGAGGAGATCGACAAGGTGTCGGCGAGCATGGGGAAGGGCAGCCTCATGTTCCTCCTCCCCACCGGCGGCGAGCCCTTCCTCCGCAAGGACATCGGGGAGATCATCAAGATCTTCCACAAGAACACCGGGGTGCGGAACGTCGGCATCCCGACCAACGGCAGCACGACGGCGCGCACGGTCTCGATCGTGAAGGACCTGTGCGAGTCGTGCCCCGAGCTCGACCTCCACATCGACGTGTCGCTCGACGGCGTCGGCGCGTTGCACGACGAGATCCGCGTCTTCCCCGGGCTCTTCAAGCGGTCGGTCGAGACCTACAAGGCGCTGCGCGACATCGAGAAGCACTACAAGAACTTCAGCGTGCAGGTGGAGACAACGGTCTCCAAGCACAACGAGGACGTGCTGATCGAGAACTACGAGTGGTTTCGCAAGAACCTCGACGTCGACACGGTCTTCACGCTGCTCACCCGCGGCAGCCCGAAAGAGCCCGTCGCCAAGTTCTTCGACGTCGAGAAGTACGAGCAGTACGCCGACCACATGGAGCGCGAGTACAAGTCCGGGTCGCTCTCGGGCTACGATCACTTCCCGTTCGCCGACTTCATCAACGCGAAGCGGATCGTGCGCCACCAGATGATCGCGAAGATCGTGCGCACGAACGAGTACCAGATCCCGTGCTACGGCGGGAACCTCGGCGGGGCGATGTTCGCCAACGGCGACGTCTACCCGTGCGAGCTGCTGATCGACCGCAAGCTCGG
>VBLD01000311.1 GCA_005879205.1 Deltaproteobacteria bacterium
GGCTCAGAGTCTGTGAACGAATCCCCTCCCGTCGCCAGGCGGCCGATGCGTCCCGCATCGCGGCGTTGCTCCTCCTCGCCATAGCCTCCGGCTATGACTCGTCGTCGCGCCTTGCGCTGCGGGCGCCTCGGCCACCTGGCTCGGTCCGGGGATTCATTCACAAACTCTCAGTCGAGGCGGTAGAGCGCCGCCGCGTTCCCCCCCGCAATGGCCGCCCGCTCTTCGGCGGGGACGTCCTGGAAGTGCTCCGCCAGCGCCTCGCGCGAGTGCGGCCACGTCGAGTCGCTGTGGGGGTAGTCGGTCGACCACATGACGTTGCGGAGCCCCGCCCGGTGCCGCGCCGCCACCCCCGCGAGATCGCGGATGAACGTGGCGTGTCCCTGGCGGTACCAGTACGTGCTCGGCTTCTCGGCGATGACCGACTTCGTCCAGAACCGATGCTTCTCGAACGTCTGATCCATGCGCTCGACGAAGTAGGGAATCCAGCCGATGCCGCACTCGACGAGCACGAACTGGAGCTTCGGGTGCCGCTCGAGGATGCCCGTGAAGACCAGCGTCGAGACGATCTCGCAGATCGAGATGGGCGCGATCGCGATAAAGGTCTCCTTCACGCCGGGCGTCGGGTTCATGAAGGTGGCGGCCACGTTCTGGTTGCGCGGGCCGACGATGTGGAAGCTCATCGGCAGCCCCGTCTCCTCGACCAGCGACCAGAACGGTTCGTAGGCCGGGTCCCAGAAGGGCTTCCCGCCGCGCTCGTCGGGGAACGGGTCGACGTGGAAGCCGCGTAGCCCGAGCTTCGCGACGCGGCGGAGCTCGGCCATGGCCTCCTCGAGGTCGAGGAGCGGGATGTGAGCGAGCCCGACCAGACGGCGAGGTGCCGCCCGCGAGAGCTCTACCATCCAGTCGTTGTAGGTGCGCACGATGTAGGAGCGGAGCTCCTGGTCGACGGAGAGCTGCGTGACCGGCCCGCCGAAGTAGAGGACCTCCGCCTCGACGCCGTCCTGGTCCATGTCGGCGAGCCGCGCCGCGGGATCGTAGGACCCCGGTCGCATGTCCTTGTAGGTGAGGCCGAACGCCTTGAACTCCTCGGGCTTGCGGCCGGCCGAGGCGTCGAGCCCGATGGCGCCCGAGATCTGGGAGTCGACGATCCAGAAATCACCCTGCGGCGTCGACTCGACGCGCGGCGCCCGGTCCTTCAGCTTGGCCGGAGCGCTTCGGGTCCAGAGCTCCTTCGGCGGGTTGACGTGTGAGTCGGCCGAGATCAGGCGCTCTTGAGCCATGGAATCCTCCTCGCCGCGAGGTCTTACGACATCTCGGTGGGAAGTACCACGCCCCCGGCGGGCTCAGTGCGACAGCTCGGCCTGCAGACCCTGAACGGCCGTGCCGGTGCAGCCGAGTCGCGCGAGCAGGGTGTCCGCCAGCGACGAGGAGATCTTCGGCGTGTGGCCCTTCTTGCCGTTCCGGATCGCGTTGCTGAGACCCCGCAGCGCCTTGTTCGCGGCCTTCAGCATGCGGCCTTCCCGCTTCACCGAGGAGCCGGCGGCCGCCTGGGCCGCGCCCAGCTTGGCGCGCATGGCGCTCGTCTTTGCCCGGATGACCTTCGCCAGCGACGCGGACAGGTCGGCGGGCGCCGCGGTGCTCACCGCACCCTCGACGGCGGTGAGCTGGGTGTTGATCCCCCCGAAGCCGCTGGCGTCGGTGTGGACGCAGCAGTTGGGCGTGCTCGGGTCGCGCGTGTCCTCGGTACAGACGTTGCCGTCGTCGCAGCCGGGCGGCGTCCCGGGCTGGCAGGTCCCGCCCGAGCAGGTCTCCTTGCCGTTGCACGAGTTGCCGTCGTCGCAGCCCTTGTCGTTCAGGCAGGCGTGGCGGCACTGCGGCAGCCCGCTCGCGTCGAGGGCGCAGAAGTCGCTGGTGTTCGGATTGCCGTCGTCGCAGGGCGGCGGGACGTCGACGCAGTCGCCGCCGCGGCATGCCTTCCCGGCGCACCGCCCGAATAGCGGTGCGCATTCGGTGTCGGACGTACAGGCGTGGCAGACGTCGGTGCAGACGCCGTTGCGGCACTTCTCCGGGGCCGGGCACTGCCCGAGCGCCGACGCGCAGTTGGCGTCGGACGTGCATGCCTGGCACCTGATGTCGGGGGCGGCGTTGGAACACACCATGCCGTCGCAGGTGTCGCGTGTGCAGGCATTGTGGTCGTCGCAGTCGAGGTCGCTGTGGCAGCAGTTGGGCTGGACCTGGCGGACGCATCCCTCGGCGGGGTCGCAGAATACCACGACGCAGAGGTCGGGATCCGGCGGACAGTCGAGCAGCTCGCCTCCGGTGCAGCTGCCGCCGGCGCACACGGCGCCGACCGTGCAGGCGTCGGCGCCGCAGTTCTCGCCTTCGTGCGCAGGGAGGTGGGTGCACTGCGGCGGTGTGGTACCGTTGTTACAAGCATCGGTCGTGCACGTGCTGCCGTCGTCGCAGTCGCCGTCCACGAGGCAGCACCCTTCGATGATCGCGTGCGTGCACGTGTGATCCGCAGCGCACTGGTCGAGCGTGCACGCGTTGCCGTCCTCGCACGCCGGTTCCGGCGCGTTGCCCGCCGTCACCGTCTCGCAGCAGCCCGCGATCGGCTCGTGGACGCAGGCCTGAGCCGACGGAAGCTCCGGACGACAGCGGTCATCGGTGCAGAACTGGTCGTCGGCAGGACATGACAGTGACGTGCCCGGCTGGCAGATTCCGTTGACGCACTTCTCGGCGCCGTTGCAGGAGTTGTCGTCGTCGCATCCCGCGATTCCGGTCCCGGGCGCGGCGACGGGGCGGTTGTGGCAGACATGACCGCCCCCGACCGCGTCGCAACTGTCGGTGGTGCACGGGTTGTTGTCCCGGCAGTCCAGGTCATTCGTGCAGGCGCTCGGTACGACGTTGCGACAGTTGCCAGTCGCCGGATCGCACGAATCGTTGGTGTCGCCGTTCCCGTCGTCGCAGTTCTTCGGCGTGCCCGGCGAGCAGACGCCGTTCACGCACGTCTCCTGG
>VBLD01000312.1:0-356 GCA_005879205.1 Deltaproteobacteria bacterium
CGAGTAGAACCAGAACATGTGCTGGAAGAGCACCGGGTCGCCGCCGAGCGCCGGGTCGAAGATGCCGACGTGGAGCGTCCGCTCGAGCGCGACGAGCGTGAGCGTGATGGCGAGTACGGGCGTGGCGAGCACCTGGATGAGGCTCGTCGCGTAGATGGCCCACACGAAGAGCGGCAGGCGGAACCAGGTGAGGCCCGGAGCCCGCATGCGGTGGGTGGTGACGATGAAGTTGAGGCCGGTGAGGATCGAGGAGAAGCCGACGATGAAGATACCGAGCGCCGCGGACATGACGTTCGTGGTCGAGTAGATGGTGCTGAAGGGTGTGTAGAAGGTCCAGCCGGTGTCGACGCCGCCGC
>VBLD01000312.1:430-999 GCA_005879205.1 Deltaproteobacteria bacterium
ATCATGAGCGGGAGGAGGAAGTTGCCGAGCACGGCGGGGATCGAGGGAATCAGGAAGAAGAAGACCATGATGATGCCGTGCATCGTGAAGAACTTGTTGTAGGTCTCGGCGCGCATGAGGTCGCCCGCCGGGGTCAGGAGCTCCAGGCGCACGCCGAGCGCGAAGAAGCCGCCCAGGAAGAAGGCGCCCGTGATCGACATGAGGTAGAGGAGCCCGATGCGCTTGTGGTCCCGGGTGAACAGCCAGGAGCGCACGCCGTAGTCGACGCTGAGGTAGTCCTCCGGCGCGCCGGGGGCGGCGACGATCGGTGCCGCGGTCATGGTCCCGCCTTCTCCGTGGTCCCGAGGGACTTGATGTACTCGATGAGGTCGAGGATCCCCTCCTCGGTCACCAGCCCTTTGAACGTCGGCATGATCGGCTCGTAGCCCTGGACCACCTGGGCCGCCGGGTCGAGGATCGACTGCCGGATGTACGCTTCGTCGGCCTTCGCGACGCCGCCGTCCCGGAACCGCACCTGCCGGCCGAGGAGTCCCGTCAGGTCGGGCGCCCGGGCGAGCGCGTCGGCCCGA
>VBLD01000312.1:1087-4945 GCA_005879205.1 Deltaproteobacteria bacterium
CGAGTGGAGCGTGCCGCAGTACTGGGTGCAGAACAGGTGGTAGGTGCCCGGCATCGTCGCCTCGAACCACGCCTCGGTGTAGCGGCCCGGCACCGCGTCCTGCTTCACGCGGAACTCGGGCACGAAGAAGCTGTGGATGACGTCCTGCGAGGTGAGGAGGACCTTGACGGGTCGCGCGACCGGGACGTGCAGCTCGTTGATCTCGCGCTGGCCGCTCAGGTGCTGGAACTTCCACATCCACTGCTTGCCGACACCATAGACCTCGAGGGCGTCGAACGGCGGGGTGTAGGCCCAGAAGTAGATGTTCGCCCCCCAGACGTACGTGAAGAGGAAGATGACCAGCGGCACGACCGACCATGCGATCTCGAGCCGGTTCGAGCCGTGTACCTGCGTGGCGCGTTCGTTGCCGGGTCGGCGGCGGTAGCGGACCGAGAAGTAGAAGATGAGCCCGGCGATGAGCACCGTCATGAGGCCGCTCACCGCGAGCAGGTAGTAGAGGAGGTGATCGGTACGCGGCGCCAGCGTCGACGCCTGCTCGGTGCTCGGGGAAGATGGGAAAGGGCAGGAACCGGCTCACGTCGGCTTGCCTTCCTGCCGGCGGAGCACCACGACCAGCACGCCTAGCGCGACGGCGGTCAGCGCCGCCGATACCCGGACGAGGCGGGCGATCATGGGCGTGTAGCGGCCGGACGAAGCGTCGTAGCGGTAGCAGAAGAGGAGGAGCTGGTCGACGACGGTGCCGATCCGGCCCTCGGACGCCTCGACCAGCGCGAGCCGGAGGTCGCGCGCCGGGTACTCGATGCCGGGGAAGTAGCGCGCGATCCGGCCGTCGGGGGTGAGGACCGCGACCACCGCCACGTGGGCGAACTGCCCGCCGGCGGCGTCCCACGTGTAGCGGAAGCCGACCGCGTCGGTCAGGCGGCGAATCGCCTCGGCGTCGCCGGTGAGGAAGTGCCAGCCATGCGCCGCGTTCGGGCGTCCGTAGCGCGCCAGGACGCTCGCCTTCTTGGCGCGTGCCGTCTCCGGACTGTCGTGCGGGTCGAAGCTCACGGTGAGGGCCGTGAAGTCCTTCCCCGCCTCGAGCGAGATCGGCTTGAGGCTCGTGGTGAGCGCGTTCAGGACCTCGCCGCAGAGCATCGGGCACCCGAAGTACACGAGCGACAGCACGACCGGACGCCCCTCGAGCCAGCGCGCGAGCGGCGCCGCCTCGCCCGTCTCGTCGCGGAAGACGGCGTCGAGCGGCAGCCGCGCCCCGGGGTGGGGTGACAGTCCGACGTCCTGGAGAAGCAGCGGCCGCTCGTCCGCGGCGGTCGGTGCGGCGGCTCCGTCCGCTCCCGCTGCAAGCGTCAGGAGGATGACTGCGAGCGCGACACCTCTCATCGGGCCGTCGCCTCGCTCGTGAGCTCCATCGCGCGCTCGATCGGGATGTGGACCACGCCGGCATTGCGGTCGACCCAACCGTAGTTGTGGAGCCGGGCGTCCTCGGCGGCGCGCATCGACTTCAGGTCGACGGACGGTGCGATCTGCAGGCGCGGCTCGGGCGGGGCCGTGGGCAGGGCCTGGGCGACCGGCACGGGCGGCGGCAGTTCCTTCTGGCGGGCGCGCCACAGCCGGTCCATGTGGAAGAGGATCGCCACCTGCGCCAGGGTGGTGAGACCGATGAGCGCGGCCGCGATCAGCACGATGGCGCGCACGCCGACGTCCCGGCGCTCGTATCCGCGCTCGGCCGTCTCGGTCGCCGAGCCCACCGCGACCTCGCCGGCCCCGTCTCGCTCAGTGGCCATGCGCCGCCATCGCCTGCTCGACCAGCGGCTCGTTCGCGGGCACGAGCGCGATCCCGCGGAGCCGCCGGGTGAAGGCGGCCAGCCAGAGGCCGCCGACCGCGAGCGGCGTCACCACGTAGAGCCAGTGGAAGCCCTCCGCCCCGCGGATGCCGGGCAGGACGAGCCAGTAGTCGTCGACCAGCCGCATGACGAGGATCAGAACGGCGACGGCTCCGAGCGCCACCGGGTTGCGCTTGACGGTGCGCTGGAGGAGGAGCGCGAACGGCAGGAAGAAGTGGACGCCGATCAGCGCGAAGGCCACCGCGAGCCAGCCCGGCCGCTCGCGCGCCAGGTACCACGTCACCTCCTCCCGGACGTTGCCTGCATAGATGAGCAGGAGCTGCGAGAACGACAGGTACGCCCAGAGGAGGACGAACGTCAGCATCAGGTTGCCGAGGTCGACGAGGTTGGACGCGTTCACGAGACGGCCGAACGGCTCCCGGTCGCGCAGCGCGACCGCCATCGTGATGGTGAACGCGAAGCCGGCGAGCACCTGGCCCACGCCGAACATCAGCGGATACACCGTCGAGGACCAGTGCGGCTCGATCGACATGGCCCAGTCGATCGACGCGAAGGTGACCGTGAAGCCGTAGATCACGAGGCCGGGCCCCGCGAAGAGCCGGAAGCGGCGCGGGTCGGGGTCGGCGATCAGGTCGCGTTGCTCGGACCAGCGGACCAGAACCCGCGCGACCGCGATCCAGGCGATGAAGTAGAGCACCGCGCGCGCGAGGAAGAACGGGACGTTCAGGTAGGCGTGCTGGTAGGGGACCGCTGCGTCCGGGTGGGCCCACTCGTAGATCGCTCGCATGCCGAGCGCGATCGGCACGAAGAGCAGGGCGAGCAGGGGCAGCGTCGCCGCCGTCGACTCCGAGATGCGACGGATGACGATCCCCCACGAACCGCCCGCGAGGTAGTGGAGCATGACGATCGCCAGCGCGCCGAGCGGGATCGAGAGCCAGAAAAGCCAGCTCACGAGCCAGGCGCGGAAGAACGCGGCCGGACTGAACGCCCCGCCGACGGCGGCGACGACCAGCGCGACGGCGCCGACCGCCAGCGCGCGCCGCTCGAGCCGGAGGAGGTCGGGATCCGTCATGACGGCGGCGGCTCCGACGCGAGGCGGCCCCGCGCCTCCGGCGGCACGTCGTCGAGCCGTGCGTGCTGGCTCCGCTGGAGCGCGCGGATGTAGGCGGCGATGGCCCAGCGATCGGCGGGCGCCACCTGCGCGACGTAGGGCGGCATGACCCCCCAGCCGTGGACCATGACGTCGACGAAATGCCCGACGGGCGCCTGGCGCAGCCGGTCGATGTGAAAGGACGGCGGCGCCGTGTACCCCCGCCGGACGATCATCCCGCCGCCCGTGCCGACGCGGTCGTGGCACGGCGAGCAGTAGATGTCGAAACGCTCGCGCCCGCGCGCGAGCAGCGCGGGCGTGAGCGGGACGGGCAGCCGATCGCTGTTGACATCCAGCGTGGCGAGCGGGTCGCGGGCCGCGCCGCGCGCCACCGTCCCCGGGACCGGATCGCGCGCGCACTTCCCGTCGGCGAACAGGCGGCTCGGGCCGAGCGGCTCGCAGCGCGGCTGGTCCTTCATCTTCTGGTAGCAGCCGGCGAGGGCGAGCGCCGCGCACGCTGCGGCGAGGATCCCGTCAGCGCGCAACTTCGGACACCTCCGCCGCGCCGAGACCGTGCAGCAGCTCTGCCGTGCCGGCGCGGTCGAAGCGCGGGTCGCGCGCATCGACCGCGAGGAAGAAGCGGTCCTGCGTCGCGCGCGCGAACCGCGGCACGTTGAACAGCGGATGGTAGGGCATCGGCAACCGGTTCAGCGCGAGCATGCCGAGCGCCGCGGTGAGCCCGCCGACGAGCACCGCCAGCTCGAAGGTGATCGGGATGAACAGCGGCCAGCTGTTGAGCGGCCGGCCGCCGACGTTGAGCGGGTACCAGAGGCCCATCGCGTACCACTGCATGAAGTAGGCGCCCGCGGCCCCGAAGAGCGAGCCGCCGAGGACCAGCAGGGGGAGCCAGGTACGGCGGAAGCC
>VBLD01000321.1 GCA_005879205.1 Deltaproteobacteria bacterium
TCGGCGCATCCCAGCTGCTCTTCCTCGTCAACTTCTTCTGGAGCATGTTCGCTGGTCCGCGGGCGGGGAAGAACCCTTGGCAGGCAAACACCCTCGAGTGGGAGGCGCCGACGCCGCCGCCCCACGGCAATTTCCCGGGTCCCGTTCCGACGGTGTACCGCGGTCCGTACGAGTACAGCTCGCCGCTCGTCTCCGAGGATTACCTCCCGCAGGCGCGGCGCCTCGAGCCGCACGTGACCGCCGGGGCGCACTGACGAAGGATGTCCCCGTCGCGCGGCATCCACCGTCTCGCCACCGCCACGGCGGCGGCGACGTACGTTCTGCTCTTCGTGGGCGGCCTCGTGACGAGCACGGGATCGGGCCTCGCCGTGCCCGACTGGCCGCTGTCCTTCGGCCGGGTCTTTCCCCCGATGGTGGGGGGCGTCCTGTTCGAGCACGGCCATCGGCTGGTGGCCGCCGCGGTCGGTTGCCTGACACTCCTCCTGGCGCTGTGGATCGCCATCGCCGAGCCGCGCCCCATGGTCCGCGTCACGGGACTCCTGGCTCTCTTCGCCGTCGTCCTGCAGGGCGTCCTTGGCGGCATCACCGTGCTCTACAAGCTCCCGCTGGCGGTGTCGGTGACCCATGCGTGTCTCGCGCAGGCGTTCTTCTGCCTCACCGTCGTGCTGGCGATCGTGACGGGTCCCGGATGGGCCACCCCGCCGGGAAGGACCGCTTCGGAGGAGTCTGCGCTCGTGCTCCTCGCGGGCACGACCACGGCCGTCGTCTTTGGGCAGCTGGTCCTCGGCGCTCTCATGCGCCACATGGGAGCCGGCCTCGCCATTCCCGACTTCCCGCTCGCGTTCGGGCGCGTGTTGCCGCCCCTCGCGACGCCGGCGGTCACCATCCACTTCGCGCACCGGGTCGGCGCCGTCGCCGTCATCCTCGCGGTAGGGGCCACCGTCGTCCACGTGCTCCGCCACCGTCCGGAGCACACGCGGGCCGCCGTCCTCGCGGCGACGCTCGTGCTCGTCCAGATCAGCCTCGGGGCGTCGGTGATCTGGACGCGCCGCACGGTGGTGCCGACGACCGCGCATCTGGCCGTCGGCGCAGCCCTCCTCGCCACGTGCGTCGCGCTCACGCTCCACGCCGCGCGCCTCGGCCTCCGCCGGAGGATCCACCCCGCTCCCATCGGCTTCCGCCGCGAGGTGCCCGCGTGACTCCCGCCAGCGGCACCTGGCCGGTCGCCGTGCTCTCCCGCCGGATCGGTGATTACCTGGAGCTCGGCAAGCCGCGGGTCGTGCTGATGGTGCTGGTGACGACCGTCGTCGGGTACTACCTCGGCTCGACCGGTACGCCGGAGCTCGCGCCGCTCCTCGAGACGCTGGTCGGGACGGCGCTCGCGGCTGCCGGGACGCTGGCGCTGAACCAGCTCATGGAGCGTGACCTCGACGCCCGCATGGCGCGCACCCGCCACCGCCCGCTGCCGGACGGGCGGCTTCGGCCGGGCGAGGCGCTCGTCTTCGGCGTCGCGCTGCTCGCGGCGGGGCTCGCCCACCTGGCGCTCGTCGTGGGCCCGCTTCCTGCCGCGGTCACCGCGACGATCGCGATCGTCTATCTGCTCCTCTACACGCCGCTCAAGCGCGTGACGCCGCTCTGCTCGCTGGTGGGCGCCGTGCCGGGCGCGCTGCCGCCGGTCGCGGGCTGGGCGGCGGCGCGAGGCACCCTGGGGCTCGAGCCATGGATCCTCTTCGCGATCATGTTCTTCTGGCAGATCCCGCACTCGCTCGCGATTGCGCGCCTGTACCGGGACGACTACGCGCGCGCGGGCATCCGGCTGCTCCCCGTGGTCGACCTCGACGGCTCGAGCACCGGGACCCAGGTCGTCGCCCACTGCCTCGCGCTGCTGCCGGTCGCGCTGCTGCCGACGCTCGTCCACCTCGCCGGAGCGGCCTACTTCGTCGTGGCGCTGGTGCTCGGGCTCGCGTTCCTGTGGAGCGGCATCATGCTCGCCCGCGGTCGCTCGGCCGCCGACGCCCGTCGGCTGATGCTCGCGTCGCTGGTGTACCTTCCCGCCCTGCTCGCCGTGATGGCGCTCGACAAGCTGTCCTTCTAGGCATGCAGACGGGAGCACTCGCCATGCGCCGCCGCGTCGCCCCCCTCCCGCCGGCGGACAGTCCGCCGGTCAGCAACACGCGACTCGCCATGATCGTCCTGATCACCGGCGAGTCGATGCTCTTCGCGGGGCTGATCGGCATGTACCTCGTGTTCCGGCTCGCCGCGCGCACCTGGCCCCCGCCGGATCAGCCCCGCCTGCCGCTCGGGCTGACGACGCTCAACAGCGCGGTGCTGCTGGGGAGCGCCATCCCGCTCGCCCGCGCCCTCGGAGCAATTCGCCGTGGCGAGACCGACCGGGTCGCCCGGCGGGTGGAGCTGACCGCGCTCCTCGGCTTGCTCTTCCTGGCGGTCCAGGGGGCGGAATGGGCACGCCTCGTGCGCCACGGCCTGACGCTCGGCAGCGGCACGTACGGCGGCTCGTTCTACGTGCTGATCGGCTGCCACGCGCTCCACGTGCTCGCCGCGGTCACCTGGCTCGCGGCGGTCGCCGTCCTGGCGCGTCGCGGTCGCTTCACCCCGGCGCGCCATGCGGCGCTGGAGATGTGCAGCCTCTACTGGTATTTCGTCTGCGGACTGTGGGTCGTCCTCTTTCCGCTCGTGTACCTCTACTGATGCCCGACACGAAGCGCACCCGCGTCGCGCTCGCGCTGGTCGCCGGCTGGCCGGCAGCGCAGGTCTTCGCCCAGTCCTGCGCCATGTGCGGCAGCTCGTTCGGCCCCGATGATCCCGTCCAGCGGGCGTTCAGCTGGAGCATCCTGTTCCTCATGGCCGCGCCCTACACGCTCTTCGGAGCGGTCGCCGGATGGTTGTTCTACGTCCATCGGCGGGCCGCGGGGCGCCGGCGCGCCGCCGTCGTCGAGCTCGCCTGGGGCCGCCGCAAGGTGCCTGTGGGCGAGACGGGAGGTCACCTCACGTGAGCCACGCTGCGGTTGCGGACGAGCACGTACTGGAGCCCACCGAGTCCCCGCTCACCCCCGAGAGCTGGGGCAAGCTCGGCATGTGGGTCTTCCTTTGCGCCGACGCGATGTCGTTCGGCGGCCTGCTGGCCGGCTACGGGGCGCTGCGCTACGGGGACCCCACCTGGCCGCGGCCCTCGAGCATTCTCGGCATCCAGCTGACGGCCCTGATGACGTTTCTCCTGATCTGCAGCAGCGTGACCATGGTCGAGGCCCTGGCCGCCATCCGCCAGGGCGACAAGAGCGGTCTCCGGAAGTTCCTCGCGCTCACCATCCTCGGCGGCATCATGTTCCTCTGCCTGC
>VBLD01000322.1 GCA_005879205.1 Deltaproteobacteria bacterium
CTGCGACGGAGCTTTCGGTCGAGCTCGTCGGGCGGCGGCCAGCTGTTCTGGTTCGACTGCTCCAGCGTCGTCGCGCTCTGCGCGGAGGGCCCGGCGAGCCGAGCCGGCAATCTCGCGTCACGAGGGTTCGTGGCGCCGCCCGTGTCCGTGCCCGCAACCGTCACGAGCACCTGCCCATCCGGAAGCGTCTCGCGCGAGGATTGCACGCCACGATGCCGGTGCCGCCGCGCCGATGCCGGCTTGTCCGGGTTGCCTGCATCGGCCGGCGTCGTCTTGGCCGCAGCGAGCGCTTGGGGCTCCCCGAGGAGACCGATCGTCCGCAGCTTGCCCTCCGGGCCGTAGCGCAGCGTGAAGTTCTGCTCCCGGAGCAAGCGCGCGAGCGCGTCGACGAGCGGCACTCGCTCGAAGTCCTGGCTCACGTCTCGTGGCTTGCGCACGTCGCCCACGATCTCGGCGCCGCTCCGCCGGCCGATCTCTCGTACGACATCCGCAAGGGGTGCCCGCTTGGCATGCACCGTGACCAGGTCAGCGTCGTATGCGACGACGCATGTCGGCTCCCCTGCGGCGAGCGGCCCGGCCGAGAGCACCATCGCGGCAACTACGAGCACAGCGCGGCCGGTTGTGCCGGGCACGACAGCAAACCTTACGACGCTGCGTCGCGCGCTGGCAAGCGCGTCCTTCGGGTGGCCATCAGGTCTCCCTGGGTGGCGCGCTGCGCCGCCCTGTAGAAGTAGTCCGCCAGAACGCCCGGCGCGTCCGGGACACCCCTGAACCCGGGCATGCTGCACATGTCTACGACGTACGGCTTCCCTTCGCTTTCGACGATGTCGACGCCGTACAGGTCGATCCCGAACGCCCGACCGCAGCGGAGCGCGATGTCGCGCAGCTCGGGCGTGAGCGCGAAGGGCTCCCCTTGTTTCTCCGCTTCGGTCCGGCGGGGAAAGACCTTCTTCACCCCGAACAGCCGGCCACCGATCGCGTAGATCTTGCGATCGCGGCCCTGAGGCGGGTGGTAGCGCTGGGCGAACACGGGCGCGTGGCGGTCGTACGGCACCTCCGCCAGCTCGGCCGCGCTGCGGACGATCCGGACGCCGTGGCCCCCTCCTCCCTGATGCGGCTTCAGAACGAGCGGTCCCGCGTCCAGCAGCGGAGCCAGCTCCTCGGCGTGCGACGCCACGTAGGTGACGGGTATTGGGACGCCCGCCGCCTGCAGAATTCGGAAGGTGATGATCTTGTCGTGCAGCGCCGCGGAGACCGGATACGGATTCACCACGGCGGCGCCCAGCTGATGTAGCGCTCCCGCGAGACTGAAGGCGACGCCGCTCATCTTCCGCAACACGTAGAGGTCGTGTTCCAGTCGGACGTGCGAAACGTCCACGGCATGGTCCACGGGGTAGACGATATCGACATCCGCGCCTGCCGCGGCGAGCGCTCGCATGACGAGGCACATGTAGTTCCTGCTGTGGAGGGAAGTGCGCGGCAGCAGGAACCCGATGCGCAACGTCTTCATGACAGTGTCTCGCTCAGGATGCGGGTCAGGACCTGCTTTGCGTCGAAGTGGGTCACTGCGATCTCTCGGGCAGCCCGGCACTGCCGCTCGTAATCGCTGTTGATGGCATCGAAGGCGGCCGCCGCTTCGTCGAGCGTCGAGAACCGGAACATGCCCTCGCCATTGGGGAGGTGCGCGCTCGGCCCGGTATGCTGGACGACCACGGGCTTCCCGCTCGCCAGATAGCAGACCGTCCGATCGCTGACCCAGGCGTTCTGCAGCCTGACGAAGAACGGCTTCGCGCAGCTCCACTCGCCCCGCGAGCCTTGGATGTAGCCCTGGTAGCGCTCGGGGCTGCTCGCGACCTCGCGGGCATCGCGCACCCGCCAGCGGTGGCGCTCGAGGAGGCGCCGGTCCTCGACGTCGCCGCCGGCGAGCAGGAGGGCGAGCTCGAGTGGCTGGCTCGTCATCTCGGGGAGGGTCGCATACTCGAGGAAGGACACCCGTTTGTTATTGTCGGTACAGACCTCTTTCCCCCCCTCGATCACCTTGACCCACTTGCCGGACCACCATCCGGCGATGGTGGTGAACGCTACGCAGCACGGGTCGTGGACGTAGGGCCACAGCTCGAGACACACGGGCGGGTGGATGTGCACCCACCTGAGCCCGCAGCCGGGAAACCGCGCGGCGGCCGTCCCGACGGTCTCGCCGATGGTGAAGTAGACATCGTGGGGAGGGACGCGGAGCTGTCCGGTGCTGATCCAGAGCTGGGTCAGCCCCGGATCGATGTCCACGAGCGCGGCGCGGCGCGCGCAGGCGAGTATGCGCGGGTCGATCGCGTAATGAAAGTTCAATACCAGGTCCGCGCGCCGCAGCACGGCCTCGGCCTCGTGCCTCGTCACGCCAACGTACTCGATCGGCCCGCCCTCCCCGTCGCCCACCGTGTAGAGCAGGATCCGACCCGCGAGCCCGAACCGCGCCATGCGCTCGAAGAACGTCGCCATGGCGCGCGAGTCCCGGTCGGGATGCTCGCCGCGGCGGAACTGCTCGAGCCAGTAGACTTCGCACCCCAGCCGAAAGAGCCCCTGGACGTATTGCATGTACACCCAGAAGTGCCCGCCTCCTTC
>VBLD01000034.1:0-410 GCA_005879205.1 Deltaproteobacteria bacterium
GCACTCGTCTGCGCGATCGTGATCGGCAAGCGCCTGGGTTTCAGCAGCGAGCCGATGCCGCCGCACAACCTGCCGTTCACCGTGACCGGCGCCGCGCTCCTCTGGGTCGGCTGGTTCGGCTTCAACGCCGGCAGCGCGGTCGGCGCGAACGCGCTCGCGACGAGCGCCTTCGTCGCCACCAACACCGCCACCGCGGCCGCCGCCCTCTCGTGGATGGCGGCCGAGTGGCTCGGCAAGGGGAAGCCCACCGTGCTCGGCGCGGCGAGCGGCGCGGTTGCCGGCCTCGTCGCCATCACGCCCGCCTCCGGCTTCGTCGAGCCGCTACCGGCGCTCATCATCGGCGGGGTGGCGGGCGTGCTCTGCTACTCGGCGTGCAACCTGAAGGCCGCGCTCGGCTGGTACGACGACGC
>VBLD01000034.1:490-13052 GCA_005879205.1 Deltaproteobacteria bacterium
GCGCCCAAGGGCCCCGCGGTGAGCGAAGGGCTCTTCATCTCAGGGCACTGGGGGCTGCTCGGCAACCAGGTCCTCGCCGTGCTCGTGTCCTACGGGCTCGCCATCGCCGGCTCGCTCGCCTGCCTGGCGATCACCAGCGCCGTGACGGGCGGCCTGCGTGTCAACGAGGACGACGAGTTCGCCGGGCTCGATCTCTCACAGCACGGCGAGAGCGCGTACGTGTTCGGCGCGGGTGGTTACGGGCCGATCGGGCAAAGCGCCTTCGCGGCGCGGCCGATCGAGCGTCCCGCGACGCTCGCCGCGAAGGTGGCGGAGTGAACCACCTTTGCAAGGAAACACGGCTTGGCGTAAACGAATGACCCGCATTCCGATCGCCCGGAGGCATCCATGAAGAAGGTCGAAGCGATCATCAAACCGTTCAAGCTCGACGAGGTGAAGGAGAGCCTCTCTGCGATCGGTGTGCAGGGCATCACCGTGAGCGAAGTGAAGGGCTTCGGACGCCAGAAAGGCCACACCGAGCTCTACCGGGGGGCGGAGTACGTCGTCGACTTCCTGCCGAAGGTCAAGCTCGAGATCATCGTGCGTGACGGCAGCAAAGACGGGACGGATCGGCGATGGGAAGATATTCGTCCTGCCGATCGAAGAGGTGGTTCGCATCCGCACGGGAGAGCGAGGCGGCGACGCCATCTAATTTTTGAGCCGGAGGAGGGGCTCGGTAATGGCAACCCAGACACCCAAGGACGTACTGAAGTTCGCGAAGGACAACAAGGTCGAGGCTGTGGACCTGAAGTTCCTAGACCTGCTCGGCATCTGGCAGCACTTCACCATCCCGACCAGCGAGCTCTCGGAGGAGCTGTTCGAGGAGGGCAACGGGTTCGACGGCTCATCGATCCGCGGCTGGCAGCCGATCCACGCCTCGGACATGCTCGTCGTGCCGGACCCCACCACCGCGGTGATGGATCCGTTCACCGCGATCCCCACCCTCAGCCTGATCTGCAACATCACTGATCCCTTGACCAAGGAGGACTACTCGCGCGACCCGCGCAACATCGCGCGCAAGGCCGAGGCCTACCTCAAGTCCACCGGCGTCGGCGACGTCGCCTACTTCGGGCCCGAACCGGAGTTCTTCGTGTTCGACGAGGTGCGCTACGAGCAGAACCAGCACACCGGCTTCTACCTGATCGATTCCGCCGAGGGGCAGTGGAACACGGCGCGCGTGACGGATCCGGTGAACAGCCGCGCCGGCGTGCTCACCGAGGGCAAGAATCTGGGCTACAAGCCGCGCTACAAGGAAGGATACTTCCCGGTCCAGCCCACCGACACCCAGCAGGACATCCGCGGCGAGATGGTGCGCGAGATGGAGAAGATCGGCTACCGGGTCGAGAAGCACCACCACGAGGTGGCCACCGCCGGCCAGGCCGAGATCGATCTGCGCTTCCTGCCGCTGCTCAAGATGGGCGACGCGCTCATGTGGTACAAGCACATCGTCAAGAACGTCGCGCGCCGCTACGGGAAGACCGCCACCTTCATGCCGAAGCCGATCTTCGGCGACAACGGCAGCGGCATGCACGTCCACCAGTCGATCTGGAAGGGAGAGAAGCCGCTGTTCGCCGGCGACAAGTACGGCGGCATGAGCGAGCTCGGCATGCACTACATCGGCGGCATCTTGAAGCACGCGCCGGCGCTCGCTGCCTTCACCTGCCCGACCGTGAATTCGTACCGCCGGCTGGTGCCGGGCTTCGAGGCGCCGATCAACCTGGCGTACTCGAGCCGCAACCGATCGGCCGCCGTCCGCATCCCGATGTACTCGCCGTCGCCTAAGGCCAAGCGCATCGAGGTGCGCTTCCCGGACCCGGCGTGCAACGGCTACATCGCTTTCTCGGCGATGTTGATGGCCGGCCTCGACGGCATCGAGCGGCGCCTCAATCCCGGCAATCCGCTCGACAAGGATATCTACGCCCTCACCCCCGAGGAGCTGAAGGACGTCCCCAAGATGCCGGGCTCGCTCGACGAGGCGCTCGAGAACCTGAGGCGCGACCACGACTTCCTGCTGAAGGGCGACGTGTTCACCCCCGACGTCATCGAGACGTGGATCGAGTGGAAGATGTCGAACGAGGTGAGCGCCATCCGCCTGCGTCCACACCCGCACGAGTTCGCGCTCTACTTCGACGCCTGAGCGGGTGACCTTCAGAAGCTGAACGGCGGAGCGGGCATGAGCCCCTCCGCCGTTGCTTCTTTACCGTCGCGCGCGACGCCGCGTCAGGTCTTCTTGGCCGCCCGATGCTTCTTGGCCGGGGCCGGCGTCGTGCAGCTCTTCACGCGCGCTGCCGAGACGTTCTTCTCCTTCTGCACGTCCTCCTCGGACTTGCCGGCCGCGATCGCGTCCTTGATCTCCTTGCACGAGACCGTCGATCGCGCCATGCGCTTGTGCGCCGCCAACGCCGGAGAGCCGACGAGCACCGCAGTCGCCAGGGCTGCCACCATCGCCAAACCGATCCGCTTCACCTGAGCTCACCCCCTTTCCGGTCCACTCTGCTAGCAATCCGTTCCCGCGCGGTCTGTATCACGAGCCCTGGGCGGGTGCCATAGAGCGCGCCTGCGCGTGCGCCGCGGCGTCGCGGTTTTCTCGCGATCGAAAACTGTGCGATAAACATACGCGGATGTTCGCCGGCAGACGGCGCTAGCTTTCCCGCATGAAGCAAACTCTCGCCTTGCTGCTCAAGTTCGCCGTCACGCTCGGGATCTTCGCGGCCATCTTCATCGAATTCGGCGGTGGCTACGCCCCCGTCCGGACCGCGGAGCTGGCCGCCCCGGGGGCCTTCGAGACGACCAACCCCGACTTCCCCGGTCTGGTCGGCCGGGTGCGCGCGGGCCTGCACGGGGCGCCGCTCCCCCCTCCCCGGGTGCCGGTGTCGTTGCACGACGTCTGCCTGGCGGCCGCCGAGCGGGCGGTGTTCGTGCGCACGGCCGACGGCTCGATGCGCCGCTTCAAACCGCTCCGGCACTGCGGCGAGGGCGGGCTCGTCAGCGTCTTCGCGCCCGCGGCGGGCGGGACCTTCGTGCCCATCCGCCTCGCCGAGGCGCCGCCCGACGTCTACTTCCGGCTGCAGGGCTTCCAGCTCGTGCCCGCGGAGCCGAGGGAGCTGTGGGCCGAGATCCGCAGCCTTCGCCTCGGCGTCTTCCTGCCGTGGTTCCTGGCCGCGATGGCCATCAAGCTCGCCGGCATCTTCGCCAACGTGCTGCGCTGGCAGGTGCTGCTGCGCGGGCAGGGGATCGAGCTCGGCTTCGGCTTCCTCGCCCGAAGCTACTTCATCGGCCGGTACTTCGGCATCGTCACGCCGAGCACGATGGGGCTCGACGCGTGGCGCCTCTACGACACCATTCGCCTGACGCGCAGGCCCGTCGAGTGCACCACGGTGCTGGCCGTGGAGCGCGTCCTCGGGCTGGTCGGGCTCTTCGCGGTGATCCTCCTCTTCATGCCCTTTGCAGGACGCATCACGCACGGGCAGTCGATCGGCGAGCTGGTGGCCGCCATGAAGATGCCGCTCGCCGCCACCGCCGTCTTCGGCGTTCTGATCCTGCTCCAGCCGGCCTGGTTCCGCGGCTGGCTGCGCCTCCTGCCGGGCGAGCGGGCACGGCGTTTCGCCGCCAGCGCCGTCGACGCCGCCACCGCATACGGCGATCGGCGCGGCCATCTCGTCCTCGCCCTCGTACTCGCGATCGTCGGCCAGCTGACGACGACGCTCATGTACTTCGCCAACGCGATGTCGCTCGCGACCCAGAACGTCCGCGCCAGCGAGGTCCTGTTCGCTTCGGCGGTGATGACCTTCGGCACGTTCATCGCCCCGTCCGCGTCGGGCGAGGGCGTGCGCGAGCTGGTCTTCGTCTGGCTCCTCGGGAGCCGGGCGGGCGCCGCCAAGGCGTTCCTGATCGGCAACCTCGGCTTCTGGATCGAGAAGATCCCGCTGTCCGTGCCGGGAGGCATCCTCCTGCTGCTGCGCCGCGACCCGGCGCTGCAGGGCGTCGGGCGCCAGGAGCTCCTGCGCGTGCGCCGGGAGGCGGAGGCCGAGGTACCCGTCCGGCCGCGCGCCGCCAGCTGACCCCACGCCCCGGTCACGCCCCGCTTCATTGGCGACCCTCGCCGTCGCGATCCGACGCCGCCCTCAGGGCCGTCACGCCCGTGGAAACGCAATCCTTGAATTCCGATCGCGGCCCGGCGTAAAAGGGATGCGGCAAGGGAACCATGACACGCTCGACCCGACCGACCGCGCCGTTTCTGATGCCGCAGCATCAGCCGGTCGGCGTCGTGCGTGACGCCGTGAGCTGGCACGGCTCGAACGCGTGCGCAACCAAGCGGACGCGAATTCGGGCCGGTGGCCTGGCGACGGCGGGAGGTAGCCCAGCCTAGAGAATCGGAACCCCCTCCGCCGAACGAAAGGCCACCGGCCCGCAAGGACCGGTGGCTTTTTTTTTGGCGGAGCAACCGAAAAGGAGAGTCGCGATGAGCACAGTCAGCGTTCCCGGCTTCACCCGCAAGCTCCGCGAGATCGTCGCCGACGAGCCGAAGGCCTTCGCGTACGACCTCGGGCTGAGCCTCTCGGCCGTGTACAACTACCTGAACGGGCGTATCCCGGCGACCGAGGTTCTGTTCCGGATCGCCCGCTACTCGGGGCGCCCCATGGAATGGTTCCTGGTCGACGAGGAGGCCGCGCCGGCCATCGCGGGGCTCGGGGAGGTGGCTGTGGCCGAGCGCTACGTCGCCGCCCCGGGCGGCGGCGAGTTGTGAGCCCGTGCCCGGGAGCTCATCCCCCGAGCTCCCGGGCAAGCCGCTCCGTCTCGGCGAGGTACGTGTCCACCGTACGCTCCATGAAGGCGGTGAGCAGCGCCGCGGCCGCAGACGCCCGCCCGCTGCGGCGGACCGTCTCGGCCTCGGCCTCCACGCCCGTGGCCTCGCGGGCCAGCGCCGCCTCGTAGACGTCCCAACGGGCGCGCACCAGGGGACCCCAGCGCTCGAAGTCCCGCTCGACGAGCGTCAGCAACTCCCGCATGCGCCACCAGGGACTCTCGCGATGGGCCTCGGCGTCGCCGCGGGCCAGCCGCTCCGGCACGGTCCCCTCGACGTAGCACGGCAAGAACGCCCCGACGCAGGGACTGCCGGGACAGACCCAGGCCGTGCCGACGGCGGAGGGATCGGCCGGCAGCCGCGCCACCATCGCGGCGGTGGTGTTGTCGAGCGGGTCGGCGTGCATGCAAAGGCTGAAGAATTGCGGGTCTTCGAACTCCCGCCGACGGTGCACCGGACCGGCGTCGTAGTGGTCGCGCAGGATGCCGCGCATGGTGGCGGGCGTGACGTGACCACGTGCCGCCGCGAGCAGCGCCCCGGCGCGCCGCCGGCGCGCCCCGGCGAGGTTCGGCGGCACCCCGCTCTCGTCCGCGTAGGCAGCGGTGAAGTCGACCGGACCCGCGTCGCTCGACCACCAACCCTGCGCGACCGCGAAGTCCGTCAGGTCGTTCGAACCCCGATCCCAATCGACGCCGATGGCGAGGCCGTTCGACACGTTCCCCACCTCGGCCACCCGACGAGCCGCCCAGTGGCGGCCCGAGGTCTCGAGGATCCACGCGGTGACCGGATCGGCGATCAGGAAGGCATTGTGATACGGCCACTCGACGTGCGCCTGACCCGAGCCGCCCTGGCCGTACCGTTCGAGGAGATCCGTCATGACCGCCAGCGCCTCGGCGGCCGTACGCGCTCGCTCGAGCCCCAGACGCACGAGATCCATTCCCGTCAGCCCCGCCGCGCCGAGCGGCTCCCGCGCGAAGACCATCTCGTTGCCGATCGCGACGCGGTGCTCGTTGACGCCGTGTTCGAGCCCCCAGAGCCAGTACGGCTGCGACCCGAGGATCGTGGCAGTCTCGGCGACCTCGGGGATCTCCAGGTACTGGCAGCGCACGGGGCTGCCGGACGGGGGTCGGCGCGCCCGGAGCTGCACAATCCTCTGACACTCGCGCGGGGGGCGGTCGCTGTTCTTGGCGAACAGCGTGATGCGATCGTGGGTCGCGGGGGGAAGCGCCACCAGGGTATCGCAGCCCATGGCGCGGAGCGTTCTCCGGGTGCCCTCGGCCTGTCAAGCTCGCCCGCCCGTGACTATCATGGTGGGCGATATGCCGACGTTTCCATCCTGGCCCGCCGTTCTCGGCCTGGGGCTTGCGCTCGTCGCCCCTCGCACCGAGGCAGCGACGCCGCGCGTCTACGACCTCATCGGCGGAAGCGAGCACGAGTACACGGTCGTGGCAGGCGACACCGTCTGGTCGATCACCGGGCGGTTCACCATGAATCGCGACCTGTTCTCGAGCCTTAACGGCGCGCTGGAAGGCGATCGCCTGCGGCCCGGCATGCGCGTCATGGTCTCCGATCGCCACGTCGTCCCGCGGCGCGGGACGGACGGCATCGTCATCGACCTGGCGGACCGCACGCTCTACTGGTTCGAGCACGCGCACCTGAAGGCGCGCTTTCCCGTCGGTATCGGCCGGATCGACTGGGCGACCCCGCCGGGCCGGTATCGCATCGTCGGGCGGCGAGAGGATCCGGTCTGGCGTGTGCCGGCCTCGATCCAGGCGGAGATGCGGGCCCGCGGCGAGCCGGTCGTGTCGGTGGTGGGGCCGGGGCCGGACAACCCGCTCGGCAAGCATTGGATTCAGCTCTCGAACCCGGGCTACGGCCTGCACGGGACGAACGCACCGGCCAGCGTCGGCAAGTACGCGAGCCATGGTTGCCTGCGCCTGCTGCCCGACGACGTCGAACGGCTCTTCCACGACGCCCGCGACGGTACGACCGTCGAGGTCGTCTACGAGCCCGTGAAGGTCGCGCGCGACCGGTTGGGCTCGGTCTTCCTCGAGGTGCACCGCGACGTGTATCGCGCGAAGCCGGTGCAGTTCGACGCCGTGCTGGCGCGACTGCAGGGCGCTGGTGTCGGCGACCGCGTCGACTGGTCGCGAGTCGCCGAGGTGGTCGCGCGGGCGTGGGGCACCCCCGAAGACGTCACGCTTCGCGCGGCGAGCCCCGACCTGCCGGAGCCGACCGCCCGGGAGGGCGAGAACCCCTCCGAGTAGCGAGGCGACCGCCGCCGGACCTACGCCGGCAGCAGCACGGTGAACGTCGAGCCGGCTCCGGGCGCGCTTTCGACCCGGATCTGACCCCCATGCGCCTCGACGATCGTCTTGGCGATGAACAGGCCGAGTCCGGTCCCCTCCGTGCGGTTCTTGTCCCGCACCCGCCGGTACTTCTCGAAGAGGTGTGGCAGCTCGTGGGCCGGAATGCCGCGACCCGTGTCCCGCACGGCTACCGTCACGTGGCCGTTATGCCGACCCGTCGTCACCCGGACGGCCCCGCCCGCCGCGGTGTACTTGATCGCGTTCCCGACCAGGTTACCGACGACGCGCTCCATCTGCGACTCGTCGGCCACCACCGCGGGCAGCGTCCCGGACTCGACGGAGAGCGCGAGGCCCTTGCGGCGCGCGCTCCAGGCGAGCTGATCCACCGCCTGCGTCACGACTCCCCCGAGATCGATGACGCGGCGGTCGAGGACGAGGCGGCCGGCCTCGATGCGCGACACGTCGAGGAAGTTGGACACCAGAGCGTGGATCTTCTCGCCGCTCTCGCGGATGTGCGCGAGGATGTCGGGCGGCATGTCGGCAGGGCGCGACTCGGCTTCGGTCAGCAGCTCGGTGTAGCCGAGAATGACCGTGAGCGGGGTCTTGATGTCGTGCGTGATCATCGAGAGGAAGTCCGCGCGGAGCTGATCGAGCGCCTGCCTCTCGCTGCAGTCGCGGAAGACGCCGACCAGGGTGTCGGTCTCTCCGATCCGGCTGAACGTGACCTCCCAGATGCCGCGGGGCGAATCGGGGCCGCTGCGACCGAGGTCTCCTCGCCAGGAGCCCCGTACGGCCGCAGCGAGCACGGTGTCGAGCGATGCGGGACTTCCCGGCAGCCGCACGAAGTCGCCGGCCAGGCGGCCGAGGATGGCCGGGACGGGCACCCCCCACGCCTCGGCGAGGGCGCGGTTTACGAAGCGGATGCGTCCGCTCCGCTCGACGATCGCCACACCATCTGCCATGGCACGGAGCGCGAACCCCAGCACCTCCGCCTCCTCTACGCCAACCACCCGCGCCGCCTCGCCCATCACCGGCTCACACCGAGCAAGGCGCATGCCGCCGCTCATGGGCACCGCGCCACCGATGGAAGCCGGCGGCAGGCGGCTCTCGCACGCGACGCTGCGCTACAGAATTGACGCCCCTAGGAGCTGCCCTCGTTTTTCTTTAGAATCGATCCGGTCGATGGGAGGTCGCTTCTGCCCGCAGTGCGGGACGGTAGCCCGCGCGGGCTCAAAGTTCTGCCCGGAGTGCGGCGGGTCGCTCGGCAGCGGTTCGGCCGGGGCAACGCGCTGGCGATTCACCGTGGCGGGCACCGCGGTTCTGGGCGTCTTTCTGAGCGCAGGCCTCGCCATCTGGACGCTGATCCTAGTTCCGGCCCAGGGCCGGGCACCGAGCGGGCCGCACGCGGCCTCGACCCAGCCCGCGGCGGCGGCTCGGGAGCTGCCCGAGGGTCATCCGACGGTCCCGCTCGCACTCCCGGCGGAGGTGAAGTCCTTCATCGCCGACCTGGCGGCGAAGGCCAAGGAGAAGCCCCAGGACGTGGACGTGTGGGCGAGGCTCGGGCAGGTGGAATACCGGGCATCGCAGCTCGACCCCGCCTACTCCGCCGACGCGCTCGCCGCCTTCGAGCACGCGCTCCAGATCGACCCCAAGCACGCCGACGCGCTGCGTGGCGCGGCCAACGTCCACTACGACCACGAGGAGCACAAGGAGGCGATCCCCTTGTTCGAACGCTACCTGGCGCTGAAGCCGGACGACCCGAGCGCGCGCACCGACCTCGGTACCATGTACCTGTATGCTGGCGACCCCGACCGTGCGGTCGCCACCTACAAGGCCGTCATCCAGCGGACCCCCTCCTTCGTGCAGGCGCACTACAACCTGGCCGTCACCTACCACCAGCGGGGCGACGATACCGGCGCCCTGGCCGAGCTCCGGAGCGCGCGCGGTGTCGCCACCGAGGACGCCGTCCGCACCCAGATCGACGAGATGATCGGTCGCCTGTCGGGTGAAAAGGCGGAGACCGCCTCGTCGCCCTTCCAGAGCGCCGTCGAGCGTGCGTTCCGCAGCCACCCGATCGTCGGTCCCAAGATCGTCCGCTTCGAGTGGAGCGGTCCCGCCGCCGGCCGCGTGCTGGTCGAGAACTTCCCGATGGCGGCGATGCCCCCGGCCGTGCGCGAGAAGTTCACCACCCACATGGGCGACGAGCTGCGCAGCGCCCAGAGCGCCAATCACGTCGACGGTCCCGTGCGCGTGGAGATCGCCGACGCATCCTCTGGAACCGTCATGGCGACGCTCACGCCCTGAGCGCGCACACCGGGCAATCCCGCATTGCCGAGCCTCCGGGCCGGCGCTAAGTTGACGCCAGGGCGAAGGTGATGCGCGATCGAATCGGCCTGGCATTCATCGTTGCGGCAGCGACGCTCGCGCTCATCGCCCGGGCAACCGGCTCCGAGGGGCCGCTCTTCACCGCGGAAGACGGCGGTCGGACGTTCGTCTACCACTCCCGGCCGGGCGATCGCCCGAGTGGGGTGGCAACCATGTTCGGCATCCCCCCGAACGATCTGCCGGCGTTCCTCGCCGCCAACGGCATCAGCGACCCCACCCGGGTCGCCTCGGGCTTCGTCTACCACATCCCGAACGCGGCCGCCCGGGAGCTGAGCGACCGCGTCGGCGCTCTCGAGCGCGACAACGCCCGCCTGACGCGAGCCCTCAGCGAGGCAGCCGAGCGGAGCGAGGCGCTCACCAAGGAGACGCGCCAGGCACGTGAGAGCGCCGCCGCGGCCGAGGCACGTGCGACGCGTCTGGCGAACGCCGAGCGATGGTGGCTCACGGCGCAGGTGCTGATCGTGCTCCTGGTGCTCGCGCTCGGCGCGACGGTCGCCCTCGCCGTCGCCGCCGTCCGGCGACAGCGCCAGGCCGAGCGCTTCGCTCGCACGCTCGCCCACGAGCTCGAGGAGAAGCGCAAGGTCGCGCTCGCCGAGCGCCAGGAGAGCGGGCGGCGCATTCTCGAGCTCGAGACCAAGCAGAAGGAGCTCGAATCCAAGCTCGGCCCGCGGGTGGTCGTCAGCGGCCGGAGCGGCTGACTCTCAGCCGGCGAGGCCCCACTTCTGCTTGTTGGCGGCCACCTGCTCGGCCGTGGGGTGCTCGATCTTCTTGTGCTGGGCGACCTTGAAGTCGCTCATGTCGGCCATGATCTTGTAGTTGAGGGGCGTGTCGTCCTTGCAGGCGTCGGGCACCGCGACCTCTTCGAAGATCGCCTGCCAGGGGCACTCCGGCTCGCACGCGCCGCAGTCGATGCACTCGTCGGGGTGGATGTACAGCTGATTCGGCCACTGCTCCCGGTCGGAGCCCGTGTACTCGTAGATGCAGTCCACCGGGCAGACGGCCACGCACCCGGTGTCGAGACAGTCGCGGCAGAGCCGCGTGATGATGTACGCCATGGCGGCTTGGTCCTAGCGCCCGTCCGAACCCTTTGCAACCGTCGGCTTTTTTCTTGACAAGCGGCGCGCGCTTCGGCAAAGAAACTGCGTCCGACGGCGACCGGCGCCTGCTCACGAAGGGTCGAGGGGAGGCGGGGATGATCAACTTGCGCATCGTGGGGAACGAGGTCTCGGCGCTCGGCACCGCTGCGGTGGCGATGCCGCTTCGCTTCGTCTTGCGCGGACAGCCCTTCGATCCCGGGGCCCCCAACCCGACCCCCGTCGTACTGGTGCACGGCTTCCTCGGCGACCCGACCAACTTCCTCGCGCTGCGCGGTCACCTCGCCGCCCGTGGCATCCGGAACTTCGTGAGCTTCTCCTACCCGCCGCGCCTCGACTGGCAACGTCTCGCCTGCCGCCTCGGACGCACGGTCGAGGCGGTCTGCCTGGCCACGGGCGCTTCGCAGGTGGACCTCGTCGGGCACAGCCTGGGCGGGCTGATCGCCCGCTATCTGACCGAGATGGGCGACGGCGGCCGCGTCCGCCGTGTCGTGACGCTCGGCGCGCCGTACTTCGCCACCCGCATCCCGCCACGCGAGCTCGCCATCTTCGGCGCCTACGATTTCTTCGTCGTCCCCCCGCATCCGGTGTACGGCCCGCACGGTCGCATCGTGCTGGTGCCCGACTGCGGCCACTGGGGCCTCCTCTATCACCCCATGGTGCTCGAGGAGGTGGCGCGCTTCCTCAGCTTCCCGCTCGGCATCGTGTCGCTCCCGACCGCCCCGCTCGCCCTCGAGGCGTGCTGAGCGTCTAGCGCGCCCGGCCGACGCCTCGGCGCGGGCACACCGCGTTCAGCGGGCAGCTGCTGCAACGCGGCGACAGCGGTCGGCAGATCGTCTGGCCGAAGGCGACCAGCAGCGTGTTGAGGCCGCGCCATTCGCGCCGTGGCAGCGTCGCGCGGAGCGCCATCTCGGTGGCCGAGGGCGTGCGGGTCGTGACGTAGCCCCAGCGGTTCGTGATGCGGTGCACGTGGGTGTCGACGCAGATGCCGGGAAGGTCGAAGGCTTCGGTCAGCACGAGGTTCGCCGTCTTCCGCCCCACGCCCGGGAGCGCGAGGAGGGCGTCGAGGTCGGTCGGCACCCGGCCCCGGTGGTGGTCGAGGAGGGTCTGCGCGAGCGCCCGGAGCGTGCGCGCCTTCGTCCGGTAGAAGCCGACCGGGTAGATCGTGCGCTCGATGGTCCGCGACGAGAGCCGGAGGAGCGCGGCGGGCGTCTCGGCCAGCCGGAAGAGCCGGCGGCTGGCCGGGCCCGTCGTTTCGTCCCGCGTGCGCAGCGACAGCAGGCACGAGACCAGGATCGAGAACGGATCTCGCCGCTCGCGCGCGAACTCCGCGACGACGGGCGCCTGCCAGGCGGGCATGGCCCGTCGCAGGACGGCGAGGGCGCGACCGACGTCGAACACGCGAACGCCCCGCAAATAGGCCTTTTTCCGCTCCGACGATTGGAGTAGCTTGACCGAGGTGCCCGCCGTCCCCGCCATCCGGTTCCCGTCGCGCGCGTTCTTCGAGGCGCTGGGGGACGCGATGCGCGCGGAGCGGGAACGGTTCAGCCGTCTCGGCTTCTTCGACACCACGTTCGGCGTCCGCATTAGCCCGGACGACGGCGGAGAGCCAGCCGAGTTCGCACTCCGTTTCGAGGTCTTCGACTGCGTCCGCGTGGTCGAGGGCCTGGCCGGCGTCGAGACCGACTTCGTGGTCGAGGGACCGCTCGGCGCATGGCGGGAGATGTTCGACACCATCCACGCGCTCGGCGCCGCCGACACCACGCAGAGCCTGAACACGCTCACCCACTTCGGCGAGCGGCTGCGGGTCCGCTACGACGATCCCGACGGTCACGACAAGCTCTACCGCTTCGCCGAGAGCATCCAGGAGTTCCTCGATCTCTCGGCCCGCGTCGACTACACGTACCCCGACGGCTCCAGACCCCCGGCAC
>VBLD01000034.1:13089-14049 GCA_005879205.1 Deltaproteobacteria bacterium
CAGCACCGTCGACTTCACCGAGGACCGGGCCTTCGTCGACCGCTTCCAGCGCACGATGCGCGGCGACCTCGAGCTCTCGTGGATGGATGCACCGCGCGAGCGGGTCGCCTGCCGGCCCCAGAACGAGCGGCGCGGACTTACCTTCCGCGATCTCGACGTCGGGTCCTACGGCTTCACCGACATGCCGGAGCTCATCCGCGAGAACCGGAGCTTCGCGCCGCGCGGCGCCGCCATGCCCGAGGGGCTGCCCGACCTCCAGGCCGAGGTGAACCGCAAGAGCGAGGTGTGGGCGTACAACATCGAGGGGTACTACGAGGAAGCGATGACCCGGCAGTGGAACGCCACGACGGACATCCCGTGGGGGGAGCTGCAGTCGGTCGACCTGCCCGAGGACATCGGCAAGGCCTACGCCCAGCTGCTCACCTTCCTGACCGAGGTCGAGATGATCGCCACCGACGTCCCGGCCAAGTGGATGGGGCGCCTCAACGCCGACTTCTTCGAGGTGAAGAACTTCATCGCCACCCAGGCGATGGACGAGGCGCGGCACGCCGAGATCTTCCGCAAGCGCGCGCTCTCCACCGGCTGGGGGCTCATGCGCGCGAGCGCGCAGAACGAGTTCAACTTGAAGTTCCTGCGCGACGCCGACAGCTTTGCCGAGGCATCGCTCGCGCTCCACCTCCAGGCCGAGGGCATGGTGCTCACGCTCTTCCGCTTCAGCGAGTACATCTCGCCCACCGAGGGCGACAAGAAGCTCTTCCGGCTCGTGATGCAGGACGAGGCGCGGCACGTCGGCTACGGCATGCAGCATCTCAAGTGGGTCCTCGACCACTTCCCCGAGCGGCGCGAGGCGATCCACCACCATCTGGACGAGGCCGAGAACTTCGTCTTCGGCGGCGGCTACGCCACCGAGGTGCTCGAGCCGTTCATCATCCTGTCCGGCAAGGGTCTCAAGAAGGAGAA
>VBLD01000323.1 GCA_005879205.1 Deltaproteobacteria bacterium
CGATGCCGAAGGCGGCCATCATCTTGCGCAGCACGGCATAGGGCGGCGTGTCGCCGTGCTCGAGCTCGCGGAGGTTCGGCTTGATCTCGGCCTCGACGAAGCGGCGGAACGTCTGGCGGATCAGCTCGTGCTGCTCGCTCCACTCGATCATGCGGCTCTCCCCCGGTCAGCGCTGCGCCGCCAGGACGGCGCGCGTCTTTCGCTCCATGCGGAGCAGGCTCTTCTCGGTGAGGATCGTCGTGAGCCGCCGGCGCTCGAACCACTGGAGCGCGGTCGACTCCTCGCTCGGGCGAAGCTCCTGCCGCGGGGCAGCGACGAGCAGGTACCGGACGTCGTAGTGCAGATGCGCCGGCTCGTCCCCGGAGGCCGGGATCGGATGGACGTCGACGTCGAGCGGCTCCTCGGACGGCACCGCGAGCTCGGTGAGGCCGGACTCCTCGCGCGCCTCGCGGAGCGCGACGCGCAGCGGATCGGCGTCGCCGTCGGCGTGGCCGCCCGGCTGCAGCCAGCGGCCGAGCTTCTTGTGGTGGGCGAGGAGGACGTGGCGGTGGTCGGGAGAGAGGATCCAGGCGGAGCCCGTCACGTGCCCGTCGCGACAGGTGCGCTCGAAGCAGTCGACATGCGTCTCGACGAAGCGACGGACGCGTTCGACGCGCGACTGCTCCTCCGGGTAGCGCGCGAGGTACGACTCGAGAAGCCCGAGCAGATGCCGGCGGTGCACCGCCCGAGCCTCGCACAGCGCCGCTTTCCGTGCCAGGAGCGGCGCGGTCCTCGCGGTGGGTCGAGCGCTACTTCGCGGGCCTGGTGCCGGCGGGCGTGGAGCCGCCGGGGATCACGCCGCAGGCCATGCGGACGCCGCCGCCGCCCAGAGGCTTCGGCGTGTCGCTGTAGTTGTCGCCGCCCTCGTGGATCACGAGCGCGCGGCCTGCCACGTCCTCCAGCTTCAGGGATACCGTGTTCACGGCATGCCGAGCGTTGCGCCGCTGGCGGGACAGCTCTAAGGTCGCCGGATGCCCTACCGCGCCGTCATCTTCGACATCGGCGGCGTCGTGGTCGGGTCACCGCTCGAGGCAATCGCCGCCTACGAGCGGGCGCACGGCATCCCGGGCGGCTTCATCAACCGGGTGGTGGTGGCGACGGGCCACGCCGGCGCCTGGTCGCGGCTGGAGCGCGGCGAGCTCAAGCTCGAGGATTTCTACCCCGCCTTCGAGCGCGACTGCGAGGCGGCCGGACGCTGCATCTCGGCCCGCGCCCTGATGGAGCTGGTCGCCGCGGCCACCGTGCCCCGGCCGGCGATGCTCGAGGCGATCCGCCGCATC
This sequence comes from Deltaproteobacteria bacterium, assembly GCA_005879205.1. Lineage (GTDB taxonomy): Bacteria > Desulfobacterota > Binatia > DP-6 > DP-6 > DP-3. Next base: position 1,320 of record VBLD01000323.1, read on the forward strand.
CGCGCGCACGGGCTCGCGGCGGCGGCGCTCACCAACAACTGGATCACGGAGGACGAAGGGACGGGAGCGCTCCGGCCGCACTTCGACGTGTTCGTCGAGTCCGCGGCGCTGGGGCTGCGCAAGCCAGACCCGCGCATCTTCCAGCACGCCTGCGACCAGCTCCAGGTCGCCCCCGCGGCCGCCGTCTTCCTCGACGACATCGGCGCCAACCTGAAGGCCGCCCGGGCCCTCGGCATGACGACCATCAAGGTACTGAATCCCGCCGCCGCGCTCGCCGAGCTCGAGGGCCTCCTCGGCTTCACCCTCGGCTGATGCGGCTCCAACTCGTGCGGTCGCCGTGAGCAGGGAAGGACGGAGGGTGGCCGCCGCCAGCGCACACAGGCGCCGACTCGTCTGCAGAGTGCGGTCGACGTGATGCTTGGTGATAGCGCCCATCAGCCGCAATGCCTGCGCGCGGTTGCGCAGCCAGGCTTCGTATTCGCGGACGTCGTCTGACTCCATGACCTCTGGCTTTCCGGCGCGGGCCCATACGAATGCGCGGGCCAACCGCTACGCCCGCGGCAAGAGCAGAAAGCGTGCCTCGTCGAGAAATCCTCGCCGCCGGGTTGCCGCGAGCGCCCGGCGGCGGCGACAGAAAACCGACTGTGCTGGACTTGGGCGCACTTGTGCCGTCCGGGTGCGGCCGAACGAGGTGAGCCGGGTTTCGGGCCCGGTCACGGCGCGCGACCAGCTTCGTTCACGGCTGTGCGGCCAGGTTCAAAACGGTACTGGCCCGGTGCTTGCGTCCGGGCGTTCGCGGGCAGGGAGCCATGCGGCGGCTGCGCGACGACGTGCGAGCGGAACGTCGCGGGCCAATCGAGTGTCGGGGCAGCCCTCGAGCATCGCCTCCTGGCCCATGTCGTCGGTGTCGGTGCGTCGCCCGGTCATCCGGTAGCAGAGCCCCCGGAGATGGTGACGCTGGCGCGGGGAGGGACATTGGGCTCATGGCATTCAAAGGAACGATCGACGCGGGTCGGACGGAACGCTTGACGGGCGCCCCGCAGGCTGGCAAACGCGGTGTCACCCCCAATTCCCAAGGAGGCTACATGATGCGTCTGCGAGGAGCATGGCTGCTGTGTACTCTGTTGATCGGCCCCCCCGTCCTGGCGGCCACTGCGGCCGGGCCTGACAGCGAGCAGATCATCCGGTACTACCGGAGGAAGTCGAATCTCCCCCCCGCCCAGAAGGTCACGGTCGCCAACATGAAGGACTCGGCGATCAAGGGTGCCAAGCAGGGCGAGCTCCAGGTCGGGGACCCGCCGAACGCGAAGTCGGTGACGTTCATGGTCTCGGGAGACGGGCGCTACATCGTCTTCGGCGACGTCGAGGATCTGACCGTCGACCCCTCCAAGGCGGTGATGGCCAAGATCAACTTGAAGGGCGAGCCGTCGCGCGGCCCGGACGCGGCGAAGGTGACGGTGGTCGAGTTCTCCGACTTCCAGTGCCCGTTCTGCTCGAGAGGCTACAACACGATCGAGCAGCAGGTCTTGAAGGAGTACGGCGACAAGGTGAAGTTCTACTACAAGCACTATCCGCTGCCCTTCCACCCCTGGGCCCAGCTCGGCGCGGTGGCGACCGAGTGCGCCAAGCAGCAGAAGACGGACGCCTTCTGGACGCTCTACAAGGGGCTCTTCGAGCAGCAGAAGGACATCACGGCCGACAACGTGAAGGACAAGTCGCACGCCATCCTCGCCGACTCGAAGATCGACCAGGCGAAGTTCGACGACTGCTTCGACAACAAGAAGACGCTCGACAAGGTGAAGGCCGACATGGCCGAGGGCTCCTCGGTCGGCGTGACCGGCACGCCGTCCTTCGTGGTGAACGGTCGGCTCCTCGTCGGCGCGCAGCCCTTCGAGGCGTTCAAGAACGTCATCGACGACGAGCTGGCGTCGGCGAAGTAGCGGGTCGCAGCTCGGTCCGCGCGCGCCTCGTTGCTGCGGCATCCCGCAGCGGGAGGCGCGCGTGCGGGGTGGCGGCGAGGCTG
>VBLD01000324.1:0-5309 GCA_005879205.1 Deltaproteobacteria bacterium
GTCGTGCACGACCGGGCAGCACACCGGCGATCCCCCGGGTGCGGTCCTCCTTGCCGGCGCGGATCGGCGGTCCCACAGGCCAGCCCCACCAGCCGCCGCGCTACGGTCGACGGGCGGCGGGCACGGGTCTGGCTGGCACCGCCGCCGTGGGCACTGTCGGCGATCAGCCGAGGGCCGTGGATGGGAACCCGGTACACAAAATCCACGGACGGCGTGTCGATCGCGTACCAGGTCTACGGGGCACACGAGCTGAGCGTCATCTGCGTCCCCGGCGCGATCTCCAATCTGATGCCGGCGGACGCCACGCCGGCGCTGGCGCGCTTCTGGGAGCGCCTCGGTCGGTTCGCGCGGGTCGTGCGGTTCGACAAGCGCGGTACGGGTCTCTCCGACCGATCGGCGGCGGACGCGGTGCGGATCGACTGTAGGAGCTGCGAGACAGCAATCGGAGTGGGCCGCCTCGGGGTCTAACGAGGGTTACAACTTTGGGCCTTCATCCGGGCTATGCTCCTACGAGGCCGGCACGTGGCGATCGCCGAGACGTTCGCCCTCATCTGACCGCGGAAGCACTCCGCAACACCCGCGGTGCGAGCGGGCGGTGACGACTACCAGAGCGTGCGGAGCTCCGTCCGCCCGCGCAGCTCCGCGTCCGCCGTGAGGAGGGTGAGATCATGGACGCGCGCCGTCGCCGCGATCAGCCGGTCGGCCGGGTCCGCCGGGAACGAGTCGGGAAAGTGCTCCGACTCGATGGCGACCTCCACGCTGAGCGGAAGCACCTCCAAGCGGGGGGCCGACGACGCTTCGCGCAGCCAAGTCGCCCAGCCCGCGCCGGCGTCGGTGAGCGTGATCCGCCCGTGAGCCAGGTGCCATGCCGCCTCCTTCAGCGAGATGGCTGCCAGACCGACACACTCGCCCGGCCCGAGGCTCGCGAGCGCCTTGCGAGCGCTGCGCCCGAGCCGGCTGTCGCCGAGAACTGCCCACACCCACGCATGCGTGTCGAGGAGGAACCTCACGTGCGGAACCACTCGTCCGCACGGCCGATGGGAGCCAGCAGGTCGCCCGCCACGCGTGCGGTACCCTTGAGGCAACCGACGAGGCGCCGTGCACGTCGCGTGCGGGGACGCCACGGCGAGAGGACGGCGACCTCGCGGTCGCGGTTTACGATCACGATGGTTTCGCCCTTTTCGGCCCGCCGGACGTAGCGGCTCACGTTGTCGCGAAGCTCGCCGATGCCGACCTTGACCACGCGCCGACGGTAGCCAGGACACTTGGCCAAGTCAACCAATATCCTCAAGCGGCCTTGCAACAGCCCCGCGTAGAGCGGACATGACTACGACGTGAAGACGCCGGGCGCCCCTCGTTCCGAGCCCGATCGGCTGCTGGCGATGACGCCGCTCGCCGCCGTCGTCCGGCTCGCGGCGCCGACGACGGTCGTCATGGCCGTCTCGGCCGTCTCCAACATCGTCTACACGTATTTCGTGAGCCGCCTCGGCGTGGACGCGATCGGGGCCGTGTCGCTCGTCTTCCCGGTCTCGCTCCTCGCGATCACCGCGATGGGCGGCGGCATCGGGTCGGGGGCGGCCTCCGCGGTGGCGCGGGCCCTGGGCGCCGGGCGCCGGAACGACGCGGCGGCGCTCGCGGCGCAGGCGCTCGTGTTGAGCGTCGCGATCGGTCTCGGCTTCGGGCTCGCACTGCAGGTGTGCGCGGCACCGCTGTTCCGGCTCATGGGCGCCAGCGGGCCGGTCCTCGCGAGCGCGACGCTCTTCGCACGCGTGCTCTTCGGCGGCGCGGCCATCACCTTCCTCGGCGGCATGTTCGACAGCGTCATGCGGGGAGAGGGCAACGTGCGCGTGCCGGCGGTGTGGTCCACGACGTCGCTCGTCCTGCAGATGGCCTGCACGCCTCTCTTCATGTTCGGTTTCGGCTGGGGCCTCGTCGGCGCCGCGCTCGCCATGCTCGCCTGCCAGCTCGTCGCCACCGTGCCACGCGCGTTCTGGGTGCTCGGCGGCCGCGGGCTCGTCCGCCCGGCGTTCCGGCTGCAGCGCTTCACGCTGGCGCCGGTGCGCGAGATCCTGCGGGTCGGCGTCCCGGCGGCGCTCTCCACGTCGATCAGCAACGTCGGCCTGATGGCGCTCACCGCGGTGGTGACCCGTCTCGGCGCGGCCGATCTCGCCGCCTACGGCCTCGGTACGCGGCTCGACTTTCTCCTGATGTCGTTCGGCTACGGGCTCAGCGCCGCCGTGCTGACCCTGGTCGGGCTGGCGACCGGCGCCGACCGGCACGACCGGGTCCTCGCCTTCGTGACGCGCGCGGCGGCGATCACGGTGGTGCTGCTCGGCATTCCCGGGCTCGTGTTCTGCTGGCGACCCGCGCTCTGGCTCGGGTTGTTCACCGACGACGCCGGCATTCATGCCGTCGGTACCCAGTATTTCCGCATCATCGGCCCGTCGTACCCCTTCGTCGGGGTCAGCATGGTGATTGCGTTCGCGTTCCAGGGTCTCGGGCGCGCGACCATCCCGCTCGCATGGATGATCGCGCGTGTCGTCGCCGTGCTCGCCGCCGCCGTCGTCTGCACGCATGGGCTCGGCCTCGGCGAGCGCGCGGTCTTCACGACGATCGCGACGGCGAACGTGGTGTCGGCGGCGGGCCTGGTCACGCTCTTCGTTCTCACCGAGCGCCGCCTGCGCGTGGCCCGACCCGGGCCGCCTGCCGTGAGCGACCTCGCCGCGACCGGGACGCGTTGACGCTACGACCTGGGCCGGATGTCAACAGGCGAGGACGCGGAGCTGTCCCGTGGCGCCGTATCTGAGGAGCCCACGGTCGCGCGTGACCAACGACGCCGCGAGGGCACGGGCGGTCGCGATCAGCAACCGATCGGCCGGGTCCCCACTCGGCTTGCCCGGAAGGAACGACGATTCGATGCCGGCCTCGGGCGTGAGCGGAGCCAGCTGGACGCCCGGAAGGGCCAGCAGTCGAGCAAACCAGGCCTGGGGGTTCGGATGAAAGACGACCCCCGGCCGGGGTCTCGCGGCGAGCATACCGATCTCCCAGGCGGAGACGGGGGAGACGAGAACCTCTCCCCGTGTGGTCGCCGCGCGAATCGCCCTGAGGCTCCCGGGCGACATGGGGTCGCCGTTGGCGAGCCAGATCGCCGCGCAGGTGTCGAGCAGGAGCACGGCGGATCAGCGGTGCAGCCGTCCCCGACCGGCATCGAGGGGTTCCCTGAGTGCCGGCGCGGTCAGGTCGACGCCGGAGCGGATCGTGACCGAGCCGCGGAGCGCACCCCACAGATCGGGGGGCGCGACCCGTGGCGGGACGACCTCCGCGACCGGCTGCCCGCGTCTGGTCACCACCACGCGGGTGTAGCGTCGCGTCTCGAGGTTCTTGAAGACCGACAGGCACCGGGCCTTGAACTCGGTGGCGCTGATGCTGAGCGACCTGGACTTCACATGCGCACTCCAGATGGTTAACGGGATGGCGCTGAGGAGTCAATTGCAGGCCGGCCGAAGCCGTACGACACGGTCGCGAACAGCGCCCGCCCGGGCAGCGGAAAACCGAGCACGTCGCGCATCCGGTCGTCGCCGACGTTCTTGGCCTCGAGGGTCAGCCGCGTGCCCGGAATCGGGAGCTCGAGCTCCAGCCCCACCTCGTGCAGGACGCGACTCGAAACGCGCCGGACGTTGGCGCGATCGAGGAAGTCGTCGGCGATCACGTTCGCCTCGTAGAAGAGCCGCCCGGGCCAGAGCGCCGTGGTCCAGCGGCCGAGCGGCAGCGGCCGGGCGGGCGACCAACCGAGCTCGAGGTGCGCGAACGCCTCGTCGCCGGGCCGCCCGGGCAGCGCCTTGCCGCGCAGGAAGGTGACGGGGCCGTCGTCGCGCGCTTGCTGGTGGGTATAGTTGACGGCCGCACCGAGCCGGCTCCAGAGCCGCCCCCGGACGGCGACTTCGTGGCCGCAGACCGAAGCCGCGCTCACGTTCTCCGGGCGCGCGAGACGCTGCGAGTTCTGGACGAGGACGATCAGGTCGTCCACCTGGTTGTCGAAATAGGCGTACTCCAGGGCTGCGTCCGAGAGCGGCCCGCGCGGCGGTACCGCCAGATGAAAACCGGCGTCGCGGTTGAACGCCACCTCCGGCCTGAGCGACGGGTTCCCGATCACGACGCCGCGCGTGCCGAAGAGCTCTTCGAGGTTCGGCTCGCGCGCCCCGCGGCCGAGGTTCGCGAGCAGCGTGAGCGGACGAACCGGCTGCAGGCGGAGCCCGAGGCGGGGCGAGAGGAAGTCGCGCACGCGGACGCCGGCCGTGCGTGCCGCCGCCGGGAGGCGCGGCGTGCCGGGAAAATCGTCGCGGAACACCTCCCAGCGCAGCCCCGGGACGATCGACACCCGGTCGGCCGCGAGCAGTATCTCGTCCTCGGCGGCCAGCGTCGTGCGCAGGCGACTCCGGTCGGGCGCGTTGCCGGCCGGGTCGAGGCGATCCGACGACGCGAAGCGCTCGTCGCTCGCGGCGAGCAGCAGCCCCGGCACCTGGTGCGTGCCGATGGCGCTCCGGAAGAGCGCCTGCACGCCACCCGCGGTCGTCGTGTCGGTGTGGTCGACCGGCACGAAGCTCACCTCGCCCCGCCGGTCGATGAACGCCTGGCGGTCGTAGAGGAAGTAGCCGCTCGCGTCGGCATCGAGCGGCAGGCCGCCGAGCGGCGTGAGCTTCACGTCGAGGTGCGCGAGCTGGCGGACCGTCCGGAGCTGCGCGTCGCGCGCCTGCACGCTCCCGGCGCCGGGCACACCCTCGTCCTTCACGAAGCTGTCGGTGGTGAGGACGGCGGCGAGCGGGCCGCCTGGACGATAGCCGAGCCGCGCGGTCAGGTCGCCCAGGTCGAAGGCGTTGTTCCGCCGCCGTTCGGTCCGGTCGTCGGCGGGGTTCGCCGTCGTCCCGAGGTCGTTGGTGAAGGCGAAATCACCGGCGCTGCCGAGGTAGTGGGCGAAGGCGAGGTAGTCCCACGACCCCACGGTCGCGGCACGGGCGACATCCACCTTGCGCGTCTCGAACGAGCCGTAGGACGCGCTCGCGCCGGTGACGGGCGTGGCGCCCGGCTGCCGGGTGACGACGTTCACCACCCCGCCCGGCCCCGACTGCGCGAAGGCGAGGGGCGTGGTGCCGCGATAGACCTCGACGTGGTCGACGGCGTCGAGCGGGAGGTCGGCGAGGTTCACCACCTCGTTCTCGGCCCGGCTGAGCGGCACACCGTCGAGGTAGACCTGCACCTGCCCCGCCGACGAGCCGCGGATCGAGACCGTGCTGAAGTCGCCGAGACCGCCG
>VBLD01000324.1:5324-8669 GCA_005879205.1 Deltaproteobacteria bacterium
GACCTGCACGCCGACCGCATCGGCGAGCGCCTCGGTCAGCGTCTTCACCTCGGTCGGCGCGGCCGCCGTCTCGATCACGGTGGCGAAAGCGGTCGGATCCCCGGCGGCCCTCGGTTCCGAAACCGACGGCGCGGTGACGACCACCTCACCGAGACGCTGCTCGGCGGCGCCGGCCGACGTGGTGGTGGCGGCGATTGCGAGCGCGAACAGGGCGGCGGCTCTCTCCAGCTCCTTCCCCCACGGAAGGCATTCCGCTGGCGTCGGCCGGGCAGGTCTTCTGGCTCGGGGATCGTCCTCGCCCGGTCCCTTCCCACCCCGAGGGGCAGTGGCTGTGACCGGGGTCGTCCCCCCTTACAGCTGCGGGGCAGCGGGGGCTTTGCACCCCCTTCCCTCACCCGTCGACGTCGGGGGCGCGTGTAGCGCGCGTCCGTCGCGGGGTCAAGCGCGGCTTCGGAGGCACGATCACCTTGACGCGCTCGGAGGCGATCCCGGATAAGCTCGCGGCATGGGGCGCTACTTCGAAGACTTCCGCGCGGGCGAGGTCATCAAGCACTGGCCGGGGCGCACCATCCGCGACTTCGACGACACCTGGTTCACGCTGCTCACGATGAACACCAACCCGCTGCACCTCGACGAGCACTTCGCGAGCCAGAGCGAGCACGGCCGCTGCCTCGTCAACGGCACGCTCGTCTTCGCGCTGGCCGTCGGCATGAGCGTGCGCGACGTCAGCGAGAACGCGATCGCCAACCTCGAGTACGAGAAGATCCTGCACTTGGCCCCGACCTTCCACGGCGACACGCTGTACGCTGAGTCCGAGATCCTCGAGGTCAAGCCCTCGACGACGAAGAGCGACCGCGGCGTCGTGTACCTCGAGACCCGCGCCCTCAACCAGCGGGGCGAGCGGGTGCTGTCGCTGCGGCGCCGGGTCCTGATCCCCCGCCGGCCAGCCTGAAGCCGCGGGAAGGTGCCGGCGCCGCCTTTTTGAGCGGCCCGTGCCCGATGTTTGAGCGCCGCCTCCCTGTAGGCTATGAAGCTGCGAAATCAGTAAGCCCGCAGGCGGCGTGGCACGTGCCTTGCGTGCCGGTGGGTCAGGCCGAGTACCGGAAGGGGGTAGTCATGCGTTCGAGAACGACGCTCGTGTGTCTGCTGGCCGCGGCGGTGGCGACGTGGACCGGAAGCCCCGGAGTGGTCCGGGCGGAAGAGGCAGCGGCGGGCGAGGCGGCCCCGCCTCCCGATCCCACCCGAGGCCAGTGGGACTCCTTCCTGGACCCGCTGCGCGACTTCGAGGACAACGGCATCACGGGCACCCAGAAGCAGGTCGAGGACGCGACCAAGTTTCACGTCGGTGCTGGGCTCACCGAGGCCTACACGTGGGACTTCAACAACCCGCGTTCGGGAAGTCTGATCGCAGGCCACTCGCTGGAGCATCACAACGACGGCGTCCCCGCCATCGGGCAACTCGCCGTATCACGTCCTAGCGAAGGGTGGTTCATTCCGGGCATGGGCCTCAAGCTCGACGCGGGGAAGGTGGCGCGCGACGTCAAGGCGGACTGGAATGGGAACGGCGCCGTCAAGCACGGCGACACGTTCGAGACCAATGACTTCGAGGTCCAGGAGGCGTACCTCACGTGGGCCGTGCCCGATGACGGACCTTCCTTCCTGAAGGGCCTCACGCTGAAGGGCGGCAAGTTCGTGACACTCCTCGGCGCCGAAGTCATCGAGCCCTGGTCGAACTACAATTACAGTCGATCGTATCTATTCAGCTTCGCGATCCCGTTTACCCACACCGGCGCACTGGTCTCCTATCCGATCAGCGAAAAACTCTCCGTCACGGCGGGCCCCATAGAGGGATGGGACGAGGTGCAGAGTAACAACCGGGGCTGGAGCGGGATCGGCAACCTCACCTATACCGTGAACGACAAGGTCACCTTAGCCGCGAACGGCATCTGGGGGCCGACGCAGACGAACAAGACCGGCAACAAGCGCGGCGTCGCCGACTTTGTGGCGACCGTCAAGCCGACCTCGGCACTCACCTTGCTGCTCAACTACGATTGGGGGCACGAGGACGCGGCCGCGGCGGGAAATGAAGCCGCGCTCTGGCAGGGCTTCGCCGCGGTCGCCAACTACGCCTTCACGGATCGCGCCTCGGCCGCCGTCCGTGGCGAGTGGTTCGAGGATCACGGCGGCACGCGCACGGGTGTTGCGCAGTCGCTCTACGAGGCGACGGTCACGGGCAAATACCTCATCACCCAGCATCTCTACGGCCAGGTCGAGTACCGGCACGACGAATCGGCGAAGGGGAACTTCTTCCCCGCCGACAGCCCCGGGACCGTCAACGGCCCCACGGGCCCGAATCCGATCACGAAGTTCACGAGCGGCCAGGACATCCTCGGCCTCGCCGTCACCTACATCTTCAACTGAGCCTGGACGTTCACAGATTGGAGGGCACTCGAATGGGAAGGTCGAAACCAGCTCTCGGTGCGCTTCTCGGTGCGCTGCTGATTTTCCTCAACCTGCCGACCATCCGCGCCTTCGCAAAGCAACAGATGTCCATGCCCGACATGATCATGGAGGCGAAGACACCGGCCGAGCACGAGAAGCTCGCGGCGCATTACGAGCGGGAAGCCAAGGCGGCCAGGGCGAAAGCCGAAGAGCACAAGAAGATCGCCGACGCGTACAGCAAGGCGGGCGGCCCTCTGATCGAGAAGCTCCACTTCGACCAGCATTGCGATTCGCTGGTGAAGTCCTTCACGGCGATGGCGGACGAGTTCGAGGCACTGGCGAAGGCCGAGCGTGAAGCGGCCAAGATGAAGCAGTAGAGTGCCGCGTCCTTGAGCATGTGATGCCCGCAGCTCGGGCAGGCCACCGCTCAGGCCGGCGGTCGTCGGTAGACTCACTTGGCCGGTACTGCGGGCACATCCATTGCTTCGTCCATCCGCCATGGTCCGACATGCGATCGTACTCGGCATTGCGGCTCTCGGGATCGTGAGCGTCACCGCCGGCCGCTCGATGGCAGGCGAGGCCCTCGCTGACCGATGCCCGCAATACCCGGCGCATCTCCGCATCGCGCGTGCATATCTCGCCCGCAGTGACAGCGCAGCGGCCATCGCTGAATTGCGCCGGGCAGACGAGGCGCTCGGCTCGTGTCTACGCGAGGAGGCCGCCGGTAACAGCCTCCTCGCCCGACACGGGCATCGTATACGCGCGAGCTAGTAGCGCTTACGGAAGCGGCTGCTCAGCGCGTTGAAGCGCTCGGTCGATTTCTGCCGGATCCACGTGCTGGCCGTTCTCCAGGCTGTCAATTAGCCCGTTCACGTGCTGACGCTCCTGGAGCATAAGGTGGCG
>VBLD01000324.1:8680-9239 GCA_005879205.1 Deltaproteobacteria bacterium
GGTCGGCCGCGCGAGCCAGGCGGTCGCTCGTCGCGCGCAGCTCACCCAGCCGTGCTTTTGGTCTGCTCTCGATGGCCAGCTGGAACATGAGTACGAGGGCCGCAGCGCTCATGATGACGGTTTTCATGGTTGAATCTCCCTTCGATGCTCGGACGTTCATCCCGGTGGCTGCCGATGCTCTCGTGGCCCCGGCCGCCGTTTCGATGCCGGCGAGGATCGAGAAGCTACAGCCGTAGCGAGCGGGTAAGGAGAAACAACGGTGCCGAGCGTGCATGTGGCTCCGCGACGCGGATGCCCTGCCGCATGCCGGAACGGCCAAACGTCGCGGTCGGCCACACGACGACAGGTCCAAGGAATGGAGCAGGTTGCCATATGGAGGAAATGACAGCCGTGTCGGGCGCTTCTGCACGCGCACAGCAGCATCGCGGCGCGCTTACGGGCGGTGCATGGTGACAGACGGCGGCGCAGCACCAGGCGACGCGAGCAGACGCGGTAGCATGCGCAGCGGCGACCAACGTTCCCTGCACGAGAACGACAGCAACCGCGAAGAGCGCCGCCT
>VBLD01000330.1 GCA_005879205.1 Deltaproteobacteria bacterium
CGATGAGCCCGCGCTGGAGCCGCGCGGCGGCGCCGCGCAGCACGTAGAAGCGCGTGCCGGAGATCTTCACGCCGCGCTCGAAGTCGATGAGGCCGAGCTTCGGGCCGAGCTCCCAGTGGGGCAGCACCGGGAAGTCGAAGGTCGACACCGTGCCCTCGGTGCGGACGACGAGGTTGGCGGATTCATCGGGTCCGACCGGGACGTCGGGGTGCGGCAGGTTCGGCACCTCGAGCATCGCCCTGCTGAACTCCTCCTCGCCCACTTCCGCCGACTCTTCAGCCGCTGCGATCCGCTCGCCGACCGTCCGCTGGGCTGCGATCGCTCGCTCGCGCTCCGCCGGGTCGGTGAGGTCGCGGATCGCTTTGGAAGACGCCGTCCGCTCGGCGCGGAGCTGCTCGACCGCGTGCAGCGCCTCGCGGCGCCGCCGGTCGGCCTCGAGGAGCGCATCCACCTGCGAGGCTTGGAAGCCCACCTTGGCGAGCTCCGCCTTCACGCGGTCCGGCTCGGCGCGGATCAGACGGATGTCAAGCATCGAAGGCGCCGCGCACGTGCTCGACGGCCGGCGGGTCGGCGTCGAAGCGGATCCCCACCACGTCGAAGCGCGCGTCGCGATCGTGCCAGCCGCGCGCCGCGAGGAAGTGGCGTGCGACGCGCACCACCTGCGCCTGCTTGCGGCCGACCACCGATTCGAGCGGGGTGCCGGCGACGGCGCCGCGACGGCTCCTCACCTCGACGAAGACGAGCACGTCGCCGTCGAGGGCGACCAGGTCGATCTCGCCGGCGCGGCAGCGGTAGTTCCGGGCCACGATCGTGTAGCGGCAGGCACGCAGGAACTCCTCGGCCACCGCCTCCCCGCGCCGCCCGAGCTCCCCCCGCCCATCCACGGGCGGCGAGATTACTCGGCGCATGACGGCGTCGCAACCGCGCCCGTCTCCGTTGCGCGTCCCCGGACCGTGCGCTACGTACGCGGTTCGTGGCGATCACGCGCGAGCAGGTGCGGCGCGTCGCGGCCCTGGCCCGGCTGCGTCTCGCGCCGGAGGAAGAGGAGCGCCTCACGGGCGACCTCGACCACATCCTCGAGGCCTTCGCGCGCCTGTCGGCGATCGACACGAGCACCGTCGCGCCGACGGCGCACGTCGAGGACTTCGGCGCCTTCCTCCGCCCCGACACGGTCGAGAACCCGCCGGCGGGCGACGAGTCGCTCGCCAACGCCCCGGCGCGGGACGGGCGCTTCTTCAAGGTGCCCAAAATCATCGAATAGACCATCGAATGACGGCGCTCCACGAGCTCTCTCTCCGTGATGCCGCGGCCCGCGTCCGCCGCCGCGAGACGTCCTCCGTCGAGCTGGTGCGCGCCGCGCTCGAGCGCATCGCGGCCGTCGAGCCGGCGGTGGGTGCCTTCCTCACCGTCACCGAGGCCGAGGCGCTCGCCGCCGCCCAGGCGATCGACCGGCGCGTCGCTGCCGGCGAGGACCCGGGTCCGCTCGCCGGCGTGCCGGTGGGGATCAAGGACATGATCTGCACGAAGGGCGTGCGCACGACCGCCGCCTCGCGCATCCTCGAGCGCTTCGTGCCGGCGTACGACGCGACCGTCACCGCACGCCTCAGGGCCGCCGGCGCGGTCGTCGTCGGCAAGCTCAACTGCGACGAGTTCGCGATGGGCTCGTCGACCGAGAATTCCGCGCTCGGCACGACGCGCAACCCGTGGGACGGGAGCCGCGTGCCGGGCGGGTCGTCGGGCGGCTCGGGCGCCGCGGTCGCGGCCGGCGAGTGCCACGCCGCGCTCGGCACCGACACGGGCGGCTCGGTCCGGCTGCCGGCGGCGTTCTGCGGCGTGGTGGGGCTGAAGCCCACCTACGGCCGCGTGTCGCGCTACGGGGTGATCGCCTACGCCTCGTCGCTCGACCAGGTGGGGCCGCTCGCGCGCGACGTCGCCGACACGGCCCTCATGCTCCAGGCGATCGCCGGCCACGATGCGGCCGACTCGACCGCCTCTCCGCGGCCCGTGCCGGCGTACGGCGCCGTGCTCGAGCAGGGCGTTCTCGGCCTCCGCCTCGGGCTGCCGCGCGAGTACTTCGTCGAGGGGATGCAGCCGGAGGTCGAGGCCGGCGTCCGCGCGGCGGTCCGCGAGCTCGAGCGGCTGGGTGCCGTCGTGGAGCCCGTGTCGCTGCCGCACACGGAGTACGCGATCGCCACCTACTATCTGATCGCCACCGCGGAGGCGTCGTCCAACCTCGCCCGTTACGACGGCATCCGCTACGGGCTTCGCGCGCCGGCCGACTCGCTCGGCGCCATGTACGAGACGTCGCGCGCCGCGGGCTTCGGCACCGAGGTGAAGCGGCGGATCATGCTCGGGACGTACGCGCTGTCGGCGGGCTACTACGACGCCTACTATCTGAAGGCCCAGCAGGTCCGGACGCTCATCCGGCGGGACTTCGAGCAGGCCTTCCAGCGCTGCGAGGCGCTGGTGACGCCGGTGGCTCCCACGACGGCCTTTCGCCTCGGCGAGAAAGTTGCCGACCCGCTCACCATGTACCTGTCGGACATCTTCACGATCTCGGTCAACCTGGCGGGCCTTCCGAGCCTCGCCCTGCCCTGCGGCTTCGATGGCGCGGGCCTGCCGATCGGGCTCCAGGTGATCGGCCGGCCCTTCGACGAGGAGACCGTGCTGCGCGTCGGCGCCGCCTACGAGCGCGCGACCGAGTGGCACGGGAAGCGGCCGCGATTATGAGCGAGATCGAGACGGTCATCGGCCTCGAGGTTCACGCCGAGCTGCTCACGCGCTCGAAGATCTTCTGCCGCTGCTCGGCGGCCTTCGGCGGCGCGCCGAACACCAACGTGTGCCCTGTCTGCCTCGGCATGCCGGGTG
>VBLD01000035.1 GCA_005879205.1 Deltaproteobacteria bacterium
TGACCCTGCCGCCGGGTACCAACCTCGGCAGCAACCTGCTGATCCAGGCCAGCAACTCCGCCACACCGGCTCCGGTCGGCAGCCCCGGCCAGCAAGGCTGCCCGGCAACGCAGACCGTCCTGAACCTGTCGCCGATCTCGGAATATGCGACGCGGGCGTTGATCGCGGCGGTCGCGAGCAATGCCAGCGCGCTGGCCAATTACACGCCGGGCGAGATCAACGCGATCATCGCAAAAGTGAACGCGCTGGCGCAGGACCCGAGCCTTATTGGCGCGACCATCCAAGACACCATCACCAACATCACCAACGCGATCGATCCGGAAATCCGGGACGATCTCAGGAACGCAGCCACGCCCGGTGAGGCGTCGGTGCCTCAGGGCCTGGGCGGCACCTACAATTTCGTGAGCTTCGACGCGGATGACACCGGCAGCGGCCTCAGCCTGGATCAGCAAACGGGCACGCTCGACGTCGACGTCTCGGCGAAGACGTACTCGCATATCGGCCCCCAGTCGTCGGCAAATCTCAGCGAGGTCTGTGCGGCCAACGCAAACACGCCGTGCGGCCGCTCGTTCACGCGGAACACGTCCAGCGCGACCAAGAGCGGCGGCGGCACAGTCAGCCTGCTGGGCGGAAAGCAGATCCTGTTCCAGCCCTCGAACGGGCAGCAGGGGGCGCTCGGGTTCTACGACTCGTCCGGCAACGTCATCGTGCTGGCGGCAAGCGATGGGCTGATCGTCGCCTTCAAGCAGGCCAGCAGCGCACCCACGGTCAATGGCGGCTATCACGGGGTCCAGCTCGACGGGAGCTTGAACGACACGTTCACCGTGGCGCAGGGCGTTCCTTTCAACCTCGGAGGCGCGAGCACGCAAATCAACGATCCGATGACGATCTCCGCCGGCACCGTCAGCGGGACCAACAGCAAGAACGCCTTGTCCAAGGACATCACCTGCAACGGTGGGGCGAGTTGCTCCTACACCGAGACGGTGAGCGGCAGCACCACCGGGGCCAGCTTCAGCGCGCCGGTGTCGGTCGACGCGACGGGCGTCCTGACGGTTTCCCCGAGCGGCGAGGTGGCGCATCCGGGCGCCGTGAGCGCGGATGGCGACCTGTTCGCCTTCGTCGACGGAGATCCCGTCGGCAACGGCGACGCCGGCATCGTGGTCGGCGTGAAGCAGGGCAGCGGGATGACCAACGCCAGCCTGAACGGATCGTACGGCTTCGTGTCCTACGAGTTCGGCCTCGGGCCCTCCTCGCGCAGCCTGCAGGGCCAGAGCGGCATCGTGAACCTGGACGGCAACGGCACGATCGTCGGGAATCTCGCCGGCCGCCAGGTACGCGTCAGCACGGGATGCGGCGGCGGCTTCTGTCCGGGGAATGCCGCGAGTCAGAACTCGAAGACGGAATCGCCGAACACGACCTACAGCGTGACCGGGACGGGCGGGGTGACCGTTGTCGGGTCGCAGGGCACGATCTCCGGCTTCGCGAGCCCGGACGGAAGGTTTCTCGTGTTCACCGAAACGCACGACGGCTCCGGCCAGAACAACGACATCGAAAGCCAACGCGGGTTGTTCGTATTGTTGAAGTAGGTACGGTGCGGACGGTCCTCTTCGACGTCGGGAACACGCTCTTCCACCTCGACTACGCGTTCATCGCCGATGTGCTGGCGGAGCACGGCCATCCGGTCGAGCCGGCCGTGCTCCGCGTCGCGGAGTACGGCGCCAAGGCGGCGATCGATCGCGCGCTCACGGCGAATGGCTCGCTCGAGTTCGTTCTCTGGCGCGATGACGCCGCGCGACGGCCATCCTACTTCGCGATCGTGCTGGAAGCCGTCGGCGTGCCGCCGAACGCCGCGGCGCGGATCCTCGACGTCCTGCAGGCGCACAACCGGGCGCGCTGCCTCTGGCGTGTCATGGAGCCCGATACCCCCGCCGTGCTGGACGCGCTTCGCGCGCGTGGCTACGCGCTCGGCGTCGTGTCGAACGGCGACGGCCGTGTGGAGGACGACCTCGTCCGTGCCGGTCTACGGCCGCACTTCGCGACCGTCGTCGATTCGCATGTGGTCGGCGTAGAGAAGCCGGATCCGGCGATCTTCCGCATCGCCCTCGAGCGGATGGGCGCCGAGCCCGCCACGACGCTCTACGTCGGCGACGTCTTCGCGATCGACGTGCTCGGGGCGCGCGGCGCCGGCCTCGCGGCGGCGCTCATCGATCCGCTCGGCGACTACCCGGGAGCCGCCGACTGCCGGCGCATCCGGCGCCTCGCGGACCTCCTCGAGCTGCTACCCTGACGGGGTCCGTTCGAGGGCTTGACTCGCGCGCGCCTTCTCCCCACGAGGGGTGGATGAACCGCGGCGCCGCGCTCGGACCGATCGTCGCGCTGATCGCGACTCTCGGGTGTGGAGTGCTTCCCCACCGCTCCCGTCCGGAGACGGCGCCGCGCAGCCGGCAGTTCACCTTCGCCTGGCCCTTCCGCGAAGGGGAGAGGGTGGCGCCGCGCGGAGGCACGACGCCGGGGGCGCCGGTCGAGCTCGACACCACTCCCGGTGCGGCGTGGGAGGCGCTACGGGAGCCCGGGCTCGACCGGCTCGAGCGCGATCGCCGGGCGATCCGCGCCATGGCGGGCACGTATCGCGCGAGCTTCGACTTCCTGGAGGTCGCCGGCTTCCGGCCCGGCTTCGAGCCCGATCGTCCGTACCAGTCGTGGGGGACGGAGGTCGTGTACGTTGCGCGCGACGAGCCCCGCTTCCTGCGCCTCCAGCACCTCCTCGTGATGTTCGTCCAGGCCAAGGACGGCGAGGTGCAGGGCCCGTTCGTCGTCAAGCACTGGCGACAGGACTGGCGCTACGAGGATCGCGAGCTCCTCACCTACCGAGGCAACAACACCTGGGCGAAGGAGCGCTTGGGGGCGGCGCAGGTGAAGGGTACGTGGACCCAGGCCGTCTTCCAGGTCGACGACTCGCCGCGCTACCAGGCGTACGGGCGGTGGGAGCACTTCGAGAACGTGTCGACGTGGCGCAGCTCGACGACGTGGCGCCCGCTGCCGCGGCGCGAGTTCTCGGTACGGAAGGACTACCAGGTCCTGATCGGGTCGAACCGCCACACGATCGTCCCGACGGGCTGGATCCAGCAGGAGGACAACTTGAAGGTCGCGCTCGACGAGCACGGTCGGCCGGTCCCGCCCGACCCGGTGCTGGCCGCGGAGGTCGGGCTCAACCGCTACGAGCGGCTCGCCCACTTCGACGACTCGGCCGCGCAGCGGTACCGTGCGCGCACCGAGCCCTTCTGGGACGCGGTGCGCGACGCCTGGCGGGAGATCATCGCGTCGCACGATCGTTTCACGCTGCGCGCCGCGCCCGACCAGGGCCAG
The DNA here is from genome assembly GCA_005879205.1 of Deltaproteobacteria bacterium. GTDB lineage: Bacteria > Desulfobacterota > Binatia > DP-6 > DP-6 > DP-3. The sequence goes on from VBLD01000035.1 coordinate 3,367, forward strand.
CTCTTCACGCCGCTCTTCGACTACGCCGAGCGGCTGTACGAGGGCGAGCCGTTCGATCCTCGGGCGGCGCGCGCGTTCGCGCGGGAGACGGTGCGCGGCTATCTCGCCACGACCCCCGAGACGTCGTCGGCGGGCTACTGACCATCGGGCCTTCCTCTCGACGCCGAGACGCGCTACTGAGGCCGACCATCACGTCCCACGATCGGAGGCCCCAATGAAAGCTGCCATCTACGTCGGAGAGAACACCAAGCTGTCCCTCGAGCGGGTGAAGCCCAATCCGCCCGGCCCGCGCGACGTCATCGTCGAGGTCGGAGCGAGCGGCGTCTGCCACTCGGACCTGTCCATCATGCGCGGCTACGTCCCGGTCCCGCCGGGCATGGTGCTCGGCCACGAGGGCGCGGGACGGGTCGTCGAGGTCGGGCCCGAGGTGTCGCGCGTGCAGAAGGGCGACCGCGTGATCGCGTCGTTCGTGCCCGCCTGCGGCGCCTGCTGGCATTGCCTGCGCGAGCAGACCGAGCTGTGCGAGCGCGAATCCGAGGTCTCGATGCAGATGCGCGGGACCCGGCCGGACGGCACGCCTTACTTCTGCATGACCGGCCTCGGCACGTTCGCCGACGTGATGACCGTCGACGAGTCGTCGGTGGTGAAGGTCGCGACCGACCTGCCGGACGCGCAGCTCGCGCTCATCGGGTGCGGCGTCACGACGGGCGTCGGCGCGGCGCTGAACACGGCGAAGGTGAAGCCGGGTTCCAGCGTCGCGGTGCTCGGCTGCGGCGGGGTGGGCCAGGCGGTCATCCAGGGTGCGCGCATCGCCGGCGCGGCGCGCATCATCGCGATCGACCCGCAGGAGCTGAAGCGGAAGACCGCGAAGCGGCTCGGCGCGACGGACGTGATCGATCCCACGAAGGGCGACGCGGTGGAGCAGGTGAAGGCGCTCACCGGCGGGCGCGGCGCGGACTATGCCTTCGAGGTGATCGGGCTCCCGGAAACCATCCTCACCACCTACAACCTGGCGCGTCGCGGCGGCGAGGTCATCATCGTCGGCATGGCGCGCTTCGACGCGCAGTTCTCCCTGCCCGCGTTCGGCATCTTCTTCGAGGAGAAGACCGTGAAGGGCTGCAAGTACGGCTCGGCCCAGGTGCGGCGCGACTTCCCGCGCTTCGTCGAGCTCATCGAAACCGAGCGCCTCGACACGTCGTCGATGGTCTCGAAGACGATCACGCTCGAGGACGTGAACGATGCTTTCCGGGCGATGGAGGCGGGCGAGGTCATCCGGAGCGTCATCACCTGACGGAAGAAACCGCATTCGTCCAGGAGCTGCGGGCGGTGATCGACGGCGGCCGGGCCTTCGGTCGCCACCCGCTCTGGCTCCGCATCGCCGACGGACGGCTCCCTCGATCCTCGCTCGGTCCCTTCGCCGTGCAGTTCTTCCTCCAGGTGCGCGAGTTTCCGCGCGCCGTGAGCGCGCTGCACACGAGCTGCCCCGACACCCGGGAACGGGTCGAGCTCGCGGAGAGCCTTTACGAGGAGGAGACCGGCCGCATCTCGGGCTGCAACGTTTCCCATCCCGAGCTCTTCGTCCGTTTCGGAGAGGGCGTGGGGGTGCCGCGCGACGCGATGGTGAACGGCGTGCCGCTCCCCGCGACGGCGGCGCTCATCGACTGGTTCGAGCGCTCGACCACGCAGCATCCGTTCATCGAGGGCGCCGCCGCGACGAACCTGGCGGCGGAGGGGCAGGTGCCGGGTGCGTTCGGCCCCTTCGCGCGGGCGCTCGAGCGGCACTACGGCTGTACGCCCGCCCAGGTGGCCTTCTGGGACGTGCACGAGCAGGCGGACCGCGAGCACAGCGCGATCGGCGACCACGTCGTCGTCCGCCTGGCGACCACGCCGGCGCTCCAGGCCGACGTGCGGCGCGCCGTCGCGCGTTCGCTCGAACTCTGGTGGCGGTTTTTCGACGGCATCGCGGCCGCGATCGACGCGGGCTGACGTCTAGTCGAACACGATCACGCTGCGCGCCGCCGTCCCGCGTCGCATCGCCTCGAAGGCGTCATTCACCCGCTCGAGCGGCAGTCGCGCCGAGATCATCTCGTCGAGGCGGAGCTGCCCGCTCCGGTACAGCTCGACGTAACGCGGCATGTCGACGCGGAAGCGGTTCGAACCCATCATGCAGCCGAGGATCGTCTTCTCGCGGAGCACGATGTCCGCACCCGGAAGCTCCACGTTGGTCCCCTGCGGCACCACGCCGATCATGACCATCGTGCCGCCCTTGCGCGTCATGCGCACCGCCTGGCGGATCGTCGCCGGCGTGCCGATCGCCTCGAAGGCGTAATCGACGCCGCCCGAGGTCAGTTCGGCGACCGTGGGTACGGGGTTTCCCTCCGCGGCGTTGACCACGTCCGTCGCCCCGAGACGCGTCGCGAGGTCCAGCTTCCAGGCCGCCGTGTCGACCGCGACGATGCGCCCCGCGCCTGCGATGCGGCAGCCCTGGACGACCGAGAGGCCGATACCGCCGCAGCCGATGACGGCCGCGGTCCGCCCCGCGCGCACCCGCGCCGTGTTGAAGACGGCGCCGAGCCCGGTGGTGACGCCGCAACCGATCAGCGCCACGCGGTCGAGCGGGACGTCGCGACGGATCCGGACCAGCGCGTTCTCGTGCACCAGCATGCGCTCGGCGAAGGCGCTCAGGTGCACGAACTGGACGATCGGCTCGCCGTCCCGCGAGAGACGGGGCGGCTCGCCCGGGCGGCGCATGGTCGCCTCCCCCTCGCAGAGGTTCGGGCGACCGGCCACGCAGTACTCGCACGTGCCGCAGAACGCCGAGAGGCAGCCGATCACGTGGTCACCGGGCGCCACGTGGCGCACCTCGCTGCCCACGGCCTCGACGACGCCCGCGGGCTCGTGGCCGAGGACGGTCGGGAGCGGGTTCGGCAGCGATCCTTCGAGGACGTGGAGGTCGCTGTGGCAGACTCCCGTGGCGGCGGTCCGGACGAGGACCTCGCGCGGTCCCGGCGCGTCGATGTGGATCTCCTCGACGCCGAGAGGCTCGCCGACGGCACGCATCACCGCGGCCTTCATCGGGACCCCCACTCGAGCGGCAGCGACTCGAGTCCCCGCAGGAAGAGCATCGGCTTCCAGCGCGGCTCCCCGGGTGCGAGCGCCAGATCGGGCAGGCGCCGGAACGCGGTGTCGAGCACGACGCGCGCTTCGAGGCGCGCGAGCCAGGCTCCGAGACAGAAGTGGATGCCCCAGGCGAATGCCAGGTGGCGCTCGGGTTGCCGGCGCACGTCGAGCGTGTCGGGATCGAGGAACTGCCGCGGGTCGCGGTTGGCGGACGCCAGAAACGGGACGACGATGTCGCCGCGACGAATCGTCCGGCCGCGCCAGGGGACGTCCTCGGTGGCGATCTTCACGGTGGCGGGCACCGGGCCGTCGTACCGCAAGAGCTCCTCGACGGCGTGATGGAGGAGCGACGGGTCGGCGCGCAGCAGCGCGGCCTGCGCGGGGTGGCGGAGCAGGTGGAAGAGGCCGTTGCCGAGCAGGTTCGTGGTCGTCTCGTGGCCGGCGAAGAGGAGGAGGACGCAGTTCGCCACCACCTCGTCGCGGGTCAGGTGGTCGCCCTCGTGCTCGGCGCGCAGCATGAGGCTCATCAGGTCGTCGTGCGGGCGGCGCTCGCGCTCGGCGAGGAGGGTGCGGAAGTAGTCGACCAGCGCCGCCACGCCGGCGCTCGCCTCGGCGAAGTTGTCGCGCGCGTCGACCGCCCCGCCGAGGTAGGAGGCGAGTCGATCCGACCATGTCTTGATCGGCTCGATGTCCTCCTCCGGCGCACCCATCAGCCCGGCGATGACGATCGCGGGGAGCGGGAAGGCGAGCTCCCGGATGAAGTCCATCGCGCCGCGGGCGACGACGGCGTCGAGAAGCGCGTCGGCGGTCCGCTGGATCCGGTCGCGGCTCGACTCGAGATGCTTCGGGGTGAACGAGCTCTGGACGAGGCCCCGCAGGCGGTCGTGATCCGGAGGGTCCCGGAAGACGAGCCAGTTTCCCAGGATCTCTGCGACCGCCCGCACCGCGGGCCGCTGGCTCGCGTACCGCTCGTCGATCCGGCGGAAGCGGTCCGAGGAGAACGTCGCGGGGCGGTTCAGCAGCTCGACGACGTCGTCGTAGCGAGTGACCGCCCAGGCGTTGAGGCTCTCGCTCCAGTGCACCGGCTCGTGATCGCGGAGCCAGGCATAGACGGGGAAGGGGTCCTGGACGTTCCGCCGGGACTTGAGGTCGAGGTCCGGGCCGCTCGTCTCCTCCACCATCGCGGACTCTAACCCGCGCGGGGCGCGCCTCTCAATCTCAGGCGGCGATGCGGCCGACCGCGATGCCCTGCTCGTCGGCGCGACTCCGGTCGGCCGCGAAGACGAAGATGGCCCCCAGGGCCAGCGCCTTGGCGGTGTAGGCGGCGGCCGAGGTCACGGCGGCGCCCGTCAAGCCATAGCGCGTGATGAGGGTCAGGTCGCCCGCCAGGGTGATGGCGAGGCCCACGGCCGCGGCATAGGCGTTGAACTCGGGGCGGCCGATACCGACGTTGAACCCGTTCAGCACACCGTCGACGCCGAAGCCGATCAGGCCGACGAGCAGGATGCGGCAGGCCGGAATGGCGGCCGCGAATTCGGCACCGAAGAGCCGGTCGACGACGATCCCGCAGGCGAGCCAGAGCGCCGCGACGGCGAGGAGGTTGACGGCGAAGAACGACCGGAGGAGGCGCACCCCTTGCGTGCGGGCCTCCCCGGCGGGAAGGCTCGCGAACACGGGACGGAGGACGAAGTTGAGACTTCCCGAGAGCGGCCGCACGGTCTCCGCAACCTTCGTTGCCACCGCGTAGTAGCCCACCGCTTCCGCGCTTCCGAGCGTCGAGAGGATCATCATGTCGAGCCGCCAGCTGAGCGTGTTCGCGAGGCGGGCGAGGTATCCCTTGATGCCGAAGCGCAGCATCTCGACGCCGAGTGTCCAGCGGAGACGCGGCAGGAGCCGGATCCCGCGCCGGGTGAGGTCACAGACCGCCACGATGAGGCTGACGGTGGCTCCGACGAGAGGGGCGAGGATGACGAGGCGCTCGGTGGTCCCTGCGGGGGGGGACGTCCAGAGCAACGGAAGTACCACCAGCGTTCCGGCGAGATCTTCCACGAAGAGCACGAGATTGGCCTCGGTGAACGCCTGGAGCCCTTGCTGGATCGCGTTCAGGTAGTTTCGCACGAGGAGGATCGGCACCGAGGCGCCGAGGACCAGCACCGGCCACGCCGCTACCTGCCGGTAGAAGTGCGTCATCAGGAGGGGCGCGCCGAGGATCCAGGCGCCCAGCCCCACCAGGCCGAACGCCAGCCCGAGCAGAACGTTGGTCTCTGCGATCGCCTGAACGGAGTGCCGCCGTCCTCCGATGAAGTAGGGGTTCGCGATCGTGATCCCGGCACCGAGCACGCTCGCAACCACCGTTGGCACGACCCGCGCGAGCGTGAACAGGCCGGCGCCGCGGGCGCCGAGCGCGTTCGCCACGACGAGGGCACCGATCGCCGTCGCGCCGCTCGAGAGCAGGCTCGTTGCAAAGGTGATGGAGACGTTCTTGGCGACCGGCCGTGTCATCCCACGAAAGTTGGAGGCTCCCCCGGGGAGAGCAAAGGGGATGCCGGTGCAGAGTACGCGGGGCCGAGGTGTGGAGATCGGGCAATCCGGTCGTCAGGCCGCCTCGTCGGGTGCCTGCGCATGGACGCCGTGGCGACTGCCGGGTATGGCCGCATTGCGGCTGCGCGACGGCCGGACACCTGCTACCGTGCCGCGCCATGAACTTCGGCATCGCCCTCGCCCCCGGCGTGGACGCCTGGAAGACCGTCGAGCGTGCCGAGCGCCTGGGTTTCACTCACGCCTGGTTCTACGACACGCAGATGCTGTGTGCCGACGTGTTCGTCGCGATGGCGCTCGCGGCGGCCCGGACCTCGAGGATCGTGCTCGGGACGGGTGTGCTCGTGCCCTCGAACCGGATCGCGCCGGTGGCCGCCAACGGGCTCGCGTCGCTCAACCGGCTCGCGCCCGGACGGATCGTCTTCGGCGTGAGCACCGGCTTCACGGCGCGAAACACGATGGGCCTCGGGCCGATGAAGCTCTCGGACCTGCGCGAGTACGTACGGGTGGTTCAGTCGCTGCTGCGCGGCGACACGGTCGAGTGCGGGCTCGAGGACGCGCCGCGGAAGATCCGTTTCCTCAATCCCGAGGCGGGGCTCATCGACATCACGCATCCGATTCCGCTGCACGTCTCGGCGTTCGCGCCGAAGGCCCGTGCGCTCACGGCCGAGATCGCCGACGGCTGGATGAACTTCGTGACCATGCTCCCCGCCGCGCTCCACGAGGTGGGCGAGATGGCGGCCGCCTGCCGCGCGGCAGGCCGTGCCCCGGAGCGCCTCTACAAGACGGGCTTCACGCTCGGCTGCGTGCTGCGCGAGGGCGAGGACGCGGGGAGCCCGCGGGCGCGCGCACAGGCGGGCCCGCTCGTGCCGGTCATCTTCCATGCGTTCCTCGAGCGCACCGTCGACCCGCGAGTCCTGGCGCCCGAGCTCGGCGAGGCGGTGAAGGCGTTCCGGGCCCAGTACGATACCTATACGCCGGCCGACGCCCGCTACCTCCAGCTCCACCAGGGGCACCTCATGTGGGTGCGTCCCGAGGAGGAACGCTTCGTCACGCCGGACCTGATTCGCATGGCGACGTTCACCGCCACCGCCGCCGAGCTGCGCGAGCGCCTCCGGGCGATGGCGTCGGCTGGTTACCAGCAGCTCGCGATCCAGGTCGTCCCGGGCCAGGAAGCCGCCCTCGAGGACTGGGCGGAGCTGGCCGCGACGCTGTAGGCGACGTGCCGGTCACGACGTCGTCCGACGGTGTCCGCATCCGCGGAGCGCATCCCGGGCGCCGGGCACATGCTCCAGGCGGACGCGGACGATGTCGTCCGCGGCGCGCGTCTCGAGCTCGGCGGTAGCAGGTCCGGCGGCAAGCCGGTGGCCCGCCGCGACGACGCTCGCCTGTCAGGCAGCCACGTCGACCAGTCCGAGGTTCAGGGCCAGCCACCTCGGAATGACGAGGCGACCACAGTCGCCGGCGCGACGAATGGTCGCCTCGTCGGTCAGCGCGATGTTGACGTACGGAATCCAGACGTCCTTGCCTTCCACGTGACAGAGCAGCGCACGGTCGCCGCGTTTGACGACTTCCACTTCCTCGAAGGTCACGAACTCTCGCATGGAGGCGGTCCTCCTCGCTGCTATTCGCCCGCGACGATGGCGACGGTGCTCACGTCGTGGCCGCTGGCGTCCTTGTCGCGGGTGCAGTTGATGGCCTCCTGCACGGTGCTCGTGGGGTAGTAGGCGCCGAACAGGATGCAGTGTTCCTGGGTAGAGGCATCGGGGCCGTAGGTGAAGGTCTTGTCGGTGTTGTTCTGGTAGTGGCAGCGCCACTCGATGCCCTCGCCGGGGTGGAGCACGGGGGGGTCGCTGAACTGCTGGAAGTTCGGCTGATCGAAGCCCTGGTAGCGGTAGAGGAGCTCGCCGAGCGAGCCGTCGGTGTGGACGCGATAGGCTTCGAAGCCGAGGCCGCGGAAGTGGTAGTGGCCGGTGATGCTGAGGAGCTTGACCTCGCGGGCCTGCGCGCCCTCGCCGGTGATCGTGCAGCGGTTCACCTCGGTCATGGCGGTGTGCGGCGGGACGACCATGGAGCGGTCGTTGAGGAAGAGGGCGCCGGCGTGGGCGGTGACGGTGGCGGGGTCGATCGGGTAGAGCTTGGTCTTGGTCATGGCGTGGCGGGTCTTGGGGTGGCTGCCTTTCACGTAGTGGGTCTGGACGAGGAGGGGCTGGCGGCGGCTGATGTTGATGGCGACGCCGGGGGGGAGCTGCCAGTCGGTCTCGGGGTGCTGGGTCTGGGCGATCAGCTCCCACTGGTCCCAGTTGAGGGTGAGGGGGCAGTTCTTGGGCGGCCACTGGACGGGGCCGGGATGGGGCCGGAAGAGGATGACGTGGTGACCGCCGTCGCCCGGCATGGAGACGTGGATGCGGCCGACCTCCATGGAGCCGTGCCGGGGACCCTGCTTGTGGAAGCAGGTGAGGTTCTCGCCCTGGCCTTGGAGGGGGCCGGAGGTGGCCGTCAGGACCATGGGCTGGGCGTGGAAGCGCCCGTGGTTCGCGGTCGGAGGCGGCGGCGGGAGCGTGGTGGTGGTCGGCGCGGGCGCGGCCGGCGCGGTGGTGGCCGTGGTGGTGGTCGTGGTGGTGGTGGTCGGGGGCAGGGCGACGCCGAGCTCGAGGTGGAGGCGGGGCCGCTGGGCGGCGAGGGTGCTCTCGCGCGAGGCATAAGTGGCCTCGTTGGTGCTGCCGTTGGCGATGGCCAGGGTGTAGAGGCCGGGGCCGCCCTGGAGGGCCGCGGTGACGTCGACGGTGACGGGCTGGCCGGCCACGACGCTGCCGAGGGCGGCGAGCGGCCGGGCGACGTCGGGGAGGAAGGGCGAGGTGTCGGCGGCGTCGAGGGTGCCGTCGGCGTTGGTGTCGAGGTCGGCGAACTTGAGGCCGGGGCCGCTGGCGC
>VBLD01000331.1:0-604 GCA_005879205.1 Deltaproteobacteria bacterium
TGCCGCTCAAGGCGAACGTCGACGAGGCGCTCGGGGGCGTGCCGACCGTCCGCCACGTCGTCGTCGTGCGGCGGACCGGCGACGCGATCCGGATGACGGCCGGCCGCGACCACTGGTGGCACGAGCTGGTCGACGGCGCCTCGCCAGTGTGCGCCGCCGAGCCGCTCGACAGCGAGCATCCTCTCTTCGTCCTCTACACGAGCGGCACCACCGGCAAGCCGAAGGGCATCGTGCACACGACGGGCGGCTACCTGCTGCACGCCGCGCTCAGCGCCGAGTGGGTCTTCGACCTGAAGGAGGAGGACACCTACTGGTGCACGGCCGACATCGGCTGGGTCACCGGCCACAGCTACGTCGTCTACGGCATCCTCGCCAACGGCGCGACGTCGGTGATGTACGAGGGCGCGCCGAACCACCCCGCACCCGACCGCCTGTGGCGACTCGTCGAGGAGCTCGGCGTGACCGTCTTCTACACCGCGCCGACGGCCATCCGCGCCTTCGTCAAGTGGGGCGAGGAGTGGCCGCGACGTCACGACCTCTCGTCGCTCCGGCTGCTCGGCACCGTCGGCGAGCCGATCAACCCCGAAGCCTGGATGTGGTACCA
>VBLD01000331.1:627-3898 GCA_005879205.1 Deltaproteobacteria bacterium
GGCGGCGAGCGCTGCCCGATCGTCGACACCTGGTGGCAGACCGAGACGGGTGGCATCATGATCGCGCCCCTGCCCGGCGCCGTCCCGACCAAGCCCGGCTCGGCCACGCTGCCGCTCCCCGGCGTGGTCCCCGAGATCCGCAGCCGCGATGGCACTCCGCTTGGCGCGAATCAGGGCGGCTATCTCGTCGTCACCCGGCCGTGGCCGGGCATGCTCCGCACCGTGTATCGCGACCCCGACCGCTACCGGCAGCAGTACTGGAGCCAGATCCCGGGCGTGTACTTCACGGGGGACGGCGCCCGTCGCGACGCCGACGGGTACTTCTGGGTGATGGGCCGCATCGACGACGTGGTCAACGTGGCGGGGCACCGGCTCGGCACGATGGAGGTGGAGAGCGCGCTCGTCAGCCACGCCGCGGTCGCCGAGGCGGCGGTGGTCGGCCGGCCCGACGAGCTGAAGGGGCAGGCGATGGCCGCCTTCGTCACGCTCGAGGCCGGCCAGCAGCCGTCCGAGGAGCTGCGCGCGGCCTTGAAGCAGCACGTCGCCAGGGAGATCGGCGCCTTCGCCCGGCCGGACGACATCCGCTTCACCGACACCCTCCCGAAGACCCGCAGCGGGAAGATCATGCGCCGGCTGCTGCGCGACATCGCGGCCGGCAAGGAGACGCTGGGCGACACGACGACGCTCGAGGACTACGCCGTGCTGGCGCGGCTGCGCGAGGAGGAAGAGTAGCCGGTCGTGGCGGTCGTCCTGACCAACACGCTCTCCGGCCGCAAGGAGGCGCTCGTACCGCGCGAGGCGGGTCGCGTGCGGCTCTACTGGTGCGGGGTGACGGTCTACTCGCGCTCGCACGTCGGTCACGCGCGCGCGCTGGTCACGGCGGACGTCCTCTGCCGCTACCTCCGCGCCCGTGGCCTCGCGGTCACCTTCGTCCGGAACTTCACCGACATCGACGACAAGATCATCCGGCGCGCGGCCGAGGTGGGCATCCCGGCGGCGGAGCTGGCCGAGCGCGAGATCCGCGCCTTCGCCGAGGACGTCGCGTGGCTCCGCTGCCTGCCGCCGACGCACGAGCCGCGCGCCACCGAGCACATCCCGGCGATGCTGGCGCTGATCGAGCAGCTGGTCGCTGCCGGCTTCGCCTACGCCGTGCCCGACGGCAGCGTCTACTTCCGCGTGCGCCGCTTCCCGGCCTACGGCAAGCTCTCGCACCGCCGGCTCGACGACATGGAGGCCGGCGAGGAGATCGACGCCGCCAAGGAGGACGCCCGCGACTTCGCGCTCTGGAAGGGCGCCAAGCCGGGCGAGCCCTGGTGGTCGAGCCCGTGGGGCCGCGGCCGTCCCGGCTGGCACATCGAGTGCTCGGCGATGGCGACCGGGTACCTCGGGCAGCCGTTCGAGATCCACGGCGGCGGCTCCGACCTCGTCTTCCCCCACCACGAGAACGAGATCGCCCAGTCGGAGGCCGCGGCGGGCGTGCCGTTCGCCGACCTCTGGGTCCACAACGGCATGATCACCACCGGCGCCGAGAAGATGTCGAAGTCGCTCGGCAACATCCTCTCGATCGGCGAGGTGGCCGCGCAGGCCCCGGCCGAGGCGCTGCGCCTCCTCTTCCTCGGCACGCACTACCGCACGCCGCTCGACTTCTCGCCGGCACGGCTCGAGGAGTCGGGCCGCGCCCTCGGCCGGCTCTACGAGGCCCTGGCGCGCGCCGACGAGGTCGCGGGCGGTCCGCCGCCCGCCCTGCCCGTCGACGGGGCGCTCGCCGAGCCGCCCACGCCGTTCCTCACCGAGCTCTGTGCCGCAATGGACGACGATCTGAACGCGGCGCGCGCCCTCGGCCTGGTGTTCGACCGGATGCGGGAGCTGAACCGCGTGCTCGATGCGGGCGATCGCGCGGCGGCAAGCGCGATCCGCCGCGAGCTGGCCGCCGTCGCCGCTACCACCGGGCTCCTGACCGAGGTGCCGGCCACCTTCCTCGAGACCGCCCGCCGCCGGGGCCAGGAGCGGACGGGCCTCAGCGTCGCCGAGATCGACGCGGCGATCGCCGCGCGCAACGACGCGCGCCGTCGCAAGGACTTCCGCGAGGCGGATGCGATTCGCGAGCGCCTGCGCGAGCAGGGCATCTTGCTCGAGGACACCCCGTCCGGCACGATGTGGAAGGCGGGCTAGTCCGCGAGCGGGAGGTGGGAGATGAGGATGGTGGGACGGATGGCGCTCGGCCTCGTGCTGCTCGCCGGCGCGGTGCAGGCCGAGGATATCTACCGCTCGACGGACGGCGCGGGCCGGCCCGTCTTCTCGAACGGCCCCCCGGGCGGCGGCGATGCGCGGCGAAACGTCGCGCCGGCGGCTCCGCCGGACGAAGAGGCGGGCACGTTCTCCACCAGCGCCTCGCTCCGCCGCCAGGCCCTCGAGCGCGATTTTCGCACCGCGCAGCGTCGCCTCCGTGATCTCGACGGCCGGCTCGCAGCGCTCGGCCGCGCGCGCACGCGAAACGCCGGCGGCAACGAGGCGACCGGCGGCGTGCGAACCGCCGCCGCCGACGTGCGCTCCGAGGAGGAGAAAAGCCTCGCCACGGAACGCGAGCAGGTGGCACAGCACGTCGTCGAGGTGCGCGGCGCCTACGCGAGGCTGCGCCAGGAGGTGACCGCACGGTTCGGTGGCACCCCGAGCTGGTGGATCGAGCTGCGCTAGGGGCACGCCACCTTCATCCGCGACCTCGCGGGGGTGGCCGCGCGGCAGAGGGCCGGACTCCGCAACATCATGTGGTCGACCGACTACCCGCACAGCGACTCGACGTGGCCGCACTCGCGCGAGGCGCTGGCCGAGCATTTCCACGACGTGCCGGCCGAGGAGCGGGCGCTGATCGCCGGTGGGAACGCCGCCGCGCTCTACCACCTCGGCTGAAGATCGCGCGCGTTCGGCACGATCCAGCCCCAGGTGCGGCGGCCCCGCCGCCGTGGCCGGCGAGCCGCTGGCCTTCGAGGACCGTCATCCGGACGTGGGCCCCGCAATGCCCGAGCGTTATCGGGGGGCCGGCGCGCTCCGTCCCTACGGAAGTACTTGCAGGCTCGTGAGGGCGGAAGCGTCTTGGCCTGATGAGGCGGATGCCGTCAACCCCTACCGCTCAATCGAGGAAGAGCGAATGGGAGTCCATCAACGCTCCCACTCGCTTCCCCTCCAAGGCCACGGGTTACGGACAAGCGGCGCCGTCGCCGGGACAGAACACCTGGCGGCAGACCAGGGTCGACGGCTGGAAGCCATCGGGCGG
>VBLD01000036.1 GCA_005879205.1 Deltaproteobacteria bacterium
TCTTCGCGAAGGTCCAGACCTGCTTCTGGGTCGGACCCCGGACGATCGGGGCGTAGACGTGCATGCCCCTCGAGCCGGTCGTCTTGGCGAGGCTCGGCATCTCGAGCCCGTCGAGCGTCTGGTGGACGATGCGCGCCGTCTCGAGCACCTGCTCGAACGACGCCTGCTCGCCGGGGTCGAGGTCGAAGTGGACGTAGTCGGGTCGGTCGACGTCGTCACGGCGGGCGTACCATTGGTTGAGGTCGATGCACCCGAGGTTCACGACCCAGAGGAGCGAGGGGAGGTCCTGGACCATCGGGAAGTCGATGACGTTCCCCGACGCGTGCCGGATGCGGCAGAGCGCGATCCAGTCCGGTCGCGGCGACGGGGCCCGCTTCATGAAGAAGAACGGGCCGCCCGCGCCGTCGGGGTAGCGCTTCATCACCATGGCGCGGTCGCTGAGGTGCGGCAGCAGCACGGGGGCGACGTCGGCGTCGTACTGGAGCAGGTCGCCCTTGGTGAGACCGAGTGCCGGCCAGAAGGGCTTGCGGAGGTTCGTCAGCGCGACGGTGCGGCCGTCGATCTCGAGGGTCACGTGGTCGCGATCGCGCGGAATCTCGACGCCGGCGACGGGTCGCGGCTTCGCGGCCTTCGACGTCGTCCGCCGCGGCATCAGGGGACCATCGGGGTGAGCCGCGGCGGGCGTGGGCCGTGGCGCACCGCGCCCTCGACCGGGACGTACGCGAGCTCGCGCCCTTCGGCCACGCAGCGGAGCAGGAGGCCGCCGCGGCTCATGTCACCCCGCCCCACGAAGTCGGCCGGAAAGAGGAACCGATCGCCGAATACGCGGGTGAGGACGTCGGTGTACTTGTTCGATGCGATGCTGCCGAGCAGCACGACCTCGCAGCCGCCGCCGATGCGCGTCGCGAGCGACCGGGCGCTCGCCTCGAGCGGTTCGCGGTAGGCGGGATTCGCCGCATCGACCTCGACGTCGGCGACGCGCCGGAGCAGGTCGAGCGTCACGGGTTCGTCCGCTGGGCGGAGACCCGCGCCGGCGGTGATCACGAGGATTCCCCCGCCGCGGCGCGGCGGCCTGGCGAACGCGCGCGCGTAGGCGAGCTTGCCCCGGAAGTAGAGCCCGCTCATGAAGCTCATCACCTCGCCGAGCGGCGCGCCCGCGCGCGAGCGAAGCCGGCGGGCGAGGTCGAAGCGCGCGTCCTCGGCCAGCACGAGCCGGGCCCGGACGCCGCCGCAGTGCGCCGGCGAGAGCAGGAAGATCCGGGCCACGCCCAAGTGCTAGCGGAACACCCGGGCCCGGGCCAAGGGGAGCCGTGCCGCGTTACGGGAGCACGAGTCGAGGCCCCGCGGCACGCAGCGTTCCCGTGGCCGACAGCTCGAGGCTGCCGATGCGGAGGATCGCCGTGAACGGTCCCGCCGCTGCGCCGCCGAGGCTCAGATGTCGTGCCCGGATGGTCACGTCGGTCCGCGTTCGACCGCCCATGACGAGCGAGGTGATCCCGTTGGCGAGCGTGCCCGTCGGGTCGCGGAAACGAACCCGCGTGCCGCGCGCATTCGGCACCAGCGCCGCCGCCGGCACGGTTGCGCTGTAGAACTGGGTCGCGCCGCTCCGGAGGACGAGCGTGACGTTCTGCCCCGGCAGCCCGAGCGGGGCCAGCAGCGCCGCGATGCGGGCGGTGAGGCTGAGGCGGTCCTGCCCCGCGCCGGCGTGCGTCAGGTGGACGCGCCGGAGCGTCAGCGGCCCGACGGTCGCGATCGGTCCCGCGTTCCCCGCCTCGTCGATGGCGCGGAGTGCAAAGAAGAGGGTCCCCGCGGGCGGCGCGAAAGTGCGCGATTCGGGGGCGCCGGCCGCCGCCGGCGGTGCGATTCCGACCGGCGTGGTGCTCGCGAAGTTGGCGCGCGTGATCGGGGTCGCCGAGGCGCGGAGGTCGTAGCTGGCCGCCGTGCCGCACCGCCCGTCGTCGCCGACCGCCGTCCACGACAGGGTCACCGTACCGGCCCCGCCCGCGGCACCGAGGTCGGTGATCCGGGCCGGCCGCCGGGTGTCCTTGCCGAAGGTGCCGGTGTTCCACTCGTCGTGCCGGAACTTCCGCCACTGATCGGTCTGGCAGGCCCCACCGGCCGTCTTCCAGACGAAGAGCGTGCCGAGGCGTGTGGTCTGCACCACCTCGACCGTGCCGTCGCCGTCGAGATCGCCGACGGATGGCGTCGACGTCTGCCACTGGCCGGTGAGCTTGGGCCAGCCGGTGGGCTCGAGCCCCGCCGCGTTGAAGGCGTGCACGAAGAAGCCGCCGCTCGTGGCCATGATCTCGGGCAGGCCGTCGCCGGTGATGTCGGCGACCGCCGGCCCCGTGAAGAACTGCCAGTCCTCCATCACGCGCGGGAAGGCGGGCACCTGCGTGCCGGTCGTCGCGCTCCACACCGAGAGCAGGTGATCGAAGACCACCGGCGTCCCGTCGTCCGTCGCGAAGCCGAGCAGCGACGCCGAGCAGCCCGTTGCCGACCTCGCCGGCGACGTAGTCGAGGAGCCCCGCCACCGCGAGGTCGGCGAACGCTCCCTCGGCCACGTAGAAGTGGCTCGGCTGGTCGGACGAGCGGGCGAGGCCGCCCTCGGGCGTGGTCTCGTCGAGGTCGCTTCCGGCGCCGGTCGCGCCGAAGGGCGCACCTTGCATGGTCACGAAGGTGCTGCCGTCGGCCTTGTATATGGTTGCGTCGCCGAGGAAGGCGGTGAGCGCGGCCTCGAGCTTGGCGTCGCCGCCGACGTTGGCGAGCACCGGCGACGTGCCGACGCCCTCGGCGACCAGCGGCACGGAGGCCGGGTTGATCGACGTGGGCTTGACCGGCCAGCCGGCTGCGATCGTGCCGTTGGCGTGGACGAGATAGGCGCGGCCCGAGCCGCCGACCCCCGGCGCGAACTGCGGCGAGGAGTACGACTCGGTGGTTCCCACGACGATGTCGTTCACGCCGTCGTTGTCGACGTCGGCGACCGCCGCGCTCGAGATGATCGCCTTCGGTGCGAACGTCGAGACGCCGGGGGCGGAGCCGGCGTCGAAGAGCGCGATCGGGAAGGGCGCCATGCGGGTGCCGTCGGCGTGCCAGACGTAGAGCTTCTGGTCGACCGCGCCGACGATGATCTCGAGCTTGCCGTCGCCGTCGAGATCGCCGAGCGCCGGCGTGGCGCCGATCCCCTCGCCGCGCGAGGCATTCGGAATCTGCGCGTGCGGCGGGTACTGGTCGCGGCTGGTGCCGTGGTCGGTCGAGACCGGGAAGCCCGCGCACACGCTCGCGTCCGCGTGCCAGCAGTAGAGCTGGCCGTCGCTCGCCCCGACGACGATCTCCTGCTGGCCGTCGCGGTCGAGGTCGGCGACCGCGACGCCACCGATGATCGGCGTGTAGGCGACCGGGACCTCGCCGTTGGCGGGGTTGCCGTCGAACGCGGGCGACGTCGCGAGCGGCAGGTTTCTCGGCAGGTCGGTGTGGACCGGGAAGCCGGGCAGGTCGCTGCCGTCCGATCGCACCGCGTGGATCTTGCCGTTGCCATCGGCGAAGATGATCTCGAGCTCGTTGTCGTCGTCGAGGTCGACCAGCGCCACGGAGAGCGACTCGAGGGAGCCGTCGAAGTGGCGCGGGAAGCCGGGCTGATCCTGGGGATCGGGGTGGCGTACCCAGACCGCCATCCGGTCCTCGCCCGCGTTACCGAGGTTGTCGGTGACGCGCAGGCGCAGCGTGTAGAGACCGTTCGCCAGCGACGCCGTGTTCCAGCCGGCGCTGAAGTTGTCGACGCGGTTGGCGGACGAGAGGGCGGGGTTGGCGGCGACGCCCGCCGCCGACGCCAGGGAGGAGAAGCTCGTCGGCTCGACGCCGCTCCCCACCTCGAGGGTGTAGGCGAAGCTCGAGGCCCAGCGCGCGTTGGCGTAGAAGTGGACGGTTACCGTACCGTCGACCAGCGTATACCAGTCGGGGCTGTTGATGTCGGCTTCGGGCGGGATGGTGTTGGCGGCCACCCGGTCGACGGCGCGCTTCGCGTTGATGCGGCCGTAGCCCGTGTACTTGTCCCACCCGACGGAGACCGCGTAGCTCGTCCCGTCGGCGGGGGTGATGTCGTCGGCGGTCTGGTTGATGATCTGCCGCACTTCCTGGGCGGAGATGTCCTTCAGCGCGAGCGGTCCGACCGGCAGCAGGCTCGCGGCGATGAGATCTCGCGCGCGCGAGAAGACGAGCGCCGCGACGCCCGCGGCGTGCGGGGTCGACGAGGAGGTTCCGCTCGCCGTGCCGGTGTACGCCGCGTCGTTCGGCTCCGCGCCGCTCAGCCCCATCGACGCTCCCGGTACGTCGGACGGCGCCACCACGTCGAGGTGCGCGCCGTAGTTGGAGAAGCTCGCCTTCTGGCGCCAGGTCGTGGTCAGGTTGCGGTTGTCGGGCACGTTCGCGCCGATCGTCATCACGTCGTCGAACACCGATTGGAAGTTCTGGTGGAAGCTGAACTCGTTGGCGGCGGCGTTCACCGCGAGCACGTTGTGGCTGGTGGCGTAGTCGAAGGCGCCGCGAGAGAACCGGGACGCGGTGGTGCAGCCGAGCGACATGCTGATGACGCTTGCGCCCGCGTCGACCGCGTAGATCGCGCCCTTCGCGACGTTGGCGCTCTCGCACACGAAGGTGTCGTCGATGCGGACGTTCATGAGCGGACAGTCCGGGCAGACGCCCGCCACGCCGCGGGCATTGTTGGTTTCGGGCCCGACGATGCCGGCGCGCCCCGTGCCGTGGCCGAAGTAGCGATGGTCGAACTCGTCGCCGTCGTCGTCGTCCGCGTCCCAGCCCGAGAGGTCGTCGACGTAGCCGTTGCCGTCGTCGTCGAGGTGATTGACGAAGACCCGGAGGTCGCCGCGGTCGAGCGCGCCCGACCCGTTGGTGTCGGTGACGCGGGGGTCGCAGGCGTAGTCCTGCACGTTGAACACGCCGTCGGCGTTGCAGTCCCACGGATCGCCGACGGGTGGGAGGCAGCAGCCGCCGATCGGTGGCGGCAGCTCGCCGCGGTTCAGCCAGATCTTGTTGCGCAGGTCCTCGTGGTCGTAGTTCACCCCGCTGTCGAGGATGGCGATGATGCTGTCCTTTCGTCCCGTCGTCACCTGCCAGGCGAGGTCGGCGGAGATGCCGCTCGCCCCCGTCGTGAACGGCACGTTGTCGTTGAAGCTGAGCAGGTTCCACTGGCCCGTCGGGCCGTGGCAGGTCGTCGCGGGAGGACAGGTATCCGGCGCGTAGTCGGGGTCGTTCGGTGGCGTGGTCGGGAAGACGGCGAGCGCCCGGGAGGCGAGGAGTATCCCCGAGGCGATGGCGAGAGTGATCCGGGACACGTGTCGCGTTCGCATTGATGGCCTCCGCGCGCCCTTCTGCGGGAGGCGGCGGACGCGGGGCAAGTGGCAAGGCGGGGAGAGACGAGGAAAAAAGAAGGGAAAAACGCCGCAGAATGAAAGGAGCCCTTCGCAGAATGCGGTGCAGCATCGCGGCGAATCATCGCAGCGTCCAACCCCGCGCGCAGGTTGACCTTTCATCGCCGAGTGCTAGGATCGTGCCTTTCCGACGCCCGGAGGTGTGAGCTGGGTGATGTGAAGGCGTCGTCCGCTGTGCGCTACGGCCTCTCTGGCCTGACGGTTGGGTCGGCCCTGCTCGCGATGATGGGGCTGCGCTCCCTCCTGAATCCCACCGCGTTCCCGCTCTTCATCGCGGCGGTCACGGTGACCGCGCTGTACGCCGGGACCGGACCGGCGGTGCTTGCCACGGTTCTCTCGACCGGCGGCGGCTATCTGCTGTTCGAGTCGGCCGCGAATCCGGATGATCTGATCCGTCTCGGGCTCTTCGTCATGACCGCCGTCCTCATCGTCTGGGTGGCCGCCGCCCGACGGCGGGCCGAGGAGGAGCGGGCGCGGATGCTAACCCGCGAGCAGGACGCCCGGGCGCGGGCCGAGCGCACCACGGCGCTCCTGCGGCGCGTGCAGAGCATCGTCGACGTGACGCTCGCACGGCTCCCGCTCGAGGAGATGCTCCGGGAGCTCCTCGAGCGCATCCGGGGCGTCCTCGGCATCGACCGCGCCGTCGTGCTGCTCCTCGACGAGGAGGAGGACGTGCTGGTCGCACGCGCCGCCACGGGGTGCGAGGGTGACGTCGAGGAGAACGTCCGAGTGCCGATCGGCAGCGGAATCGCAGGTCGCGTGGCGGCCGAGCGCCGGCCGATCGGCGTGGCCGACCTCGATCACGAGGCGATCGGCGCTCACCCGATCGAGGCCGGCATCCGCTCCCTGCTCAACGTTCCCCTTCTCGTCGGCGGACGGATGATCGGTGTCATCAGCGTCGGGTCGAAGAGCCGGCGGGCATTTGCGAGCACCGAGATCGAGCTCCTGGAGCTGGCGGCCGAACGGATCGCCGTCTCGATCGACGGGGCGCGGGCGTACGAGGCGGAGCAGCGCGCCCGGGCGGCGGCCGAGGCCGCCAACCGTGCGAAGGACGAGTTCTTCGCGATGCTCTCGCACGAGCTCCGCACTCCGCTCGGGGCCGTCCTGTCGTGGGCGCACCTCCTGCGCTCGGGCCGGCTCGACGCGCCCGGGGCGGCCCGCGCCGTCGAGACGATCGACCGCAACGCGCGCCTACAGGCGCAGCTCATCAACGACCTGCTCGACGTCTCGCGCATCACCGCCGGCAAGCTCGAGCTCGACTTGCGCGTGGTCGACGCCGCGTCGGTCATCGAGGCGGCACTGAGCGCGATCCGCCCGGCGGCGGATGCCGTCGGAATCGTGCTCGATGCTGCGCTCGACCATACGCTCGGCCCGCTGCACGGCGACCCCGACCGCCTCCAGCAGGTCATGTCGAACCTCCTCTCGAACGCCGTCAAGTTCACGCCGCGCGGCGGCCGGGTCGAGGTCCGCCTGACCCGCGTGGGATCTCAGGCGGCCATCGTGGTGAGCGACACGGGCCCGGGCGTCCCGAGCGACCTCCTGCCGCACGTCTTCGAGCGCTTCCGTCAGGGCGAGGGACCCGCTGCGCGCGGACGCGGCGGCCTCGGCCTCGGCCTGACGATCGTGCGCCATCTGGTCGAGCTCCACGGCGGCACGGTGGAGGCCGAGAGCCCCGGCGAGCTCGGCGGGGCGACGTTCATCGTCCGCCTGCCGCTGCTTCCGGCGGGGACGGCCGAGGAGGAGGCCCCGCAGGTGGAGCGCTTGATCCCACCGGCGGACGGTCCGCCCCGCGCCGACGGCCTGCACGTCCTCCTGGTCGACGACGACGCCAACACGCTCGACTCGCTGGTTGCCCTCTTCGAGCACTACGGGGCACGCGTCACCGCGGTTCCCTCCGCGGCCGCGGCGCTCCGCGCCCTCGAGAGCCTCCGTCCCGACGTCCTCGTGAGCGACATCGCGATGCCGGACGAGGACGGGTATCAGCTCATCGCCAGGGTCCGGGAGCTCGACCGCGAGCGAGGCGGCGCGATCCCCGCGATCGCGCTCACGGCCTTCGCGGCGGACGACGACCGGGTCCGGGCCCTCGTCGCGGGCTACGACGTCCACCTGTCGAAGCCGGTGAACCCGGAGGAGGTGGTGGCGTTCGTCACGCAGCTCGCTCGGCGCGGCCGGGCGGCGGCGTGACCTGCCCGCGGCGGCCCGGCATGGGCCGCCGCGGACGCATCGATCGGTCTAGCGGTTCGGCTGGGGCGTCAAGCGCAGATACGGCTTGAGCGCCCGGTATCCCTTCGGGAACTTCTTCTTGATCTCCTCGGGATCCGTGAGCGACGGCACGATGACGCAGTCGTCGCCCTGCTTCCAGTTGGCCGGGGTCGCCACCTTGTACTGGTCGGTGAGCTGGAGCGAGTCGAGGACGCGCAGGATCTCGTTGAAGTCGCGGCCCGTGCTGGCCGGGTAGGTGATCATGGCGCGCACCTTGCGGTTGGGGTCGATGAAGAAGACCGAGCGGACGGTCAAGGTGTCGCTCGCGTTCGGGTGGATCATGCCGTAGAGCGACGCGACCTTCCGCTCGGGGTCGCCGATGATCGGGAAGTTCATCTTCGCGTGCTGCGTCTCCTCGATGTCCCCGATCCAGTTCTTGTGCGACGGCACGTCGTCGACGCTGACCGCGATGACCTTGCAGTTGCGCTTCTCGAACTCGGCCTTCGTCTTCGCGACGAAGCCGAGCTCCGTGGTGCACACCGGCGTGAAGTCCTTTGGATGGGACATGAGGACGCACCACTTGTCGCCGATCCACTCGTGGAGGTGGATCTTCCCCTCCGTGGTCTCGGCCGTGAAGTCGGGCGCGGTGTCGCCGAGCTGAATTGCCATAGAGCCCTCCTTTCCCTCGGGCGAAGAGTCGAATCGGTAGCTCGCCGCCCGCGCGTCGTCAATGGGCACAGCGTGCGGTCACGACGAGCCCGCGCCGTCGCCCGGCGGTGCCGCCGCGGGTTCGGGCGCGACGCGCTCCGCGGCGCGGGGGGGACGCATGCGGGACTCGCGTCGCCGGCGCGCCGCGAGCGCGCGCTTGGCGTCGCGATAACCCGCGGCCATGAGGTCCTGGTTCTTCCGCGGGTGGGCGTGGAAGACGGCGAGCGGCCCGAACCCGCTCCACTGCTCGGTCGGCTCGATCACCGTGACCGGCACGCCGTGGAAGCGCTGGTCTTCCATGGCGGCGTAGAGATAGCCCATGTTCCCGATCGTGCGCCACATGACGTCGAGCAACCGTTGCACGAAGCCGACGAAGGTCCGGAAGCGGCCCACGTAGGGTAGCTGACTCGCGATCGGGGCGAGCAGGTAGATCTCGCTCGGGTCGAGGGTCAGGCAGTGGTCGAGCGGGATGTTCCAGGCGAAGCCGCCGTCGACGAACCAGTCGCTGTGGAAGCGGACGGGCGGAAAGAGGAGGGGGATCGCGTAGCCCGCGCGCGAGAGCGTACGGAGCTCCCGCGCGTCCGCGCAGTCGTGCTTGGAATAGACCTCGCCGCGGCCGCGCGAGAGGTTGAGCAGGACGACGTGCAGGTCGAGCGGGCTCGCGTGGATCTTCTCGAAGTCCATGTACTCCTCGACGCCGGTCGTCAGCCGGTCCATCGAGAAGAGCGAGAGGCCGAAGAGCGGGTTGTGCCACACGCTCGGCGCGAAGATGCGTGGCAGCGAGCGGAATCCCCGCCACGCCCGCTCGAGCTGCGCGACGCCGCCGGTGGCGTAGACACAGGCGTTTATCACCCCGATCGAGCTCGCGACGACGACGTCGGGCGTGATGCCTTGCTCTTCGAGGTAGCGGAGCGCCCCGACGTGGTGCGCGCCGAGCGCGGCGCCGCCTCCGAGGATGAAGACGCGCCGCTTTCCGGTCGCCATCGGTCGCTTCATAGCCCGACCGGATCCACGCTGGCAACGCCCGATCTCACCTCGCGACGGCGCCCAGCCGGTGCAGGAACGCTGCGGTCAGCTCCCACATCGGCTCGAGCACCTCGACGAGTTCGTGGCCGGCGTCGAACGCGACCAGCTCGCGCTCGGGATGCCCGCTCGTGAAGCGCTCGACCGACGCGAGCGGGACGACGTCGTCGTGCCGCCCGGCGAACACGAGCGCGGGGCAGGACGGGTCGGGCGTGTCCGGATGGCGGCGCGCGTCCTCGAGGAAGGCGATCGAGAGCGGCTCCTCGCGGCCGCGCCCGTAGTGGAACACCGGCAGCACTCCGTCGGCGCGCCACCGGGCCATCGCCGCCGGACCGACGCGTGCCTCCCAGCGCGCTGCGAAGCCGAACGCCGGGGCGAACAGCACGAGCCCGCGGACGCGTTCCGGATTCCGCGCGGCGGCGAGCGTGGCCAGGTGGCCGCCGAGACTCGAGCCGAGGAGGACGGCCGGTCCGCGCGCGAGGATGGCGTCCACGACGGCCAGCTGGCCGGTCACGGTCTGGTGCGTGAAGTCGGGTGCGAGGTCGGGAATCTCGAGCGTTGCTCCGAGGGCCGCCAGCCGGGCACGGAAGAACTCGGCCTTGGTGCTGCCCGGTCCGGAGGCGAAGCCGTGCAGGTACGCGAGAGCCGTCACGGCACGAGGTGGCAGGGCTCAGGAGATCACGCCCGCGTCCTTCCAGCGCGCGATCTCCTCCCACGAGCAGCCGAGCTCCTGGAGCGCCTCCTCGGTGGCAGCGCCGGTATCCTGCGCGGGCCAGCGCACCGCGGGCGGCGCGCCGTCGAACTGCACGGGATTCGCGCACAGGCGTGCGCCCCCCGCCTCGAGCAGGTAGCCGTTGGCCTCCACCTGAGGGTCGTCGGGCAGCTCGAGCGGCGTCTGCAAGGGGCCCCAGATGCAGTTGGAGTCGCGCAGGCGCGCCGACCACTCCTGGCGCGGCCGGGTGGCGAAGTGCCGCGCCAGCTCCTCGCGGATCGCGTCGCTCTGCTCGGGCGCCGGGTCGGGGAAGCGCTGGGCGAGGTCCGGATGGCCGATGGTCTCGACGAAGTGCGACCAGAAGCGGCCGACCTGGAGCATCATCAAGACGATCGCCTTGCCGTCGGCGCAGACGTACGGCCCGACGAGCGGGTTCGGCGCGCGCGGCATGTCTCCCGAGGACGGCAACATGAACCCGTACATGAGCGCGGCGGTGATGTCCGGCGACAGAACCCACATCGCGGTGGCGAGGAGCGACACGTCGACCTCGCAGCCCTCGCCCGTTCGCTCGCGCCGGAAGAGGGCGGCGGCGACGCCGCCGGCGATGCACGCGCCGCCGATGAAGTCGCCGAAGGCCGGCCGCTGCGCCACGTGCGGCTGCCCCGTGGCCGTGAGCCGATCGGCGATGCCGCCGCGCGCCCAGAACGAGACGCCGTCGTAGCCGCCGCGACGGGCGTCCGGGCCGCGCCGCCCCTGGCCATGTCCGCGCGCGTAGACGAGCCGCGGGTTCACGCGACGGAGGTCCTCGTAGGTGAGGCGCAGCCGCTCGCGCGCGTCGTCGAGGAAGCTGGTGAGGAAGACGTCGGCACGCGCGACGAAGCGGTCGAGAAGCTCCCGGCCGGCGGGCTTGGCGAGGTCCAGGCCGATGCTGCGCTTGTTCCGCCCGAGCTGCTCGACGATGAAGTTCCGGCCGGACGCGCCGGGGATGAGCCCGCCGGTGATGAGGCCGCGGATCGGATCGCCGAAGCGCGGGTGCTCGACCTTGAGCACCTCGGCCCCCCAGTCGCCGAGCACGGTCCCTGCCGACGGCACGAAGCCCCACTCGGCCACCTCGAGCACGCGGATGCCGTCGAGAACGCCCGTCATGGCCCGACACTAGGTCGGGCCGCCGTCGATTGACAAGACGTGCCCGTCAGGCCGCGCGCTCGCCGCGGATCGGAAGCCGCACGACCAGGCTCGTCCCGGCGCGCGAGGCGACCGTCAGCGAGCCGCCGAGCGCCTGCACCCGCTCGCGGATGCCGACGAGGCCGGTGCCCGGGTAGCGCCCGTCGGGGGGCAGGCCAACCCCGTCGTCGTCCACCCGCAGGCGGAGCTCGCCGCGCTCCGTCGCCAGCGCGACGCGTACGTGCCGCGCGCGCGCGTGGCGTGCGACGTTGCTGAGGGCCTCCTGCACGACGCGATAGATCGCGGTCTCGATCGGCGGCGGAAGCCGCTCGGGGACTCCCTCGCTCGAGAGCGTCGCGGCGACGCCGTGCCGCTCCTGGAAGTCCTTCAGGTAGGTCTGGAGCGAGGGCATGAGGCCGTAGTCGTCGAGCACGGACGGGCGGAGGAGCTGCGAGACCTGGCGCAGCTGAGCCACCGTCTTGGCCGCCAGCCGGCGCGCGTCGGCGGCTCGCGCGCGCAGCTCGCCGAGCCCGGGCGGGAGCTGCTGCTCGATGGCCTGCAGGTAGGCGGAGACTGCCGCCAGCGACTGACCGATGTCCTCGTGCAGATCGCGCGACAACCGGTGGCGCTCCTCCTCCTGCACGGACATGAGGCGAGTCGACAGCTCGGCGAGCTCGGTCTGGCGGCGCGCCAGCCCCTCCCGGTAACGGCCGAGGACGCGGCTACCCGTCGTCGTGACGACGGCGCCCAGCACGAGCACGCCGAACGCGTAGCCGAACGGAGCCGCCTCGTGGGGCGCCATCATCCCGGCCAGCGCGAAGCCGCCGCAGGTCACCAGGCAGACGATCACCTGCCGGAGGGCGCTCCACGAGAAGAAGAACGCCGAGCTCATCATGAGTAGGGTGAGCACGTCGCTGATCAGAGCCGGATTGGCCGGCACACGGTGGAAGAACACGTTGATGTTCGTCGCCAGGCCGAGGATGAGCAGCAGCGCCACGTGGTCGGGTCGGCGCCTGCCGGTCGCGGTGAAGGTCGCGAGGAGGGCGGCGCCCGAGAGCGCGGCGTGGACGCCGTAGAAGACCGCCAGCGCCGGGCGGCGCGCGCTCTGGTAGCGGAGGTCGAGCAAGAGGAAGAGCGGCACCAGGCCGAGGAGGATGAGCGTCGCCGAGCGCAGGCGGGGAGTCAGGCGCAGGTCGGCGAATGCGTCCTTCTCTGCCGCCATCAAACATATCCCAATGCCCCGGGTCGTCGACGGCCGCAACACGCGAAGAAGGGAGAAGCCGCCCTGGAAGCCCGTGAGTGCAGACTCCGTGGAGGATTGCCACGCGTCGTCCCACGGCTGTGCGCGGGACCCCGTCGCGTGCTATGCGCCCTGCGCATGCCGGCCCCGCTGGCCCATCTCCGGGTCGTCGACCTGGCCGATCTGCGCGGCGCGCTCGCCGGCCGCCTCCTCGCCGACCTCGGTGCCGACGTCGTCAAGGTGGAGCCTCCGGGCGGCGACCCGGGCCGGCTGCGACCGCCCTTCGCCGGCGGGGTGCCGGGGAAGGACCGGTCGCTCCCCTTCCTCTACCGCAACGCCAACAAGCGCGGCGTGACGCTCGATCTGCACGAGGCCGACGGGTGGCGCCGGTTCCTCGGGCTCTGCGAGAACGCGGACGTTCTGATCGAGAACCTCGGGCCCGACGCCGCGCGGCGCCACGGGCTCGCGCCCGCCGAGATCCGCGAGCGCCACCCACACCTCGTGCACGTCGCCATCGCGGACTTCGGCCTCTCCGGTCCGCGCTGCGGCTGGCGCCTCGAGGCGCTCCCCGCCTTCGCCGCCTCCGGTGCCCTCCAGGCGTCGGGTTTCCCCGACCGGCCGCCGTGCTGGCTGCCCGGCCACGTCGCGCACGACTGCGCGGCGGCATTCGCGGCCGTCGGCGCGCTGGCGGCGATCCTCGACCGCACGCGCGACGGCAGCGGGCAGACGGTCGAGGTCTCCGTGCAGGAGGCGGCGCTGAACGGTCTCAACCCCTGGTCGATCCCGCTCGCCGACTACGCGCGCGTCTATCCGATGGTGAATTCGTCGCCGCGGCGCAACGCCGACGGCGCGTACCACGTGCTGCGCGCCGCCGACGGCTACGTGCGGGTCCTCCCCGGCACACCCCGGCACTGGCAGGCCTTCCTGACGCTGCTCCGGAACCCGGAGGCGCTCGCGGGTCCCGAGTGGGAGGTGGCGCTCTTCCGGCTGGTCAACGGCGACGTGATCCGCCTCCTGGCTGCCGATGCGCTCGCCGATCGGAAGCGAGCCGACGTCCTGGCCGAGGGGCGCGCCCTCGGACTCCCGATCGCGCCCGTCAACCGGCTCGACGAGTTCGTCGCCGAAGCGCAGACCCGCGAGCGCGGCTACTTCCGGGCGACGCGCTTCCCGCACCTCGCCGACGGGCCCTTCGCCCCGGCCCCGTTCAACTTCTCGCGCACGCCGATCGCCCTCTCGCGGTCCGCACCGGATCCGGGAGCGGATGACCGGCAGGACTTCTCCGCGCGCGGCGCGGCGGTGCCGAACGGCGGCACGTCGGGACCGCCGCTCGCCGGCATGCGGGTGGTCAACCTGGGCGTCGGAGCAGTCGTGCCGGAGGTGTGCTGGCTCCTCGGTGAGCTCGGCGCCGAGGTCGTGAAGATCGAGTCGCGCGCCAACATCGACTTCCTGCGTCGCGTGACCCTCGAGCCCGACACGCCGAACCGCGCCTGGACGTTCAACGACGAGAACCGCGGCCAGGAGAGCGTGTGCCTCGATCTGGCGACGCCGCGCGGGCGCGACCTCGCGCTCCGTCTCTGCGCCGCGGCCGACGTGGTGGCCGAGAACAACCGCGGGGGCGTCGTCGGTTCATGGGGCCTCGACTACGAGGACGTCCGCCGCCTGCGGCCGGACGTCATCTACCTCTGCTCGCAGGGCTACGGCCGCGGCGGCCCGCTCGGCGAGGTGCCTGCCTTCGGGCCGCTCAACTCCGCCTTCGCCGGCGCCACCTGGCTGTGGAACCATGCCGACGCGCCGTACCCGGCGGGCTCGTCCCTCAACCATCCCGATCACATCGCGAGCAAGCTCGCGGTCGTCGCCGTGCTG
This sequence comes from Deltaproteobacteria bacterium, assembly GCA_005879205.1. Classification (GTDB taxonomy): domain Bacteria; phylum Desulfobacterota; class Binatia; order DP-6; family DP-6; genus DP-3. The sequence goes on from VBLD01000036.1 coordinate 14,357, forward strand.
GCAGCGCTCGAGCACCGGCGTCGCACGGGCGAAGGGCAGCGGATCGAGATGGCACAGACCGAGGCAGCCG
>VBLD01000326.1 GCA_005879205.1 Deltaproteobacteria bacterium
TCGCGTCCGCCGGCCGCTCCTCGGGCGCGCCGTCACGGCCGTGCCGATCGGCATCGCGGCGCTCTGCACGTGGGCCTTCCTCGGCCTGGTGCGGGAGGAGGCGACGACGTTCTCGCCCGACGCGCAGGACGTCGCGCGGATCGTCCTCGAGAGCGTCGACTGCGAGAGGGTGCGGGCCAACGAGGGAAAGACGATGACGGACCTCCGGCAGCGCGGCGAGCGGCGCTACCGCGTGGAGATCACGTATGGGTGCGACCTGACCCGCGTCCTCGTGCACGCGGAGGATGGGCGCATCGGGACGGCGGCGGGACCGCAGCGCGAGTGCTGCCAGGAGGGCTCGTGAGGCTAATATCTCTCACCCCGACCTGCTAACTGGCGCACGAGGGGCCGGCACGCCGACTACGATGACCCGCCCAGCCAGCCGCCATACGCAACGAGCAGCGGGTTGAGCGGCCCCCCGACGATCCCGACGGCGGACGCGATCCCGCCCGCGAAGTAGGGATATCTCTCCCACGCATAGAGCGCCGTCAGACCCGGAACGAGCGCCATCATGACCCATGCGCCGGAGAGGCCCTCCTCCGTATCCGCCAAGGAGAGCGTCACGAGCACCACCGGCATGAGGCCGACCACGAACCCCACCACCCACTGCAGGAGCCATCCTGCCGCTCGCATCAGAGCACCGCGGCTTCGGCACCCGCCCACCCCTCACCGGCCTGAGCCGTCTCCGCCTCGAGCTCCGCCGCGGCCCACGCGGCGCTCCACAGGAACGCCGGCCGGAAGCGGCCGACGATTGCGGGCAGGAGGACAAGCGCGCTCGCCGAGGACACGAGCATCGCGAGCGCCACGAGCGACCCGAGCTGGACGTGCAGGCCGAAGCCCGAGAGGCAGAGCGTCGCGTAGCCGACCGCGATCGCCGACGACACGAACAGCACCGCCTTGCCCGACGTGCTGAGCGAGCGCCCGAGCGCGGCGTCGAGCTCCGCGCCGCCGGCGAGCTCCTCGCGCAGCCGGAAGAGGAAGTACACCGCGTAGTCGGCGCCGATGCCGACCGCCATCGCCGAGATCATCGACGTGACGGTGTCGAGCGGGATGCCGAGCAGGCCCATGACGCCGAAGTTGACCGCCACCGTGAGCGCGAGCGGCATGGCGACGAGCAGCCCGCCGGTCACCGAGCGCAGCAGAAGCGCCGCGATGCAGAACGTGATCAGCGCGATCTGCAGGATGTTGCGCACCTTGCCGTGGACCATCACCTCGGTGGCGGCGGCGGTGGATGCGAGCGAGCCCGTGTACCGAACCCGGTAGCCGGCGGGGAAGGTCTTGGCCACCAGCTCCTGCGCCACTCCGATCAGCTTCTGGCCGAAGTACGTGCTGTCCTCGTGGATGAGGAGCCGCACCTTGGCGACGCGATGGTCCGGGTCGATGAGCGTGTCGAAGTCCTCGGCCCCGCCGGAGAGCGAGTACAGGAAGAGGTACTGCGCGGTCAGCGCCCGGGTGCCGGGCAGCTCGCCCTGGTCGGCCCGGTCGGCCGTGAGCGCCAGGTGCATCTTGCGGAGGAAATCCACGTAGGAGAGCGCCTTGCCTACGCCCGGCTCGCCCTCGAGCCGCCGCTCGAGCGCGTAGATGGCCCGCATGATGGTCGGCTCCTCGAGGGTGCCCTGCCCCTCGCCCTCGACCAGGAGCACGAGCGTGTTCGTGCCCGCGAAGCGCGCGTTGATCTTGGCGTCCTCGACGCGCACCGGCTCGCGGGCGCCGAACTCCCGCTTGTAGCTGGTGTCGACGGTGATGCGCGTCGCGAGCGCGATGCAGAGCAGGACCAGCACGGCGGCGCCGCCGAACACCCAGGGTGCGACGGCCGGGCGGGAGGCACGGTGCGCGAGGCGGAGCATGCCGTCGAGCCAGGGATGCGCCGCGGCCTCGCGCTCCCGCTCGCGCCCGCGGGGGGCCGGGAGGAGGGCGCGGACGGCCGGGATGATCGTCAGCTCGATGACGAGCGCCGAGGCGATGCCGAATCCGGTGAACAGCCCGAACGTCCTGATGGTCGCCGTCCGGAAGCTCACCAGGGAGCAGAATGAGAGCGCCGCGATCGTGCCCGCCGCGATCATCACCGGCCCGACGCGGCCGAGCGAGGCGACGATGGCCTCGCCGACGTCGCCCGAGCGCTCGAACTCCTCGTAGAAGCGCTTCAGCACCTGCACCGCGTGGCCGGCCGCCACCGCGAGGATCAGGATCGGCGTCGTGGTGTTGTAGGGATCGAACGGCACGCCGAGCAGCCCCATGAACCCGACCGCCCAGAGCACCGAGAGGAGCGCGGTGACGAGCGGCAGGAAGAGAGCCTGCAGCGTCCGGAAGGCGTGGTAGTGCACGACACCGATCACGACGAGCGCGAGCGGGAAGAAGTAGATCATCCGGTTCGCGTAGGTGCTGAGCTGCGACAGGAAGACGACGGGCCCCGAGAGGCTGTAGTCGAAGGTGCCGTCGTCCGCCGCCCGGAGCGCGGCGACCACCGCCGCGTGCAGGTGCCGGTAGCCGGGCGTCTCTGGCGTCAGCTCGAAGCTCGCCTGCACCGCTGCAGCCGAGCCGTCGGCGGAGACGAGCGTGCCGACGTACGCGTCGTTCGAGAAGGCCCGCCGCCGGACCTCCGCGGCTCCGGCCATGTCGGCGGGCGGGCTCTCCATGACGCGCTCGACCTCCATCCCGTCGGCGGTGCCGCTGATCGCCTTCACCTGCGGGGCCGCCAGGCTCTGGAGGAGCGCCTGGTTCGCGCCCGGGATGCGGCGGATGCGGTCCGTGACCTCCGCCAGCTTGGTCAGGAACGCCGGGGTGAAGACGTTCCCGTCGTGCGGGAAGAGGCCGACGACGACCAGGTTCTTGTCGCCGAAGATGCGGTGCACGTCGTTCAACGTCTGGATGAACGGGTGATCCTGCGGCAGCTGGCGGTCCGGGTCGACCTCGACCCGGAGGTGAGTCGCCGCCCTCCCGAGAAAGACCGTGGTGGCGAAAACGGCGGCGAGCACCG
>VBLD01000327.1 GCA_005879205.1 Deltaproteobacteria bacterium
GATCAGCAGGCCGCTCGACCCGGCCGATGCCCGCCGGCTCGCCACTAGCGGGCCGCCCCCGCCGTGACCGCGCCCTGCCCCATCATCACCACCACCCCTCCCCAGGGGGGCTTCTTCTATTACATCTCCATGACGAAGGGGAGGATCACGGGACGGCGGTCGAAGCGCTTGAAATACCGCCGGAGCGCCTTGCGAACCTCCTCCTTCACCTCGGCGGGATCGGTCCGCGACTCGGGGTTGATCCCCGCCAGCGCGTCCAGGACCGCCTCCCGTGCCCGCTCGAGGACCTCGGGATTGGCTTCCTCGGTCACGACGCCGCGCGACACGAGGTCGGGCCCCGCGACGATCTCCCCCGACTGCTGCGCGATCGCCAGGACGGCGAGCACCAGGCCGTCCTCGGAGAGATGGCGCCGGTCACGGAGCACCTCGTCCTCGACGTCGCCGATTCCCTTGCCGTCGACGAAGACCCGTCCGGCGGTGACCCGCTCGCCTCGCCGCGCGCTGCCGGACGCGTCGAGCTCGAGCACGTCGCCGTCCTCGAGCAGGTGGCACGCCTCGGTGGGGATGCCGACCTCGGCGGCCAGGCGGACGTGGCGGACGAGGTGGCGGTACTCGCCGTGCACCGGCACGAAGTGGCGCGGGCGGACGAGGTTCATGACCAGCTTCAGCTCCTCCTGCGAGGCGTGGCCCGAGACGTGGACGGGCGATCCCCGGCCGTAATGCACGACGGCACCCCGCCGGTAGAGGTGGTTCACGAGGCTCGAGATGGCGCGCTCGTTGCCCGGGATGATGCGCGAGGAGAGGATCACCGTGTCCCCCGGCTCGAGTGTCACCTGCTTGTGCGCGTCCATCGCGATCCGCACCAGGGCGGAGGCGGCCTCCGCCTGGCTACCGGCGGTGATGAGCACGACCCGATGGCGCGGCAGGTCGCGCGCGCTGGCGGCTTCGACGAGCGTCCCGTCCGGGATCGCGAGGTGCCCGAGGTCGCGGGCGATGCCGGCGTGCACGCCGAGGCTCCGTCCGACCAAGGCGACGCGCCGCCCGAAGCGGACCGCCAGGTCGATCACCTGCTGCATCCGGTGGATGTGCGAGGAGAAGGTGGTGACCAGGATGCGACCCGTCGCCTGGCGAAAGATGGTCTCGAGCTCCGCCCCGACCGACCGCTCCGACGGCGTCACGCCGGAATGCTCGACGTTGGTCGAGTCCGAGAGGAGCAGGAGCACGCCCTCGGCGCCGAGCTCGCCGAGCCGCACGAGGTCGGGCAACCGCCCGTCGAGCGGGGTCTGATCGAGCTTGAAGTCGCCCGTGTGGACGATGGTGCCGACGGGCGTCCGGATCGCGAGGCCCACCGAATCCGGGATGGAATGCGTCATGGCGATGGGCTCGACGGCGAACGGGCCGATGCGGCATGCTGTCCCGTCGTAGGAGAGCAGCGGGGCCGAGATGCCGCGCTCGCGGAGCCGCTCGCGGACGAACCCGAGGGTGAGCCGCGTCCCGTACACGGGGACGGGGCGCTCGCCGAGCACGTAGGGGAGCGCGCCGATGTGGTCCTCGTGGGCGTGGGTGAGGACGATCGCCTGGAAGCGGTCGCCGAGGCTTCGAACGTACGTGATGTCCGGGATCGCGACGTCGATGCCGAGCATGCGCTCGTCCGGAAACATGACGCCGCAATCGACGGCGATCGCCGCGTCCTGGTACTCGAGGACGAGCAGGTTGAGGCCGATCTCGCCGAGGCCGCCGAGGGGAATGACCCGCAGCGGCGTGCCGGCACCGTTCCCCACCTTCACGTCGCTTCCTGCGCGACGCGACGCCGCGTCTCTATCTCGCCCGGCGGCAGATGCTCGAGCAGGAACGCGCGGACGCGCCGGATGAGCTCGTCGCGTTCGACACCTGCCACCGGGATCGGCCGACCCACGACGACCTCGATCTCGCCCGGGGTAACCCGCCAGGCGCCTCTCGGCAGGACCTTGTCGCTGTGGAGCACGGCCATCGGGACGATCGGCACGCCGGTGCCGAGTGCCGTCATGAAGCCGCCCTTCTTGAACCGCAACAGCGTTTCGCCCGGCGTGCTGCGGGTGCCTTCGGGGAAGATCATGACCGAGATACCGTCACGCATCCGCAGCTCGGCCGCGCGCAGGCTCCGGACCGCCTGCGTGGTGTTGCTCCGGTCGATGATGATGTGGCCCGTGCGCCGGAGCGCCCATCCGAAAACGGGGACACGGGTCAACTCCACCTTGGCGACCCAGCGGAGCTGGAACTCCGCAAGCGCGACGATCACCGCCAGGACGTCCAACTGGCTCCGGTGATTCGACATGAAGACGTAGGGAGCCTTCGGGTCGAGCGGGGCGAGCCGCCGCGTTCGCACCCGCACCCCGCAGATCAGGACGTTGATCCGAGCCCAGAGCCGGCAGAGCCGATACGCTGCCCGCTCGTCGAACAGGCCGACGGCCCCCGCGGTCGACGCGAAAACGACCGTGTTGAGCCCGACCAGGACCACCTTGAGGATCGAAACCAGGATCACGGCCCGTCTCTCGCCCACCGCCGCGAACCGCAACTGCCGTAAACCTGGTGAGCATACTGGGGCGCAGACGCACAAGTCAACGCGGGGAGCGGCGGCGCCGACCGGTCCCGACGGGTCGCCCGCGCCGACCCGCGACGGCACCCGCGCCGGCCCACCTGCGGCTCAGTTAGCATTCTAATGAACGCGTCCGCCGCGATCACCCCGCGTCGATTCGTCCGTCCACACTGCCGCCCTGGCTGGCGGCAACACATCGTCGACCAACAATCGCACAAACGCCGTTGACTTGCGCCTTCTCCCGCGATTATCGTCCCGAGTGCACACCCTCGTTTGGCCGAACGGCGCGGATTTCGACCCCGCCACGCTGCACGACTGGCCGGCCCATAGGGAGGCCTTCGCGCGTCGGGCAAGGGAGTGGGGCTCCAATCGACCCGAAGGGCGAGCCACAAGAAAACCATAGCCATCCCTCACACTCGACCAACAAATCGCGCACCCGACGTTGACTTGGACCGCCGCGCGCGACTATCGTCCGCGACGGGGAGGGCGCGGCCATGTCGGTGAACCGGGTGCTGCTGATCGGCAATCTCGGCAAGGATCCCGAGGTGCGCTTCACGGGAAGCGGACGCGCGGTCGCGCGCTTCCCGCTCGCCACGAGTGAGGTGTGGAACGACCAGGAGGGGCAGCGCCAGGAGCGAACGGAGTGGCACAACGTCGTCGTGTGGGGGAAGCAGGCCGAGTCGTGCGGCCAGTACCTCGCCAAGGGCCGGCAGGTCTACGTCGAGGGCGCCATCCGCACCCGCCAGTACGACGACAAGGACGGCAACCGCCGCTACATCACCGAGATCATCGCGCAGCGCGTGCAGTTCCTGGGCGGCGGACGTGGAGCGGACACGCCGCGCGGCGTGCCGGAGGACATGCCTGCCGCAGCGCCGAGCGCGGCGGACGACGACATCCCGTTCTGAGCGCGTCGCGCTCAGTCCGCGAGCCAGCGGACGGGCTTCCCGTGGAAGCCCGAGATCGCGATCAGCCGATCGCCGCCCGGCGGCCACGTCGTGAGCCGCACTTCTGCCCCGTCCACACCCGGCTCCATTCGGAGCCAGGCCAGCGGAGCATCCTCGGTCGCGCGTCGTCCCGCTTCTTCCACCTCCCGGACGAACCGCTCCTGCTCGTCGTCGGCGAGGTACTGCATGAGGATCGAGTGGAACACGACGGATGCCACCCGGGAGACCGGACGGCCGAGCCCGGCCGCCACCCAGGTCGCGGCACTCGCCCGATCGACCACGACGGGCACCCGTCGCGCCAGGGCGATCGCCTCACGCAGCAGGGCGATGCGCTCGAGCTGGTCCGCCCACACGTAGGACACGAGCGTCATCTCGCCGTCGGCCGACGACAGATCGATCGGATGTCGGTCGCAGCCGCGGCGCTCGGCGATGCGGACGGCTACGTCGAAAGGGGGGCAGCGCTCCTCGAACGCATCGACCAGCCTCACGCCTGACGCGGGATCGCCCCACGCCCGTCCACCCGACTCGTAGCGGTAGAGGTCCCAGCGCAGATTGAGGGCGGCGCTCGCGCCCACCTCCAGGAGCCGGAGCGGCAACCCCATCCGCGCGACGAGCAGGAAGCCGCCGAGCAGCGCCGGCGACCGTCCGACCTCGTTGGTCTGCACGGGACGGTCGAGGAGGGCGGCAAGCGCAGCGGCCTGGTCCTTCGCCGCCCTCCGGAAGGCCGGCCAGGCGGCCTCGGCGTCGGCATGCCCCCCGACCGAGGGGTAGCAACGGGCGAGCGCCGGCAGCTTGCCCTCGAGCACGAGTCGGTGCACGGAGCCCATCAGCCGGAGCGCGAGCGCCGACCCGGGTGGGTCCGACTCGTGCCCGCGCAGCAGCTCGCGGACGGGTCCGCCGGCGAGCACGTCGGCGGCTGCACGCTCGAGCAACCGCGCGTA
>VBLD01000328.1:0-4260 GCA_005879205.1 Deltaproteobacteria bacterium
ACTGGAGTCCACGGTGCATGTAGCGCTTGGCGATGGACACCACGAGGCGAAGGTTCGCCTGGATCAGCTCCTGCTTGGCAGAACGCGCCCGGCGCTCCGCCTCGTGCACGGCCGCGACCTGGCGTTGGAGCGCCGCGGCTGACAACCCGGTGTCGCGCTCGATCACCCGCAGCTGCCGCTGGATGGTCCGGATCTGCTCGGCGAGCACGAGCAGATGCTCGCGGTCGATCCGCTTGACGCCGGCCCGCTTGCCCGCGCTCCCCGTGCCACCGCTCAGGCGGAGCAGCTCCGGAATCCGCAGGCCGGTCTCGCGTTCCATGGCCGACAGCTTTCCCGTGAGCCCGGCGGCGCTCGCGGCGGCGTGATCGAGGCCGACGATGATCTGCTCGATCTGCCGGCGATTCAGGCCGAGCCGACAAAGGGCCGAGAGAAGCCGCGCCTGATGACGGCGCAGCCGAAGCCGGCGCCCTTCGCGGGCGTGGGGACGCTTCCCGTTGTGGGCCGGCTGACCGTGCGGCGGCTGCGACGCGTCCGCGAGGACATCGCATTCATGTGCCAGGCGGCGGACGGCCGCGAGTTGCCGCAGAAAGCGGCGGCGGTGCGCCTCGTCGTCATCGATCGGCTCGCCCTCCTCGTCGGTCTCGTCGCGCACGAGGTCACGCAACCGCACCTCGCCGTCGCGCAGCCGCTCGCCGAGTCCGAGCACGCGGCGCAGCGCGTAGGGACACCCGAGTGCCCCGCGGATCACCTCGCCCTCGCCTGCCTCGATGCGGCGGGCGATCTCCACCTCGCCGTCGCGAGTGAGCAGGGCGACGGAGGCCATCTGGCGGAGGTACATGCGGACCGGGTCGACGTTCGCCGGGGGGGTACCGTCGACTGCGGGCGCCGGCTCGGGGATGTCCTCCTCGGGACGCACCTCGTCCGCGCGCGCGGGGGTCTCGTCTTCGTCCGCGTCGAGCGCCCCGAGCATGGCGACCACGCCGTCGAGACGGCTGTGCCGATCGCTTCGCTGCTTGATTCGTGCTCATACCTGGAAGCCTTCTCCGTTTGGTTGTGCAACTTGGTTCCGGTCGACGCGACCGGCTCGACCTCAGGTCCGTGTCTTCTCGGTGAGCTCCTGCCACTGCTGCCGGGCGGCCCGGGCCGCCGCCTCGTCGCCTCGTGCCTCGGCGGCGCGCATCTCGTCCTGCAGGCGGCGCCGCGCATCGCTCTCGCGCGGTCGGCGGATCGCGGCGACGTAGTCGGCGAACTCGCGCTCCCGTGCCTCGCGCTCGTGCGGATCGTCGCCGAGGATTCGCGCCGCGACCCGGTCGCGCAGCGCGCGCGGCAGTGACTGCACCAGCGCCGCAGGGTCGGCCGCGTCGGCTGCCGCCGCGATCGTCTCCGCGGTCCGTCGCCACTCGGGATGCCGGAAATCGGCGATCACCCCCGAGGCCCGAACCCGTGCGGCGACGCTCGGGTCGGCCGCCATCAACTCGACGAGCCGGGCCTCGGGTCCGGGCGGTCCGCTCGCCACCGCCGGCCGCTCCGGCGGCTCCACCGCTCCCTCGCCGCGCAGCATCTCCTCACGCACGCCGAGCCGCTCGGCCGCGAGCCGCGCCAGCACGTCGTGCTCGAACGGGTTGCGGACCTTCCTCAGGACACGCGCGACCTCGCGCGCCGCCTCCGCTCGCCGGCCGACCGCCGCCGAGTCGGGACCGGCGAGCTCGGTGACATACGCGTCGACCAGAGGGACGGCGCCCGTGAGACAGCCCTCGAGCGCGGGGGCGCCCTGCGTCCGTACGTAGGTGTCTGGATCCTCGCCCGTGGGGAGGAACGCGCCCTGTCCCCACAAGCCGGCCTCGACGAATACCGGAAAACTACGCGCGGCGGCCCGCCGGCCCGCAGCGTCGCCGTCGAAGCAGGCGATGACGCGTTCCGTGAAGCGCCGCAAGACGCGCAGCTGCTCGACCGTCAGCGCGGTGCCGAGCGGCGCCACCACCTCTTCCACGCCCGCCTCGGCCAGGGCGATCACGTCGAGATACCCCTCGACGACGACGACACGCCCGGTCCGACGGATCGCATCGCGCGCGTGGCCGAGCCCGTAAAGGGTGTGTCCCTTGCGGAAGAGCGGCGACTCGGGCGAATTGAGATACTTGGGCGGCGGATCGCCGGTGGCTGGACGGTCCGGGAGGATACGCCCCCCGAAGGCGACGACCCGACCGCTGGCGTCCGAGATCGGGAACACGAGCCGATCGCGGAAACGGTCGAAGAGCGCGGCGCTGGCGCCCGGCCGATCGCGCCGCAGGACGAGGCCGGCGGTGAGGCAGTCCTCGACGGGGAAGCCCTTGGCGCGCAGGTGCCGGACGAGGGCTTCACCGCTTGCGGGGGCGTAGCCGAGGGAGAAACGGCGGACCGCCTGCTCGCCGACCCCGCGCTCGCCGAGATAGGCGCGCGCGCGGGCGCCTGCCGGGCCGGCCAGCTCGGCCTGGAAAAAGGCTGCCGCGGCCGCGTTGACCGCGACGAGTGGCTCCCCCCGCGGGCGCGCTCCACCTTCCTCCTCGGGCACCGGGATGCCGAAGCGTGTCGCCACCCGGCGCACGGCGTCCGGGAACGACAGCGACTCGACGCGCATCACGAACGAGAAGACGTCGCCGTGCTCGCCGCAGCCGAAGCAGTGGAAGAAGCCGCGCTCCTCGCTCACCGTGAACGAAGGCGTCTTCTCGACGTGGAAGGGACAGAGCCCGACGAAGCTGCGCCCTCGCCGCCTGAGCGCGACCACGTCCGAGGCGACCTCGACGAGGCTGGCGCGTTCGCGGATACCTCGGATCGCGTCGTCGCGGATGCGGCCGGTCATGTCCGTCTTCACGCGCGCCGGTTGGCCGCGCCGGAGGTCGCGGGGCTCGAAGGGCTCAGGGTGCGTCCGACACTCACCACGCCGGTGGCCAGCTCGGTGAGCGGCCGCCCGAGCCGGGACGCCGCGATCACCTCGGAGAGCGCGCCGGACGGGACGAGACGCTGAGCGAGCAGCAATACGAAGCCGAGGAGGGCTGCCCCCTTGGCGACCCCGAAGACGGCCCCGGCCGCGCGGTTGACGCTGGCGAGGAAGAGTGCGCGGGCGACGCGGTCGGCGAGAGCGCCGAGCAGATGGCTGGCGAGGTTGACCGCGATGAAGACGACCGCACACCCGATCGCGTCGGCCAGGACCGGGCGGAGGAGATGGCGCGCGACGAGCGCCGCGCCGACAGCCGGACCCCACGCGGCTGCCGCGAGCCCGCCGGCGAGCAATCCGCCGAGGCCGACGCTCTCGCGGCAGAAACCGCGCACATATCCCCTGAGCGCGAAGGGAACCAGGAGGACGAGAAGGAGCGCATCGACCTGGTTCACGGGCGTCCTCCCGCCCCGACAGGGACGGCCGGACCGGAGGCGGAGCGGCGGAGAGGCCTAGACGGGAGTCCGCGCAGCGCGGCGCAGCGCGCGCTTGCGGGCAGCCATCGCCTTCTTCTTCCGTCTGACGCTCGGCTTCTCGTAATGTTCCCGCTTGCGCAATTCGGCGAGAATGCCGGCTTTCTCGCACTGTTTCTTGAAGCGACGGATCGCGCTCTCGATGGGCTCGTTGTCCTTGACCCGAACCCCTGCCATGCGCTGCATTCACCCCCTCTCCGGGCTCCCCCCACCGCGACGGCTCCGCGGCGCTGGAAGAGCGAAAGAGGGACCATTAAGGAAAAGCCAGGGTCAGTCAAGGTCGATTCGCGGAGTTCTGCCCAGCCTTGCCCCACCGGCGGGCGCAGAGTGCAAGAATCGCTCCGGGAAGTCGGTGAAGACTCCGTCGACGCCGGCGGTCACCAGGCGGTCGAATTCGGCTTGCGCATTCACCGTCCACACGCGCACGGTGAGCCCCGCAGTCCGCGCCGCAGCGAGCGCCGGGGGGGTAACTGCCTCCTTGCGGAGATGCAAGGCTCTCGCACTGACGCGCTCCGCAAGGCGAATCGCGTGGGGCACCGGATCGTGCTCCCAGAGAACGGCGAGCGTCGCCCAGGCGGCGCCGGCTCGCAGCCGCTCGAGGGCCCCCCCTGCGAAGGACGAGAAGACTGCGCGGTCTGCGGCCCCGGCGCGCTCGACGACGGCGAGCGTCCGCGCCTCGAGCCCATCGTCGTCCCGCTCCGGCTTGAGTTCCACGTTCACCGGAAGCGGCACGGCCGCCAGGACCTCGGCGAGTGTCGGCACCCGTTCGCCGGCGAAGGCGGCCCCGCGCCAGCGTCCCGCGTCCAGCCGGCGAAG
>VBLD01000328.1:4478-9218 GCA_005879205.1 Deltaproteobacteria bacterium
CACATGGAGTGGGTGCTGCTGCGCGTGGCCGTAGCGCCGGCGACGGCCGACCCGCTCGCCGACTTCCTTCTGGCGGAAGGTGCACCGGCGGTCGTGCGCGAGACCGAGAGCACGGCAGAGGGCCGCATCATCGTCGAGGCGCACGTGCCCGCGGACACGCATGGCCGCGTCGCCGCCGCCCTGGCCAGCTATCTGGCGCACGCGGGCGACGCAGTGGTCGAGAGCGCCCCGCTCGCCGACGTCGACTGGGAGGCCGTCTTTCGCCGCCACCACCACCCCGTTCTCGTCGGCCGCCGTCTCGCGGTCGCCCCGCCGTGGGACGTACCGGACGCCGCGGGCCGCGAGGTGATCGTCATCGAGCCCGGGCAGGCGTTCGGCACGGGGCAGCACGCGACCACACGGATGTGCCTCGAGGAGATCGAGGCCGCGGTCGCGGCGGGTGGGGTGGTCTCGGCCCTCGACGTGGGGACGGGGTCGGGCCTGCTCGCGGCCGCGCTCGCCCGCCTCGGGGTGCCATGCGTCATCGCCCTCGACGTCGATCCGGACGTCCTGCCGCGGGCGCGCGCCAACCTCGACCGGAACGGCGCACGGGAAGTCCGTCTGATCTGCGGCCGCGCCGCCGCCTGTCGCCGCTGCTTCGATCTCGTGGTCGCGAACCTGCTCGCCGACTCCATCGTGCAGGATGCGGCCGCGCTCGCCGCGGTCACGGCGGAGCAGGGCCGCCTCGTGCTGTCGGGCCTGCTCGATACGCAGGTGAAGGCCGTGACCGCCGCCTTTCCCGCGTGGCGGACGGTCGGCATGCGAGCCGAGGACCGCTGGCGCGCGCTCACGCTCACGCGGGCCGGCTAGTGCTCCGTCTCTTCGTCCCGAGCACCCAGGCGGCCGGCGGCCGGGTGCGCATCACGGGCAGCGAGCTCCGGCACCTGCGCACCTTGCGCCTCCGCCCTGGCGACGTGCTCGCCGTTTTCGACGAGCAGGGAGCCGAACACGAGGTTCGCCTCGAGTGCCTGAGCGGCCGCGAAGCGTCGGGGTCGATCGTGACGACGACCCGGCCGGCGCGCGAGCCGCGCGTCGCGCTCGTGCTGGCACCCGCGCTGCTCAAGGCCGCGAAGATGGACCTGGTGGTCGAGAAGGCCACCGAGATCGGCGCCGCCCGCATCGCGCCGGTCCGCTCCCGCTACACGATCGGCGCCGGCCACCCGGAGCGCTGGCAGCGGATCGCGCTCGCCGCCGCAAAGCAATCTGGACGAACCGCGGTGCCGGCCGTGGATCCGCCGGTCCCGCTCGCCGATCTGGTGCGCCAGCCGTGGCCGGGCGTGCGCCTGATTTGTTGGGAAGGCGAGCGTTCCGCTCGCCTCTCGACCCTGCCCCCCCGGGCCGAGGCCGCCATCGTCGTGGTGGGCCCCGAAGGTGGCTTCGCGAAGGACGAGGTGGATGACGCGCGCGCCCACGGCTTCACCGTGGTGGGGCTCGCCCCCCGCATCCTGCGCGCAGAGACCGCCACCCTGGTCGCCGTGACGCTGTGCCTCCACCGCTGGGCCGACCTCGGCTGAGCGACGATCACCTTGCCCCACCCGGTGCCCGGGCATAGCATCCGAGCCGATGCCCCTCCGCATCCTGTACGTCATGGATCCGCTCGCGCGCGTCCTGATCGACAAGGACACCACGTTCGCCTTCATGGTCGAGGGCGAGCGACGGGGCCACGAGCAATACCACTGCGGCATCGAGGATATGTTCGTCGAGAAGGCCCGGCCCGCCGCCCGCGTCCGGCGGATGCACGCCCGCCGGGAGGAGCAGCCGCACACGCTCCACGAGGAGCGCGCCGTCTCACTCCTCTGGTTCGACGTGATCTTCATGCGCAAGGATCCGCCATTCGACCTCGCCTACTACTTCGCAACGCAGCTGCTCGACCTGGTCGATCCGCGCGCGACCTTCGTGCTGAACGACCCGCGCGGCCTCCGCGAGGCGAACGAGAAGCTCTACGCCCTGCGCTTCCCCGACGTCGTGCCCGAGAGCCTGGTGACGGCCGAGCCGGCGCGCCTGAAGGCCTTCATGGAATCACTCGGCGGCGAGATGATCGTGAAGCCGCTCGACGGCTGCGGCGGCGCGGGAGTGTTCCACCTCCACCGCGGCGACCGGAATGAATGCCATCCTCGAGCTGTCGACCCGCGACGGCACGCGTCCCGTGATGGCCCAGCGCTACCTGCCGGCGGTGCGCGACGAAGGCGACAAGCGGTTGATCGTGCTCGCCGGCGAGCCGCTCGGCGCCGTCCGGCGCATCCCGCGCGAGGACGAGCACCGCGGCAACATCCACGTCGGCGGGCGGGTGGAGCGCGCGCCGGTCGACGCGCGCGACCGCGAGATCTGCCGGCGCATGGCGGAGCGCCTCGCGGCCGACGGCCTCTACTTCGTCGGGCTGGACGTGATCGGCGGACTACTGACCGAGGTCAACGTCACCAGCCCGACCGGCGTCCAGGAGATCGACCGTCTCGACGGCGTCTGCCTGGAAGCGCACGTGCTCGACTTCGTCGAAGCACGCGCGGCGACACTCGACCGCCGGGCGGCCGCTCACTGAGCGGAGAGCGCGGTCGCGGCAAGGTAGCGCCAGAGGCTCGTACGCACTTGCCAGCGACCGTCGACGCGCTTGCCGATCGCAATCACGCGGCGGCGCGGGCTCACGGTCTTCGTCTGACGGCCCTTCGTCTGCGTCATCCCAACCCCTCCCCTCAGGGGGGGCGGGAGAGCGAGTTCCGTGCCGCGCCGGCACGGTCGGTCGGATCACGATTTTTCCGGCTTTGACGCGCGGGGCCATGACCTCGGCCGCACCATTTCGCACGGCGCAGGCCGTGGTCGGGACAAAAGCGGCCGGCGGTCCCGCCGCGGGCCGGCCGAGCTCACTCGCCCGGCTTGTCGGGGGTCGGAGGGAGAACGCCCGCGCGCAGCGCCAGAACGTCGCGCCGTCGGAGCCGGACCTCACCCCGCTGTTCGATCGGCCGCAGCGCGCCGCTCTGGATGAGCCGTCGCACCGTGGTGTCGCCGCAGCGGAGCATCTTGCCGACCTCCTCGACGCTCACCGTCGCCGCCGTCGTTCCCTCGGCCGCGGCGACGCCGGCCGGCAGATCATCGGCGTCCAGATCGAGGCCGGGCGCGATTCCCGCCAAGAGGTTCACCGGCTTGACGGGGAGCGGCGTCCGCTGCTCGCCCGAGAGTATCCTCCGCTTCCTCGTCATCCCGCCTCCCCTGCGCTCCGCGCGGCAGCGCTGCTAGCACGGAGAGACGGACGAATCCAGCGCACGGTCCGCGCCCCCTACGGGCCGCAGATCAGGTTCATGTCGACGTCGAGATATCCCGAGTTGTCGGAGGAGAAATCGTCCTGGTCGATGGCCGTGACCGGGTCGCCCGCCTGTACGGGTATCTGCACGAGATACGTGTTGTTCGGGTCGGTGACGGTCGGGGAGCCAACGGGGGGCGTGTGAACACCGTTGATGAGGATCTGCAAAGTTGGGGGGCGAGACGACCCCGTGGGGTTGTTTGGGTCGTTCACCCAAAACTCGTAGTCGTACTGATATTGGCCGTTGGGACAGGGAGGATTGCCGCCGTGGCAGTCGGTTCCCTTGATCGTCAACTCCAGTGTGCCGTCGTGCGGCACTGAATTGAGCAGGGTCTGGCTCCCCTGGTTGATGGCATAGATGCGCGCGCTGCCGAGGCTGCCACCGCAGGGCTGCAGCGTCGAGGTGGTCGTGCAGATCGGTGGCGGCTCCGTCGTCATGGTCGTGGTCGTGGTCGTCGTGGTGGTCGTGCCCCACATCAACGACTCGCATCCCGCGGGCCCGTCGACGGTGAGGTTTCCGGAGTGTTGCAGGCGCAGGTCCACGGCGGCGGGAAAGCTCGCGCTCGCCCCGCCGTCGTAGCACAACGTGAGCTTGTACAGGCTGCCGGCTCTGACCCGCATTCTGGTGAGGCCGGTCCAGACGCTGCACGAGCCGCTACCGACGTTGCTCCGCGCGCCCTTCCTGCCGGGCGACGTGACGCTGACGCGCCATAGACGGCCCGCGGCATCGCAGCCGTCGCGGGTGTCGACGAGCAGCCTGGCCGCAGTGGCGGCGGAGATACGGTAGGTCAGGCAGCACGTGTCACTGTTGAAGGCGAGGGAGGTGACCTGCACCTGAAGGCGCTTCGCCTTGGCGGGCAGAGCACGGTCCGGGGACGCGAGGACGAGGACCGACGACGCGGCCAGAGCCGCCAGTGGACGCGGAAAGATCATATCCCCCTGAAATTCGGCCTCGTAGCAAGTTCGGGTCCGCCACGATCCGTTCGAGTCACGGTGGCGAAGCGAACCGGCACCAGCTAGGGCAGTTGCCAGCTCGGCAAATTGATGACGCCGGGTGAAGCCCGCCCTCCGTCATGCCGATAGAGTGTCGGGAGACCATGGGACGGGTGCGGACGAACCTGCTCGCCATCTCCACCATCCTGTGCGCCGCATGGCTCGCCGGCTGCGGAAGATACGAGATGCCGCTCCGCATCGGCATCAACCCGCGGCCAGGGAACGAATTCCTCTTCCTGGCGCAGGAGAAGGGTTTCTTTGCCGCGCAGGGCGTCGACGTCCGCCTGATCGAATACAGCTCCCTCGGCGACGTCCGGCGCGCCTTCGACCGTGGTCAGCTCGACGGAATGACCGGCACCGTGGTCGAGCTCCTGCAGTCGCGCGACGCGACCCCGCGCGCCCCGCGCGCCTTCATG
>VBLD01000328.1:9255-12385 GCA_005879205.1 Deltaproteobacteria bacterium
CCCACGGCAGCATCGCCTCGGTCTCGGAGCTCGCCGGGAAGCGGGTGGCCGCCGAGCCCGAATCGGTCGGCATGTTCATACTGGCCCGCGCCCTCGCGCGCCAGGGCATGCCGTTCTCGGCGGTCGCCGTCGTCGCGACGGATCAGACCGACATGGCGAAGAACCTGGACAGCGGCTGGGTGGATGCGGCCGTGACCTATCCGCCGGTCTCCTTCGAGATCATGCAGATTCCGGCCACCCGGACCGTTTTCAGCAGCGCGGACATCCCCGGCGAGGTGGTGGACGTGGTTGCACTCGCGGCTGACGTGCTGGAGCGGCGGGTCGACGACGCCGCACGCATCGTGCGGGCCTGGGATCAGAGCCTCGCCTACGCAGCCGAACACCCGGACGAGGCCCGCGAGCTCATGGCCAGTCGCGAGCGGATCAGCGTCGAGGACTTCGGCGCGGCGCTCGCGGGCATCAAGCTGCTGAGCGCCGGCGAGCAGCGCCCGCTCTTCGAGCCCGGCGGTCCGCTCGCCAGGGCGATCGGCGCCTCCGCCGGGACCCTCCGCGAGGCGGCGCAGATCCGCAGTGGCAGTGCCGGTACCGAGTGCCTGGCGCCGGAGCCGTTGGCCCGGGCGAGCGCACGCGGATGAAGCGCTAGCCGCACCTCACCGCTGCCGCCGGGCCTCCGCCAGGTGGGCGATCACGGTCGCCAGGTCGGCGGGCGCGACCGGCTTCGGCACGTGTGCTTGATAGCCCGCGAGGAGCGCCCGCCTGCGATCCTCGCCCCCGGCGTAGGCGGTGAGCGCCGCGGCTGGAATCCGTCCTCCTTGCTCGGAGGGAAGCGCGCGGATCTTCCGGATGAGCGCGTAGCCGTCCTCCCCCGGCATGCCGATGTCGCTCAGCAGGACGTCGGGTCTGAAGGTCACCAGCGCCTCGAGCGCCTCGGCGGACGAGGCCGCCGCTGCCACCCGGGCGCCACACTGCTCGAGCACCGTGGTGACGGCGTCGCGAGCGCTGCCGTGGTCGTCCACGACCAGCACGCGCAGGCCCGCCAGCGTCGGGACGTCGTCGAGCGTCCCGGGTGCCATCGGGCGCGGTTCGCCCCGCTCGTCGACGGCGACCGTCGGCGGCGTGGCGAGCGGCAGGGTGACGGTGAACGTGGTGCCGCGGCCCTCTCCCGGGCTCTCGGCCTGCACCGTACCGCCGTGCAGCTCGACCAGCTGGCGTACGATCCCGAGCCCGATGCCGAGGCCACCGTGCGCCCGCGTGGTCGTGCTGTCGGCCTGGCGAAAACGCTCGAAGACATGCGGCAGAAAGCCCGCCACGATGCCCTTGCCCGTATCCTCGACGGTGATGCGGGCGCACGCGGCTTCCGATTCCAGCCGCACCCTCACCCGGCCACCCTTCGGCGTGAACTTGATCGCGTTCGACAGGAGGTTCCAGACGACCTGCTGCAGCCGGGCGGCATCCCCCGAGATCGGCCCGACGTTCGGGTCGAGCGCGCACTCCACCCCGAGCCCCTGCGCTTCGCCCGCGGGCCGGACCGCCTCGAGGGCCGCCCGGATCACCGAGGGGAGGTCGACCGGGCCGATGTCCAGACGGAGCTTTCCCGTGACGATGCGTGAGACATCGAGCAGGTCGTCGATCAGCTGCGTCATCACCCGCGTGTTCCGCTCGAGCGTCTCGAGGGCGCGGGCGGTCGTGGGCTCGTCGAGCGCCCGCCGCCGGAGCAGCTCGGCCCAGATGAGCATCGTGCTGAGGGGCGTGCGGAGCTCGTGCGACAGCGTGGCGAGGAACTCGTCCTTGGCGCGGTTGGCCCGTTCGGCCTCCGCCCGGGCGGCATGCTCGCGCTCGAGCACATGCGCGCGTTCCTCCTCCACTCGTTGCCGCTCCGTGATGTCGCGCAGGACGACGGTGTGCAGTGTCTGCCCCACCGCCTCGGCCTGGGTGATCGAGACTTCGATCGAGAATTCCTCGCCGTCGTCGCGGCGCCAGACGAGCGTGCCGGAAGGGCCTCCGTGGCGCAGCCGATCGTCGCCTTCCGTGAAGCGGATGTGCTCGGCGTGCCCGGCGTGGAACCGCTCGGGAACGAAGCGATCGATCTTCTGCCCCAACGCCTCCGCCGCCGAGCAACGGAACATGCGCTCCGCGGCCGCATTGAAGACCACGATGCGTCGCTCGGCGTCGATCGTCACGATCGCATCGGTGGCGGAGGCGATGATCCCCGCGAGACGGGCTTCGCTCGCGCGCAGCACCTCCGCGGAGGTCCGGCGCTCGATCAGCGGCAGCGCGAGCGTGATGCACTGATCCCCGGCATCGCCGAGCAGGGCCATACCGATGATCAGGACGGGGACGTGGCTGCCGTCTCTCCGCCGGTACTCCTTCTCGAACGGCGAATAGGCGCGGCCGCGCTGGAGCCGGCCGATCGCCGTCGCGTCGAGTGGACGGTACTCGGTCGGCGTCAGCTCGATCCAGTCGAGACGGCCCGCGTCGAGGTCGTCCCGCGAGTAGCCCACCATCCAGAGGAACGCGTCGTTGGCCTCCCGGACCCTCCCGTCGAGGTCGCCGACGATGACGCCGATGACGCTCGAGTCGACGACAGCCCGCAGCCGGTCCGCGGCCACCCGCAGCCCCTGCCTGAGGGCGTCGACGTCCGCCTCTCCACCCCGCGGAGCCACCCACGTCCCCCAACGCCTCCTCCCCTGGCCCCGCCGTCACCAGCCGTGCGTCCGGAGCACACCCGAGCGCTACATCGCCGTCGACGATGATACCCCGCTACGCCGCCGAATCGCCAACCGGCGCGAGCGACCGTCGCATGCTCCGATGCGCGCGCCGACGCTAGCGCTAGCGCCGTCCGGCAAAGTGGGGAACGACCTCCCTGCCGAACCGGCGCAGGGAGTCGACGATGTCGTCGTGCCGGATGTTCCCCGCCTGGACCAGGAAGAGCATCATGTCGACGCCCTGCGACTCGTACCACTCGATCGACTCGATGCAGCGCCGCGGCCCTCCGACGATCACCGAGCGCCGCTCGACGAGCTCCCCGAGGTCGCGCTCCCGGTACGCCTCGCGCGCGATGCGCTCGCGGTACCAGGCATAGCTCTCGTCCGCCGACAGGGTGCCCAGCGATGCGTAGACCAGCTCCACC
>VBLD01000329.1:0-3005 GCA_005879205.1 Deltaproteobacteria bacterium
GGCGCGTGGGACCTCGCGCGCAGGCGACGACTGCGCCCGCTGACGTCGATCGGGACGCCGAGATCGCGCGCCTGGAGCCGCAGGTCGGGGCGCGCGCCGCGCGCGCACGCCTCGCGACGATCGTGTCCGCGACCGCGCTCCGCGTCCTCTACGTGACGGCGCGCTGGGATGGTCCATATCGGTACCGCTGTCAGCACGGCATCGAGCAGCTCCGCGAGGCGGGCTTCGCCGCCAACGTGATGCACGTCGACGACTCCCGCCTGCTGGACAGCCTCCCGTCGTACTCGATCGTGATCCTCTTCCGGCTTCCGTGGAGTGCCCGGGTCGAGGCGCTGCTCGAACGCGCGCGGAGCCAGCGCGCGGCCGTCATCTTCGAGAGCGACGACCTCATCTTCGACCCGCAGGTGGAGCCGCTCGTCCCATTCCTCGGCGAGCTGCCGCCCGAGGAGCGAGACGAGTACCGCACGCTGTTCGCGAGCCTGCATCGCACCTTCGAGGCAAGCGACTGCTTCCTCGGCAGCATGCCGGCACTCGCCTCACGCGCGGCCATGCCCGGCAAGGAAGCGTTCGTGCATCCGAACCTCGTGAGCCCGGCCCTCGTGCGTCTGTCGCGGCTCCTTGCGCCCCTCCGCCACTCGCCACGCCGGCCGCCGACCATCGCCTACGTGAGCGGCTCCAACACGCACGACCGCGACCTCGCGATGATCGCGCGGCCGCTGGCGGAGCTGCTCGCGCAGGCACCCGACGTCCGGATGTTCGTGTGCGGCCACGTCAACCTCCCGCCCGCATTGCTCCCCTTCGCCGAGCGGATCGCGCACCATCCTTACCTGCACTGGCGCGCCTATCCCTGCGCGGTCGCGTCCTGTCGTCTCGCCCTGGCTCCGACGGCGGTCGTGAACGAGTTCACCGACGGAAAGAGCGCCCTCAAGTTCTTCGAGGCGGGGATATTCGGGGTGCCCACGATCGCGACGCCGACGGAAGCCTTCCGGGACGCCATCGCGGACGGGGAGAACGGTTTTCTGGCCGCCAGCGAGACGGAGTGGTTCGAGAAGATGCGGTTTGCGCTCGACCCGGCGCGCGCACGCGTCGTGGGCGCTCGAGCGCGCGAGACCGTTCTCGACCGCTTCTCGTTCGAGTCCCAGCGAGGACGCCTCGGAAACCTCCTCCTGCCCCTCGTCGGGCTCGCGCCGGGTCCCCCGCCGCCGCACCTGCCCTACGACTCGGATGCAGCGGCCGGCGCGACGGTGTGGCAACGAGCCAGGCTGCGCTCCGCCATCCTCCGGCAACAGTGGGCGCTCCTGCGTGGCCGGCGCACGGCACCCGACGTGCGCGGCGTCCGAAGGCCACGCGCGCATGTCCCCGTTCTGAAGCCTCTCGATCCAGGGCCGTTCGAGCGCGTGCTCGCGGCGGTCGCCGCGCACGGCGGCGCGTGGCTCAGCGAGACGCGTCGGATCGTACAGCACGCCGCCGATCCGGGGGAGAACTGCCGGCGCTGGACGCCGCGCGGCGACCTGCGCCGGAACGACGTCGCCCGGCTCGACTCCGTCGGCCCCGATCCCGGACTCGAGAGCCCCACGCTCCGTATACGCGCCGCCGACTTCCGCTATCTCGTCGTCGAGATGCGTGCCGCGGTCGCGACGCCTCCGGTACCGAGCACCCCCACCATGGCCCAGTTGTTCTGGCGATCGGAGGGCTCCTCGGAATTCACGGAAGAGCACAGCGTGTGGTGGCCCGTCGTGGTGGATGGCTGCTCTCGAACCTACGTGCTCGACCTTTCGACGACGACCTGGCGTACGGCGGCGACGGTGACCCGGCTCCGGTTCGACCCGGTCGACCTGGCGAGGCCCGCCTCCATAATGGTCGAGCGCCTGCTCTTTCTGGCCGACCTGGCGCAGCTGGAGCAAGGCGAGGCCCGCCGGGTTCTCGCTTCGCGGTACCTCGACGGGAACGGCCTCGAGTGCGGCGCCCTCCAGAACCCGCTCGCTGCGCCGCCGAACGCCCGCGTCCTGTTCATCGACCGACTGACCGAGAAGCAAGCGCGCAGCCACTACCCCGAGCTCGAGGGGCAGCGCCTCATGCAGCCGAACATCGTCGGCGACCTGCATCGGCTGCCGATCGCCGACCGGAGCCTCGACTTCTGCATCGGCAATCACCTGCTCGAGCACGCCCGCGATCCGATCGGCGCACTCCAGGAGCTTCTGCGGGTCGTGCGCACCGACGGCATCCTGTTCGTCTCCATCCCGGACGTGCTGAACCCGCTCGACCGGCACCGCCCGGTGACCCCCTTCGCGCACCTGCTCGAGGACCACGACCCGCCGCGCGACCGCATGGCCGAGGACCTCGAGCACTACCGGGAGTGGGTGACCAGCGCCCATCCGGAGATGGACGACGCCCAGCAACGGGCGCTCACCGAGCGCCTCGTCGCGCAGGACTACAGCATCCACTTCCACACCTTCGACGAAGCGTCGTACCGGCGGTTGCTCGGTCATGCGTGCGCCGAGGCGGGCGCGTCGGTCGAGGAATTCGCCCGTGTCTCGACGCCGGACTACGACGAATACATCGCCATCCTGCGCCGGACGCAGTCGGACCGGCCCGAGGAGCGAGCCGCGAGACCTCGAACGTTTCCGGGGGTCGACATCGTCGTGCCGGTCTACAACGCGCGCGAGGACGTGACCGCATGCGTCGAGAGCGTGCTCCGTCATGCACGCGGCGATTGGCGGCTCGTACTGGTGGACGACGCCAGCACCGACCCGGAGCTGGCCGCGTACCTGGATCGCGTCGCGGAGAGCCATCCGCCCGTCCGCCTGCTCCGGAACGCGGCAAACCTCGGCTTCGTGCGTACCGCAAACCGCGGGATGCGGGCGGCCGAGGGGCGGGACGTGCTGCTGCTGAACAGCGACACGATCGTCACCGCCGGTTTCCTCGAGCGACTCCAGGCCTGCGTCTATGCCGACCACCGCACCGGCATCGTCTCGCCGCTCTCGAACAACGCCACCATCTGCAGC
>VBLD01000329.1:3038-3440 GCA_005879205.1 Deltaproteobacteria bacterium
AGCCTCGGGCTGCGGCCGGCGCTCGTCACGGCCGTGGGCTTCTGCATGTACGTGCGCGACGCCATGCTCGCCCGCGTGGGATACTTCGACGAGGAGAACTTCGGCCGCGGCTACGGCGAGGAGAACGACCTCTGCGAGCGCGCCGTGGCCGCCGGCTTCACGGTCCGGCTCGCAGACGACGTCTTCGTCTACCACGCCGGCGAGGCGTCGTTCGGGCCTGCCACCGCGGAGCTCAAGCGGAGCGCCGAGCAGTCGATGGAACGCCTCCACCCCGGCTTCTTCGCACGCGTGGCCTCCTACCTCGCGCAGCGCCCGCTCGCACCCGTCCACGAGAACCTGAAGCTCGCGCTGCGACGTCGCACCGCCGCGCCGGGTCTCTTGATGCTCCTGCACGCGCCCTTC
>VBLD01000337.1 GCA_005879205.1 Deltaproteobacteria bacterium
CTGGGTCGCTTCCACGACGCCGTGCCGCCCCGGCCGTTCGGGGAGATGCGCACCCAGATCGAGCGGGAGCTCGGCCGGCGGCTGGACCAGTTGTTCGCCCAGGTGGACGAGACGCCGCTGGCGGCCGCGTCGCTGGCGCAGGTGCACAAGGCGACGCTCCGCGACGGCACGCCGGTGGCGGTGAAGGTGCAGTACGCCGAGATCGCGCGGCTGGCGCGCGTCGACCTGGCCTGCCTGCGTCTCGTGGCGCGCGTCGCCGGCCGGGTGTCGCGCAGCTTCGATCTCCGCAGCATCATCGACGAGATCGCCGAGCTCGTGGGCCTCGAGCTCGACTTCGCGCGCGAGGCGGACGCGACGGTCCGCATCCGCGCAGCCCTGGCCGACGACCCCACCGTCCGCGTGCCGCGCGTCCACCGTGAACTCACGACCGGGAAGCTCTTGGTGCTCGAGTACCTCGACGGTATCAAGGTGACGGACCTCGAGCGGCTGCGCGCCGCCGGCCACGACCTGGGCGAGGTGGCGCGTCGCATCGGCCGCCTCTACGCCCGCATGATCTTCGAGCAGGGATTCTTCCAGGGCGACCCCCACCCGGGGAACCTGCTCGTCATGCCGGGCACGGTGATCGGCCTCCTCGACTTCGGCCTGGCGAAGGAGCTGCCGCCGGGCTTCGGCCCGGCGGTGGCGGAGCTCGTGACGCGCGGGCTCGCGGGCGACGTGCCGGGTGCGGTCGCGGCCGCGCGTCGCGCCGGCTTCGAGGTGCGCGACGACCAGGCGACGGCGCTTCCCGGGCTGGTGCTGGTCATGCTGGGCGACCGCGACGAGCAGGCGAACGCGCTCCGGCTGATCCAGGACACGCCGATCACGCGGGTGCCGAGCCACTTCGGGCTGATCATGCGCGTGATCCTCCTCCTGAACGGCCTGTCGCACCGCCTGGCGCCGGGTCAGCTCCTCATCCAGCGCGCCCTGGTGGAGGCGCTGGCGGCGCAGGCGCCAGGTCCCGGGTCGGACGCCGTGGCGCCGGACGGCCTCCCCCCCGGACCCACTTCACCGCCGCTCCTTCAGGCGATGCGCTGGGTGCAGTGGCCGCTTCCTCTCCTGGACGAATGCGCGGAGCGCTTCGGCGAGACGTTCACCATGCGCTTCCCGTCCGCGCCGCCCATCGTCTTCTTCAGCCACCCCGATGCGATCAAGACGATCTTCACCGGCGACGAGGAGGACCTGCGCGCCGGCGAAGCCAACTACCGGCTCGAACCCATCCTCGGGAAGCACTCGCTGCTCATCCTGGACGGTCGCGAGCACCTGCGCGAGCGCCGGCTGCTGCAGCCGCCGTTCCATGGCGACCGGATGCTGGCCTACGGCACCGTGATGCGCGACGTTGCCGCCGCCGCCGTCGAGCGCTGGCCGGTCGGCCGGCCGTTCCCCGTGCACGCCGAGATGCAGGGCATCACGCTCGACGTGATCCTGCGCACGGTGTTCGGGCTCGACGAGGGACCGGCGAAGCGTGACCTGCGCAAGGCGCTGATCGAGCTGCTCGCGATCGGCTCGAACCCGCAGCTCCTCCTGGCGGCGCAGCAGTCGAACGGCAACGGGGGCGGCCCCACCGCGCGCTTCTTCGGCATGCGCGAGCGCGTGGACCGGCTCCTCTTCGCCGAGATCGCCGCCCGGCGGCGGGTCAACGTGTCGGACCGCGCCGACATCCTGTCGCTCCTGGTGCAAGCCACCTACGAGGACGGGCGGCCGCTGGAGGACGAGGCCTTGCGCGACGAGCTGATGACGATGCTGCTCGCCGGCCACGAGACGACGGCGACGGCCCTGGCCTGGGCGGTGAGCCACGTGCTCGCCCATCCCGAGGTGCTGGCGCGGCTGCGGTCCGAGCTCGCCGAGGCGGGTCCCGCGCCGCTCGACCCCCAGCGGGTGACGCGGCTCGAGTACCTGGACGCCGCCTGCCGCGAGACGCTCCGGCTGACGCCGATCGTCCCTCTGGTGGGCCGGCGACTCACCCGCCCGATGGCCATCGGCGGAGTCGACCTGCCCGCCGGCGTGGTCGCGGCGCCGTGCATCTACCTGGCCCACCGCCGCGCGGTGTGCTGGCCCGAGCCCGAGCGCTTCCGGCCCGAGCGCTTCCTCGAGACCAAGCCGACGCCGTACGAGTTCCTGCCCTTCGGCGGCGGCGTGCGCCGCTGCCTGGGGATGGCGTTCGCGCTGGTCGAGATGAAGATCGTGCTCGCCGAGCTGCTGAGCCGCGTCGAGCTGCGCGCGGCGCCGGGCTACCAGGTGCGGGTGGTACGGCGGAGCGTGACCCTGGCGCCGTCGGAGGGGATGCCGGTCGTGGTCGAGCGGCGCGCCGTGTGATCGTCCGTCGCCGCATGCTGGCAAGTTAGCCGGGAGTATCCTCGGGGATACTCGCCTTGCCCTTGCCCGGCGAGCAGGAAAGCCGCGACGCGTCGACAATGGCTCGGGCGCCGAGCCCGGCGCCGCGCCCGTCGAGATCCCCGTCGTGCTGAAGGGGCACCTGAAAATCATCACCGATCATCGCGAATGGATACGCAACAACCAGCTGCGCCGCAGCCTCACCGGCTGCTCTCGACGTCGCGCGCGCCGAAGTGACGACGTAGACGCCGGCGGTTGTCTTGCCGCTCTGCCATAGTCGTGTTACAGGATGAAACATGGCCCGAACGCTCACCGTGCGCTTGAATGACGAGATCGTCGCCGCCCTGGAGCGTGAGGCGAGGCGCACCGACCGCGCGAAGGGACGGATCGTCCGCGACGCGCTCGCCGAGCACCTGACAGGCTCGCGCCCGAACGCCTTGCAGGCGCTCGCCAAGTATGCCGGCACGCTGAAGGGACCGCGGGATCTCTCCACGAACAAGAAGTACCTCGCGGGTCTCGGCCGCGCCCGGCGCGTGTGAGGACCATCCTCGACACGGGACCGCTGGTCGCGCTGTTCAACGCCGCGGATCGCCATCACGGATGGGTGACCGAGGCGCTCTCTCGTCTCGACCTCCCCCTGTGGACGTGCGAACCGGTCCTGACGGAAGCATCGTATCTGACCGGCAAGGGGCGTGAGATCCTGGAAATGCTCGCGGACGGCCACCTCCGAGTCGGTCTAGAGCTCGAGGAGCAGGCCGATGCGGTCGCTCGCCTGCTCGCCCGCTACGGCCGGCGCATGGACCTCGCGGACGCGTGCGTCGTCCGCATGAGCGAGCTCACCCGCCGCTGCCGCGTGTTCACCCTCGATCGCCGCGACTTCACGTTCTACCGGCGCAACGGCCGGGAAGTCATCCCGTTGCTATCGCCTACGGCCATCCCCCGCGCTTGAGCCGCCGGGCGAGGTAGCCCCCCCGTAACGCTCCCGGCGATCGCCCTCACCGGCTCTGCCACCCGGAACGACGACATCAGGCTGCTCGTCGCCGTTTTTCAGGCGCACGTGCCGAAGCCGGTCGATCCGGGCGAGCCGCCGAGGGTCGTAGACGCCGGACGGCTGCTGGCCCTCCTTCCTTTTGCGAGTTGCGCTCAGCGCCGGCATCTGCCTATATCCGCCCCCCATCGTGCGGAACCACGGACTGATGCTGATCTTCGTCGGGGCGATGGTGAGTGCCGCGCCCCGGATCGTCGCCGCCGAGCGCCACGCCGCCGATGTGCCGGCACCGGCTCCGCAGCCGCAGCAGGTGGCCGCCGGCAACAGCGCCGCTGCCTTCCTGGCCTCCCCGCCGACGCTGGCGCCGCCCGCGCGCCGACTGAGCCTGAGCGGCCAGAAGTACGGGACGCCGTTCACGTTCAGCAGGCGGAGCGAGGCGGGGGTGACCTGGGCGCTCGACTCGCGCGTCAGCATCCAGCTGAACTACGAGCGCACGTCGCAGGCCCCGATGATGCCGTTCGACCACGACGACGGCATCATGACCCGTCTCCGGGTCGGCTTCTGACGTCGACGGCGGAGCTGCCGAAACCCTCGGGCTCATGCTGAACCCGCTCGCGCGAGAGCTGCTGCCGATGAAGCTCATGCTCGCGTCGCTCGGTCACCCGACGCGATGCAGCTTCTCGTAGAGGTCGCGAAACACGCCGTTCGGATCCAGGCGCGCCTTCGCCGTCCGGTAGTTCGCTTCGTTGTAGATGCGCCAGAACCGATCCTCGGTGTAGTGGTTGCGCGAGATCAGTGTCTTGATGCCCCCGAGCTCGTACGTCTTCTCCTCCAGCTGCTCGGAGCGATCGATGCGCGGGTCGGCATTCGGCATGCCGTAGACCGCGAGATCGACGAACAGGTCGCCCTCGAGCCGCGCCTGGTGCTCGTCCGAGATCCACGGGTACGGCTTCGCGACCCGGTACGGCACGACCCACAAGGGGAAGTACCCCAGCTCGCGCAGGTACCAGTCGTAGAACTCGGGCACCCGGGCCGCGGGAATGAAGTAATCGCAGACGACGTCGGGCCGACGCTGCCACCGGAAGACGGGCGCGAGCCGTCCCGCCCACCGGATCATGTTGGTGGAGCCGAGGAAGACGTTGCCGACGAGGAACCGCACCGGTTTCCACTCGAGCGGCGGGACCGTCCGGCTGAGCCAGTGGGCCTCGGTATCGTAGCGGAAGAAGTAGTCGCGTGTGGTGAGGACGTCTTCGCGCAGCACCCGCGTGCTCTTGTAGTAGACGTCGAGCCAGCGATAGCTGCTGGGCCGCCGCGCCGTCTCGACGAACCGTCCGAGACAGAGGGTCCAGTGGTCCGGGGCATGCACGATCCCGTCGATGAAATCGACCGTCGCGTCCGCACACTGGCCGAGCAGGGCGTGGTGGAAGGCGTCGGCGTCGCCGTAACGCTCGTACTCGACGTGGATCTTGGCCTTGGCAGGAATCAGTCCGAAGCTCAGCTTGGTGAGAACGCCGAGGGTGCCGTACGAGCCGTGCACCATGCCGAACAGGAGCGGCTCCCGCTCGGGCGAGCACGTGATGATCTCGCCGGTGCCGCTCACGATCTCGTACTCGAGACAGGTATCGTGGAAGCCGCCGTAGCGGAACGAGGCCGACTCGAGCGCACATCCGGCGACGGCGCCGCCCACCGTGATGCCCTCGAGCTCGGGCACGACCGCCGGCGCGAGGCCGTGTGGGAGCGTCGCGTCCACGAGGTCACGGAACGTGACCCCCGGCTCGGCGACGCATCGCCTGCGCTCGACGTCCACCTCGAGGACGTGGCGCAGCGCCGAGACGTCGATGCGACGGCCCGCGAAGCGCCGGTCGCCGGCCGGCAGCGGGACGACGTGATGCACGCCGCCCTTGTCGACGTGGGCCGCGGCACGTGAGCCCGCGAGCTCCCGCACCTGCGCCGCGACCAGGTTCACGCGTCGGTCGTGGTCGGCTCGTAGGCGCTCATCCATGGAGAACGGGCGCGCGCTCAGCGGCCGTGCGCTGCCACCTGAGCGAAGAGATCGTCCACCAGCGGTGCCAGGTCCGGTAGCTCGGGATCGGGCGGAAGCCGCTCGCGCTCACGGTGTCGGCTCTCGCCCGCGCGCGTGATGACGAGAACCTCGCGCTGCTCTGGAAGGAGACACCAGACGACGGCCACTCCTGCACCGAGATACCAGTGGGCCTTCTCGCGAAGCTCAGGCTCCTGCTCGTCCCGGCCCGCCACCTCCGCGGCCAGCACGGGCGGCACGCGCGCGAGCCCACGGTCCGCGCCCAGCTCCTCGCGGCGCCAGACGGCCGCATCGGCCGCGCGGACGGCGCCGGCGAGCGCCATGCCGGCCTCGTTCGTCCCGATCTCGAACTCCGGATGGCTGCGACCCCAGGTTCCGAGCGTGGTGACGAGATCGGCGACCGTGATCGACTGCAGCCTTGCGCACG
>VBLD01000338.1 GCA_005879205.1 Deltaproteobacteria bacterium
GAATACGTCCGCGCCCCTGCACCGCGACGTGGCGGAGAATCTCTTCTTCCAGATCGTCGGTCGCAAGCGCTTCTTCCTCTATCCACCGGCCGCGTCGCCGTGGCTGTACTCCAATCCGTTCCGGTCCGGCCTGCCGAACTACAGCCGCTTCGATGCCGAGGCTCCGGACTACGACCGATTCCCGCTCAGCCGCGAGGTGCGCCCCGTCGAGATGGTCCTGCATCCAGGCGACGCCCTGTACTTGCCGTCGCGCTGGTGGCACCAGACGCGCTCTCTGGAGCTGAGTGCCTCGTACAACTTCTGGTGGGCCGATGGGGCGCTGGCGGTGATCGTGCGTGCGGCGGAATTCGTCAAGCGCAAGCGCGGCCTGGAGATCTACGGTCTCGAGTCCGGTCTGGCCGCCCGGGGTGCCGTTCCGCAATAAGCGAGCCGGCCCACTTCAGCGGTTATCGGGTGTCGATCACTGGCGGCTTTTGAGTATCTACCCAGGCCTCCCGCGCTGCCGGCGCTCGCGCATCACGCACGACGGCGAAGATAATCGACACGGGCTCAGCCGGCGTGGCGGCCGAGGACGCTCGGGCTACGGCAGCACAGATCCGACAGGCCTCCCTGCTCGCTGCACCTCCGTGTCGTCGAGTGGTGTTTAGTGTGACGAGCCATTATCACCGCCTCGGGCGTCGCATGCGGGCGCTGCTCGGCTGGAGCGCCGGGGTGCTGCTGGCGGCGTCGATCGGGTCCGCGACGCGGGCGCATGCGGCATGCGTCTGGACGGGCAGCGGTGGCGAGCGCGTCGGGCCGTTCCTGACCGAGTGGGTCAGCGAGCATGGTGGTGGAGCGCTGGCCCTCTGGAACGTCGAGATTGCCGACGACACGGCGCGTCTCGAGTTGCGAACCGCGGCTGCCGGTACCGTCCGCATCACCCTGACGCTGGGCGACGACTGCGCGCCGCCGCGCGCAGCGTTGGTGTCGGGCGGCCAGGCGAATGCCTTCCCCACTGGCGCGGACCTGGAGGCGCTCGCACACGGCTTCCCCGCCGAACGGCGCAGGCCCCGATCCGACCGTACCCCGCCGGGCCCCTGGCCCCTGCGGCTCCCGTTCGTGCTCGTCGCCCTGTTAGCCGCCGCCGTTGCATCCGCGCGCGACAACGCCCGCACCCGCGCGGCAACCACGCTGCTCGTGATCGTCCTCGTCGGCCTCGCCGCGTGGCCGCTGCTGTTCCACCCCCTGGACACCGACGCGCCGGTGATACGTGCCGCCGCCACCGCGACCGACATCTTCGGCGATCAGTTTCACCCCTTTCTCCCCTTCCTGCTCGGCCGTCCGACGACGTGGTGGTCGATCGAGCCGTGGGCGTTGCGCCTCGTGCCGCTGTTCTTCCTCGCGCTGGAGGCGGTGCTCGCTGTCGCCGCCGCGCGCCGCGACGGCGGCGGCGTCGCAGGGGTCCTCGCCGGCATCTGGTTCGCCTGCGAGGTACGCCGGCGGCACGGGTTGATGGATCTCAGCGACTGGGACATCGCCGGTGCGTTTCTCATGATGCTGCTCCTGACGCTGCAGCGGCCATGGGCGCGCGGCTGGGTCGGCACCGCGCTGCTCGCCGTCCTAATGTGCGCCGGGGTCGCGTCGTCGTGGCTGATGATCGTTCCGGACGGCGTCCTGGTCGGTTGCGCCGCCGTCGAGGTGCTGCGCCGGCGGTGGCGCCTGGAACATGCTCTCCTGCTCGCGGCCACTTTCGGCGGCTTGGCGCTCGAGGCGCTGCGGGTCTTCGGCGCCGGGTCCCAGGTCGCGGCGGAGATCTCGACCAGCACCTTGTGGGAGCAGATGTACGCCGAGTTGCCGCTCGCACGCACCACCGCGATGGCACTGCCGCTGATCCTCGGGTCGATCTGGCTCCTGCGGCAGCAGGGCCGCGTCGCGCCGCGTTTCGTCCTCTTGTGTCTGCTCGCGCTGCCGACCGCGGTGGTGGTGGCGCATCGCAACAGCCACGTTGCGGGCGGGTACTACATCGGACTCGTCACTCCGCTCCTCCTCTATGCGGCCGCCGTCGGGACGGTACACGCGGCCGCGGTGCTGATCCGAGGTTGGGACCGGGTCCAGGTCCGTCCTGCGGTCACCGTAGGACTGATCGCCGCGACGGTCTTCTCGTCCGCGCCCGGATCGAGCGCGTCGGCGGTCGAGTACCTGCAGCCAATCGCGCTCGAGACGCGCGCCGACAATCTGCCGATTCACACCAATCGCCCCGACCTCGCGCGTGTGCTGGCGTACGAGCGCGCGCGCGCCGGCGCGGAGCGGCTGAGCCTGAAGCGAGCGTTGTGGGGATCGCGTGATCTCCGCCTTCGGCTGTCGATCCTCGCCCCCGGCGCCTGCCCGCCCGACGGCGACGAATCCGGGTTCTACGCCGCCCTGTCCTTCCCGACCGCCGCCCAACGCGAATGTTTCGCGGCGCTCGGCAGCCGCTGCCGCGACATCGGGCCGCCGCGCGACCGGCTCGACGACGACTGGTTGGTGCTGCGCTGCGAAGGAATCGCGCCGAAGTGACGGGTAAGCGGCGGTCGGCGTGCCGGCGGTGGCGTTGTTCGGTCCGACGGACTGGCGGCGGCTCCACCCGTGGGGTGTGAAGCATCGCCGGCGACGGCGCTGCGAGACGATCGGGTTACCGCAGCTCGCCGATGTGCCGGGCGGTGCTGGCGTCGTTCTGGAGCACGCTCCGTGCGTAGTCGAGGTTCACCTGCGCGTCGGGCAGCGCGGGCTCGAGGCGCAACGCCTCGTGGAACTGGCGAATCGCGGGCTCGACCTGGTCGCTCGCCATCAGCGCGACGCCGTAGTCGTTGTGCAGTTGCGCGTCGTCCGGGCGTTGCGCCAGTCCGCGCTCGAAGTACGGCAAAGCCTCGGCGGCGCGGCCGGCTAGGGTCAGCGCGGTCGCGAGCTGGGCCTGCGCATCCGCCGCGGCGGGGTCGAGGCGCAGCGCCGCCTCGTATTCGGCGATCGCCTCGCCGAGCCGATCGGCAGTGCGCAATGCGTCGCCGAGC
>VBLD01000339.1 GCA_005879205.1 Deltaproteobacteria bacterium
TTCCTGGCGGCCGACTTCGACGAGGCGTCGTGGGCCGACGACGTCGCCGCCTTCGTCGAGACCTCCCGGGCGGTTGGGCTCCCGTCGGCCGTCGAGCGTTCGCGATCGGGAAATGGCGCGCACGTCTGGTTCTTCTTCGCCGCGCCGGTGCCTGCTGCCACGGCGCGACGCATGGGGTGCTACCTGATCACCGAAACGATGTCGCGCCGCCATCAGTTGGCGATGGCGTCCTACGACCGGTTCTTTCCCAACCAGGATACGTTGCCCCGGGGAGGCTTCGGCAACCTGATCGCCCTGCCGCTGCAGTACGAGGCCCGTGAGCGCGGCAATACCGTCTTCGTCGACGATCGCCTCGTTCCCCATGCGGACCAGTGGGCATATCTGGCTGGCCTGTCACGGATCGCGCCCACGACGGTCGACGCGATCGCCCAGGAAGCGGTTTCACGCGGCCAGGTCATCGGCTTGCGCATTGCCTCCACGGACGAGGAGGAAGGCGCGGCACCCTGGGACGCCGCACCGTCCCGACGACCACACTCAGCCAGGATCGAGGAACCTCTCCCGAGCGAAGTCCGCGCCGTTCTCGCCCAGCGCGTGTTCGTCGAGAAGGCGAGGCTCCCGAGTGCGCTCCTGAATCAGATCAAGCGCCTCGCAGCGTTCCAGAACCCGGAGTTTTACAAGCGGCAGAAGATGAGACTGTCGACGGCGCTCACGCCGCGTGTCGTCGCTTGCTCAGAAGAGCACTCGCAATACGTTGCGCTCCCGCGTGGCTGCGTCGCCGACTTGAGGGACCTGCTCGCCGAGCACGGAGTTGGCCTGCGGCTCGACGACCAACGCCTCCTTGGTGAATCGCTGAAGGTACGCTTCCAGGGACACCTGACCGGAGTCCAGGAGCAAGCCGCGAAATCCCTGCTTGCGCATGACTTCGGCGTGTTCGTCGCCCCACCGGGCATGGGGGAAGACGGTCGTCGGCACCTACCTCGCTGCGGCTCGGAGCCGGAGCACGCTCGTCCTGGTACACCGCAAGCCGCTGCTCGATCAGTGGGTGGCGCAGCTCTCGCTGTTTCTCGGACTACCCCCGAAGGCAATCGGGCAGATCGGGGGCGGAAAGCGGACGCCCAGCGGTCGCCTCGATGTGGCCATGCTCCAGAGCCTCGTGCGCGATGGGACCGTCGACGACATCGTCGCGGCCTACGGTCACGTGATCATCGACGAGTGCCATCACGTGCCCGCGGCTTCCTTCGAGCGTGTTTTGGGCGAGGTGAAGGCCCGGTACGTCACGGGCCTCACCGCCACGCCCTACCGACGCGACGGACACCAGCCGATCATCCACATGCAGTGCGGGCCCGTCCGGTTCGCCATAGACCCGAAGAGCGAGACGGCGCGGCGCCCCTTCGAGCATCGGCTGATCTGCCGAGAGACTGCGTTCCGCGCGGCGAGCCTCGGTCCAGAAGCCGGGATCCAGGAACTCTACGCCGCGATCGCCGCCGACTCCCGGCGCAACGAGCTCATTCTGAACGATGTGATCGGCGCTCTGGAGCAGGGACGATCGCCGATCCTCCTGACTGAACGTAAGGACCACCTCGAGTACTTCGCGGCCCGCCTGCAAGGGTTCACGCGTCACTTAGTGGTGCTCCAGGGTGGGATGACCGCCAAGGCGCGACGGGAGGCGATGTCGCAGCTGGCGGCCATCCGGGGCGACGAGGAGCGCCTCATGCTCGCGACGGGACGCTACATCGGCGAGGGGTTCGACGACGCGCGACTGGACACCCTCTTCCTCGCCATGCCGGTGTCGTGGAAGGGCACACTCGTCCAGTACACCGGCCGCCTTCACCGGTTGAGCCCCGGTAAGACTGAAGTGCGTATCTACGACTACGTCGATCCGGCAGTCCCGATGCTCGCCCGTATGTTCGAGAGGCGGCTGCGAGGATATCGGGCGATCGGCTACGCAAAGGAGGAGACGCCGCTCGTGCCCGCGAAGTCCCAAGAGGAGCCGACGGTCGAGTACGACGAGGATGCCTTCCCGGACCTCGACGGTGCCCCGTGAGGAGATCGGGAACCCGATCAAAGGAGAAATGGAACGGCCGCTGGCCACCGAGCAGGGCTCATCTCAAGCGGCTCGTCGAGGAGGCGATCGTCGATGCCTACAACGAGTCGGAGCAACGCTGTGGACTCTTCACCATGATCGAGAATCACCTCGCGCTGCCGTTCGAAACCGAGGTGCTCGGCGTGCCGGTGACGGTCGAGCGGATCGACCTGACCGAGGCTGACGAGGTGGTCGCGATCTGCCGTCGCGGTCGAAGGCGGCAAAGGATCGCCGTCCTCGACCTGCCGCTCCCCGGTCCACGTCCTGATGGCACGGAGTGGATCGAGGCATATCGGTACTGGGCACGCGGACGGTGAGCACGGCGCGATGAGCGAGTACCAGTACTACGAGTTCCAGGCGATCGACCGTCCGCTCAGCGAGCGCGAAAGGCGCGCGCTGCGAGCGTGCTCGACGCGGGCGACGATCACGTCCACGCGCCGCCATGGTCCGACGTCCTACCCCAAATCGCCGCTTGACGTCACGGGCGGCGCGCCGCCGTCCTTGACCGTGACCAGAAGTCGGACCATAAGTAATGGAGGTGGCGCGGGGCTCGTTCACGATCGAGATCACCCGTGACGCCGTAGAGCATGTTCGTGTACTGCC
>VBLD01000341.1 GCA_005879205.1 Deltaproteobacteria bacterium
CCACGATCTGCGGGCGGCGGCGGCGCGCGTCGAGCAGGCGCACAACCAGATCGCCGTCGCGCGCGCCGACATGTTCCCGCAGCTGAGCTATCAGGGTCAGGCGGTCCGCGAGCGTGCCGCCATTCCCGGCAGCCCGGCGCACGTGACCTTCAACTCGTTTCTCGGAACCTTCAACCTCGCCTGGGAGATCGACGTCTGGGGCCGTATCCGGCGCGCCACCGAGTCCGCGCGCGCCGACTACCTCGCCGCCGAGGCGGCGCGGCGGGGCGTGCTGCTCACCCTGGTGAGCGACGTCGCGCAAGCCTACATCGAGCTGCTCGAGCTCGACCGCGAGCTGGAGATCACGCAGGGTACGACGATCACGTTCCAGGACACCCTCGATCTCTTCCGGCGGCGCTACGCGGGCGGGATCGGTACGCTGCTCGAGGTGTCGCGCGCAAGCGCCGCGCTCACCCAGGCGCGGGCGGGCATCCCGGAGCTCGAGCGCCAGATCGTCGCCAAGGAGAACCAGCTCTCGATCCTGCTCGGCCGGCCCCCTGGCGACATCGTGCGCCGCCCGACGTCCGACAACCTGTCGCCACTTCCCGAGGTGCCCGTCGGTCTGCCGTCCCAGCTCCTCGAGCGGCGGCCGGACATCCAGCAGGCGGAGCAGGCGCTGGTGGCGGCGAACGCCGACGTCGGCGTTGCCGTGGCGAACTTCTTCCCGCGTCTCGGTCTCACCGGTCTCTACGGCGGCCAGAGCAGCGAGCTCGAGAACGTCGTCAAGAGCGCCGGCAACGTGTGGGCGATCGGCGGCTCGCTCGCGGGTCCGATCTTCCAGGGTGGACGGCTGCTCGCGAGCTACCGGGCGACCTCGGCCGCCTGGGACGAGGCGGTCGAGCGCTATCAACAGGCCACGCTGCAGGCGTTTGCGGAGGTGTCGAACACGCTCGTCACCCATGAGAAGTTGAAGGGCGTGCACGCCGATCGCGACGAGACGACGAAGGCGCTACAGACGTCGGTCACGCTGTCGCTCCAGCGCTACAACGACGGCATCGCGAACTACTTCGAGGTCCTCGAGGCCGAGCAGCAGCTCTTTCCCGCCGAGCTCGACCTCGCGCGCACGCAGCGCGACGAGCTGGTGGCCGTCGTGACCCTCTACCGGGCGCTCGGCGGCGGCTGGCAACTCGACGTGCCCGGGTGGGGCGTCGCACGGGACCAGCCGGCGGCACGCGAAACCGGTCGATGACATTTGTGCTGCTCGGCGGGCGAGGTGACGGCGTTGCGCGCTGAGCCTCACCAGCCGCCGCGGCGCAGCCAGTCTTCGAGCATGCGCATGCGGTCCCAGCCCCAGAACGGCTCGCCGTCGGCGAAGAACCACGGCGAGCCGAACACGCCGCGCCCCACCGCCTCTTCCGACCGCGCCTTCGCCAGGGCCTTGATCTCGGGATCGGCCATGCCGGCCGCGACCATCGCCCCATCGAACCCGAGGCTTTCCGCGAAAGCCTGCACCGCCTTCGGATCGCCGCTATCGAGCTCTCCGCGGTAGTAGGTCTCGAACACCGCCTTGGCGAAGGCGGGCGCCCGCTGCGGCGCGGTGCGCTCGATGGCGTAGAAGGCGCGCGTCGCCGGCAGGGCGATCGTGGGGTGGAACGTGGGCGGCGCAAAGGTCACGCCGCGCAACCGGGCGATCCGGCGCCAGTCGTGGTTGGCATAGTCCTTCTTCAGCGGCGTGCGGCTGAGGCCCTTGGCGCCGGTCTGTTCGAACGCCGTCCCCAGCATGAACGGGCGCCAGAGCACCCTCCGGCCCAAGCGCTCGGCCAGCGCCTCGATCTCGAGCGCGGCGAAGTACGCGTAGCTGGACGAGAAGTCGAACCAGAACTCGATCACAGGCGCGGTCATGCCTAAGTCTTAGCAGCAAACCCGGGAGCAAAGCAGCCATCCGGTCTGCTTCACCGTGCTTTCCCGTGTAGTACTCATTTTCCTCCTCGCGATGACGTCTAACGACCCGGCGATGAGCGGCCTGCGGCCACGAGCGCTCGCCGTGAGCAGCCCGTTTCCCCGCGGGTCCGCTCCATCGCCTGGTTGGGCGGCGCGCATCGGCGCATCATGCAGCCCGCTCCGCCCGGTAGAGCGAGATCGAGCCGGTCGGCGTCGGAATGACCGCGGTCTCCTCGACCCTGCGAAGCCCAACCTCTTTCATCAGCTCGGGTAGCACACCTCGTGCGTTTGGTTCCGTATTCTCGTAACCGTCCCCCGCCCCGACGATGCGGAATAGTCTACGCATGAGCGCGGTGCGCTGCAGACCGTAGTCCGCCACGTGCACTTCGCCGCCGGGAACCAATGCCGCGCACATGGCTGCCAACCCCGCCCTTTTCTCGGGCATCGGTACCTGGTGAAACACGAGACTCGAGACGATCTTGTTGATGCGCCGCCCATCGAGCAGGGCCGCCGCGTCACCGGCGTATCCGACCTGGAACTCGACACGTGCTCCGACCTCGGCGACCTTGCGCCGCGCGCGCTCCAGAATCGCCTGATCGGGATCTATCTCGATCAGCACGGCCGGTCGCGCGGTTCGGCCTATGAGCGCGAGTAGAGTTCCCGTGCCACACCCGATGTCGGCAATCGAGTCCTCGGCCTTCGGGTCGATTTGCTGAAGGAGAGCTGGACGCCAGCGCGATTCTCGAGCCAAGACCGCGACCAGGAAGTCGTAGAGCCAGAGCTGCGGGGCAGCGGGAACGTAATCCCGCGTTGCCGCCCTGGCGGGCTCGTCACTCATAGAACCTCACTCGGCCTCGCGCCGCCCAACGAACGACCAAGCTCAGCAGCGGCGGGGCACCGGAGAGCTGGAAGTCCCAGAAACGAACCATCCCCCGCCGTCCGCT
>VBLD01000342.1:0-1239 GCA_005879205.1 Deltaproteobacteria bacterium
GGGGGATATCCCCCCGACCCGGGCCTATTCCCCCGACCGAGTGGGATGGGCGGCGTACGTGGACTCCACGGGGCCCGGCGCACCACCTACGGACCCACGCCTCGATCACTGACTCCGACGCCCTGCTCTACAAGAAGGCGAAGGGGCAGGAGGCGAAGCTTGCTACCTCGGGCACGTGCTGGTCAAGCGCGTCGCGTCCTCTGCAAGCGAGGAGGATCAGGCCGTGCAGAGCGTCGCTGTCAGACGGAGTGCAGCAAAGCGCCGAGGTCGTTGCGGGTCGAATCGGCCGTGCCGAGCAAGAGCGCGCCGGTCTCTGGACTGACCCGTTGCCGCCGCATGAGCGCCCGGACCCGTATCTCGAAGGCGAGCAGGCTGCGCATCGCCTGCCGGAGCGACCCCTTCGCCGCGCGTCGACGGCCCAGGGTCAGCAAGCCTCTCGCGTGCTTCGTCCCCTGCCCGGCGCGCTGTACCCGTTGCGCAAGGCGTCTCTGCGGCTCCGCGACGAGCTGCGCGGCATCAACGGCGGCACCCAGTCCCGCAAGGCGCTCTTTGATGGAATCGAACCGCGCCGCGATCTCCGGCGGCAGGGTGATCGTGGTCGTCGCAGTTGGGGTCGTTGTCCTCGTCGAGCCCGACGGCGGGAGCGCCGTGGTCGTGGCGGTCGCCGGCAGCACGATCACCGTCCCGACCATGCCGGGAAACTGATGACGGATGCAGTGGTACGGATACGTGCCGGGGGCCATGAAGCGATGGGTGAACGAGAAGGGTGCAGTCTGCACGTCCGAGGTCCAGGCCTCCGGCGACTCGGGGCGGGTCGTGGAGTGGCCGCTCGACTGCCACACCCACTTCACGGTGTCGCCAACCATGATGGTCGTCGTGTCGGTGCCGCTCTCCTCGTCGAAGAACGTTAGGGTGCCTCCCGGCCCCACCTCGACGATCTTCGTCGCGGCGGCTACGGGGACGAACCGGACCGCCAGGGTCTCGACGGGGACGCCGTCGAAGGCGACCGTGAGCGTCGAGCCCGCCCCGGAGTCGCCCGCGCCACCTGCATCGTCGAGCGTCACGTCGACGCCGGCCGCGCTGGCCACCGGCACGGTCTCGCGCGCCGGGTCGCCGTCGGTGTCTGGCGCCGAGATGACGAGACCCGGCCCGGCGACGATCGTCGCCTGCGCGCCGGGGGGCGGATCGGTCACGTTGTCGAGCTCGTCGACCGGGACCAGCCGGACGGGGACGGTGGCG
>VBLD01000342.1:1264-4499 GCA_005879205.1 Deltaproteobacteria bacterium
AGAGCGTGCCCCCGGCTCCGGGGTGGAGCGGAGTCTCGATGCCGACGGGGAACCCGGCCGGCGAGGAGGGACGGACGAAGCGCATGCGCGAGAGGGGGCGCGCGTAGACGACCGCGCGGTCGATCGTGGGTGAGCCGTCGGTCGGCAGCGCGAACGGGGTGCCGAGCGTGGGGTCGTCCACCGGCGGGTCGAAGGCGGGCTCGAGCTCGACACCGAGCCGGTGCTCAGGGTGGGCCGGCCCGCCGCGGCCGTTCCCCTCCACGACACGATTCGGGTCGTAGCGCGGGAAGAAGGGAAGCCGCGTCGCAATGGGCGGCCCGTCCGGCACGCTGCCGAAGAAGAAGCCGGGGCTGAAGGGGCCGACGTACGCGAACGCCGTGAGAACGACGCGCAGGCCTCCTGCCGATGCAGGCGCGCCCTTCCAGACGGCGAGCGTGCCCTGCGCCACGCCGTTGTGGAAGATCGCCACC
Source organism: Deltaproteobacteria bacterium (assembly GCA_005879205.1). Lineage (GTDB taxonomy): Bacteria > Desulfobacterota > Binatia > DP-6 > DP-6 > DP-3. The sequence continues at coordinate 1,735 of VBLD01000342.1, forward strand.
TGGCGGCCGACGAGGTAGTTCGACTCCTGCAGCTCCCGCGCATCGTCCGCGGCGCCCGCGTCGTCCGCGTTCGTCGGGCCGACCACCCCGTCGCCGTCGAGGTCCGCGAAGGCTGCGACGACCACCGGGATGCCGTCCATCTCCGGTCCGAGGATCGGGTTGCCCGAGGGCGTCGCGCTGCTGCCGTCGGAGACGACGACCGTGAAGGGGATCTCGCTTCCCCCGGCCATCGCCGCGCCTCCCGCCACGGCCGTGCGCGGCGAGTCCGAGGGAGGGGGGATCGACGGTCCGGCCATCATCGTCCCCGCGCGCACGACGAGGTCCACGTCGCCGATGATGGACGAGTCGACGATCGGAGGATCGAACCTCCCGTCGGGCTGGGGAAGGATCAACGGCGTGCCGGGGAGGACCGGATAGGGCCGTCCGGTCGACGAGTTCACCGGGTCGTTCACGAAAACCGGGAAACCCGACGCGCGGGCGGCGGGCGGCAGGGCGAGGCCGACGAGAAGGAGAGCCGCAGCGCTCGCTGCCCCCTGGGTTCTCCTTCTCAACGCGCCCATCTCACGGAAGGGTGAAGTCGATCGGGTTCGACAGCACGTTGCCGTCGGGTACGACCGCATAGAGTACCGCCCTCGTCGGGCCGGCCGGGAAGCCGGCCGGCAGCGCGACGCGGACTCGGTCGGCGATGAGCGTGACGATGCGGACACCCGCGGCGGCCGCGGAGCCCTCTTGGCCGAAGGTATCGATCTCGCTCGCCGCGAGGTCGCCGTCGGCGAGCTCCGGGCTGTCGCCCGCCACGGCGGTCCCGGGCACGCGGTAGCGCACGAAGCGCGAGCCCTGGAAGACGACGAGGTTGAGCGGGTACGCAACCTGGACCGCGTTGGCGAAGTCGAACGACCCGTCGAGCGTAACCGAGCGCTGGCCGTCGACGGCCGCGCCGGCGGCGGCAGAGAGCGCGAGCGCAGGGCTCGTCCCCGAGGCCCGGAGCCCTGCGGGCGCCGCCGTGCCGAGCGCCAGGGCGACCATGAGACCACGCCGGAGCCGCCTGTGCGATCGCATCGACGTCACTCCCCCAGTGCGAACTTCCGGATCCGATAGCGAAGCGTGTCGCGCGAGATGCCGAGCAGTCGGGCGGCCTCGCTCTGGTTGCCGCCCGCCTTCTCGACGGCCACGACCAGCACGGCGCGCTCCACCGCTTCGAGGGACAGCCCGGCGTCGGGGAAGTCGATGCGGACGTCACCCGAGAGCGCCACGCTCACCGCGCCGCCGCTGGGCGCGCCTGCGGGGAGCGCGAGGTCGTCCGCGCGCGCGGGCTCGGTGTTCGAGAAGCGCACCAGGCGCTCCATCGTGTTGGCGAGCCCCCGCACGTTCCCGGGCGACGCGTGGCGGCGAGTCGCGACCCCCGCATCCGTCATGCGCATGACCCGCTCCACCATGCGGCGCAGGTGCTGGATGGCGGCGGACTCGCCGAGGATCTTGCCGATGGCCGCCTGGCGCTCTCGGTAATGGGAGATATCGTGTCGCTGCCGGCGCCCCTCAAGGCGCGATCCGCCCGATGACGAACATGGTGGTCATCTGTAGTACTCGCTACAGCGCTCTCTACTCACCCGCGCCCCATCACCGCAATTTGGGAAACCCCCTAGGGCTTGCCCGAGCGGGCGTCGTTCGAGCGCTTGGTTGGGGGCTCTATTTCCGACTGTGCCCCGGCGCCGGATTGAATCGGCCGCCATGGCCGCTCCCGGCGCCGCTGGCGGCCGGACGGCAGCCCGCGAAGCCGTCGCCACCCCAGGCGGAGCGCTGTTCCGAGGCAGGATCGGAGCCGGCGATCAACCGCGCGCCGCGGCTGAACGTGATGTAGTCGAGCAGCCACTGCAACGTGACCAGCAGACGGTTGCGCGCGCCGATCAGAAAATAGATGTGCGTCATGCTCCAGATCAACCAGGCCAGCCGCCCTTTCATGCGTAGGCGCCCGAACTCGATCACGGCGGAGTTGCGGCCAATCGTCGCCAAGTTGCCGTAGTGCCGGTAGCGGAACGGCGGCGGTTTCGGATGGCCGAGCAACGCGGCGCGGATCACTTTGGCAGCGTAGACGCCGCCCTGCTTCGCCGCCGGGGCTATCCCGGGCAGCGGCTTGCCGTCCTGGATCAGCGCGGCCGTATCGCCGATGACGAAGACGTCGGGATGCCGCGGTGCCGTGAGATCGGGCCGCACCTGCACCCGGCCGGCGCGATCGGCTGGCGCGCCGAGCCATTTCGCTGCAGGCGAGGCGGCGACGCCCGCGGCCCACAGGATCGTGCCGCTCGGCAGCCGCTCGCCGGACGCGATGACGCCGCCGGCGTCGCAGGCGGTGACTCTCTTCCCGAGCTGGACTTCGACGTCCATGCGCTCCAGCGCCGCTTTCGCGAACCGCGAAAGCTCCGGCGGGAACGTGCCGAGCACGCGGTCAGTGCCTTCGATCAGTACGATGCGCGCCTTGCGCGGGTCGATCGCGCGGAAATCGGCGGCCAGCGCCTTGCGCGCCAGCTCGGCGATCGCGCCGGCGAGCTCGACACCTGTCGGGCCGGCGCCGACGATCACGAACGTCATCAGCCGCTGCCGCTCGGTTTCGTCGTCGGCGTTCTCGGCGCGCTCGAAGGCCATCAGGATGCGGCGGCGGATCAGCGTCGCGTCGTCGATGCGCTTGAGCCCCGGCGCGATCGGCGCCCACTGGTCGTTGCCGAAATAGGTGTGCGTTGTGCCAGTGGCGATCACCAGCCAGTCGTAAG
>VBLD01000333.1 GCA_005879205.1 Deltaproteobacteria bacterium
GCCGCCGACGACCGCGAGCTCCTTGTCCTTGAAGAAGAAGCCGTCGCAGGTGGCGCACGCGGACACGCCGTAGCCCATCAGGCGCTTCTCGGACGGGAGGCCGAGAAGCTTCGCGCTCGCCCCCGTCGCGACGATCAGCGTGTCGGCGCAGTGGACGTCGTCGCCGATCGCGACGCGGAAGGGCCGGCGCGAGAGGTCCACCGCGGTCACGTCGCCGTAGAGGAACTGCGTCCCGAAGCGGCCGGCCTGCTGCTTGAACACCTCCATCAGCTCGGGACCGAGGATGCCCTTGGGGAAGCCGGGGTAATTCTCGACGTCGGTGGTGATGGTGAGCTGGCCGCCCGGCTGGGAGCCCTCGACGACGGTCGGCCCGAGGTTGGCGCGCGCCGCGTATAGCGCCGCCGTGAGTCCGGCAGGTCCGGAGCCGAGGATGAGCACGCGGTGACAGACGGGATCCATCGTGATTCCGCTGACTATAGGGAGCTGGTATAGGCCGCGCAAGGTAAATGGCGCGCGCGCCGCGACGCTTGACCCATCTCGATGACGCCGGGCGCGCCCGCATGGTCGACGTGTCGGACAAGCCCGTCACCGTGCGCGAGGCGGTGGCGCGCGGCGAGGTGACGATGCAGCCCGCGACGCTCGCCCGCGTCGCCGCTGGGACGCTGCCCAAGGGCGACGTGCTGGCCGTCGCGCGGCTGGCGGGCATCATGGCGGCCAAGCGGACGGCGGAGCTGATTCCGCTCTGCCACCCGCTGCCGCTCTCGCACGTCGACGTGGCGCTCGCCGTCGACACGGCGCGCGCCCGCATCACCATCGAGGGCCGGGCGCGCGTCGAGGGCCGGACGGGCGTGGAGATGGAGGCGCTCACGGCGGTCGCCGTCGCCGGGCTCGCGCTCTACGACATGTGCAAGGCGGTCGACCGCGGCATGACGCTCGGTCAGGTCCGCCTGGTGCGCAAGAGCGGCGGCCGGAGCGGCACCTTCATCCGGCCGGGCGAACGGTAGGCTCGAGGCGCTCGGTGCGTGTGATCACCCTCAAGCCGGGGCGCGAGGGCCCCGTCCGGGCCGGTCACCCGTGGATATTTTCGGGCGCGATCGCCGCCGGCCTCGAGGGCGCAGAGCCGGGCGAGCCGGTGCGCGTGCTGGCGGCGAACGGGCGCTTCCTCGCCGGAGGGTACTGCAATCCGCGGACGCCGATCGCCGTCCGCCTCCTCACCAGCGCGGACGAGCCGGTCGACGCGGCGCTGGTCCGCCGCCTCGACGAGGCGTTCGCGCTCCGGCGCGAGGTGCTCGGCGGGGGACTCGAGGCCTACCGCGTGGTCAACGGCGAAGGCGATCGCCTGCCCGGGATCGTGGTCGATCGGTACGGCGAGTTCGTCGTCTGTCAGTTCCTGACCGCCGGCGCCGCGCGCCTGGCGCCGGCGGTGGTGTCGGCGATCGAAGAGCGCCTCCAGCCGCGCGGCATCTTCGAGCGCAGCGAGGGAGCGGTGCGGACGGAGGAGGGCCTCCCCGGGGCGCGCGGCGTCCTCGCGGGCGCGGAGCCCCCGCTGCGCCTCACGATCGAGGAGGAGGGCGCCCGGTTCGTGGTCGACCTGCACCACGGGCAGAAGACGGGCTTCTACCTGGACCAGCGCGAGACCCGACGCCGGCTCGGCCCGCTCGCCGCGCAGCGGCGCGTGCTGAACGCGTTCGCCTACACCGGCGCCTTCGCGATCGTCGCCGCACGGGCGGGGGCGCGGGAGGTCGTGTCCGTCGATACCTCGAGGCCGGCGCTCGAGGTCGGCGAGTCCGCATGGACGGAGAACGGCCTCGATCCGGCCGTCGGTCGCTTCGTCGTGGCCGACGTCTTCGACTTCCTGCGCGCCGGCGACGACCGCTGGGACGTGATCGTCCTCGACCCCCCGCCCTTCGTGCGGCGCCGTCGTGACCTCGAGCCCGGGCTCCGCGGCTACAAGGACGTGAACCTGCAGGCGTTCCGCCGCCTGGTGCCGGGGGGCTGGCTGGTGACGTCGTCGTGCTCGCAGCACCTCTCGCGTGCGGCCTTCCGCGAGGTCGTGGCCGCGGCGGCCGCCGACGCCGGGCGGCCGGCCGAGGTCGTGGCCGAGTGGGGACATCCGCCGGACCACCCGACCGCGCTCGCGCATCCCGAGGGCGAGTACCTGAAGGTGCTCCTCCTGCGGGCGTGACGCGCGTGGCTCGCGCGACGGCTCGCTCTAGGTATCGCTTCGGCGGCACGCGGCCGCTAACGAGGCGATCGCGTGGACACCGTCTCCGACTCCAACTCCACGGCGCATCGACCGCGGCTGCTCGGCGTGCGCGATCGGCTCCTCGCCGCCGGGGCTTCAGCCTGCACCGACGCGGAGCTCCTCGGTCTCGTGCTCGACGGCGGCGCCGCGACGTCGGCCGGGGTGGTCCTCGCCGAACGGCTGATCGGCGCCGCGGGTGGGATCGAACGCCTCGACCGTCTCGATCGCGCCGCCTACGCGGCGCTCGGCGGGCTCTGGCCGAGGCGGGCCGCGCTCGTCCGCGCGGCGCTCGAGCTCGGCCGGCGTGGCGTGGCGGCACCGCTCAACGCCGGCGGCCCGGTGCGCGACGCGGCGGCGGTCTACGGCCACTTCCGCGGGCGGCTCCCGCAGCTCGAGCGCGAGGTGTTCTCCGTTCTGCTCCTCGACGGCAAGAACCGCGTGCAGGCCGAGGTACAGGTCTCGGAAGGATCGCTGACCGCCGCGCTCGTGCACCCGCGCGAGGTCTTCGGCCCGGCCATCCGCGCCGGAGCCGCGGCGCTCATCCTGGTCCACAACCATCCGAGCGGCGACCCGACGCCGTCGGCCGAGGACGCGGCGATCACGCAACGCCTGCGGCAGGTCGGCGAGCTGGTCGGCATCCGCGTGCTCGACCACGTGGTGATCGGCCGCGGACGCTTCACGAGCATGGCCGAGGAGGGGCGCTGGTAGGGCCCGTTCCGAGAGGG
>VBLD01000334.1 GCA_005879205.1 Deltaproteobacteria bacterium
CGCTCGTCGAGACGATCGCCGCGTCCCTGGGCGTGCGCGCGTGTCCCGGCGAGTCGCTCGCGCGCCACACGTCGTTTCGCATCGGCGGCCCGGCGGAGCTGCTGGTCGCCCCCGAGACGGTGGAGGAGCTCGCCTTCGTGCTCCGTGCGACCGCCGCCTGCGCGGCGCGTGTGACCCTGCTCGGCGGCGGCTCCAACGTGCTCGTCGGCGACGGCGGGGTGCGCGGCGTGGTGGTCAAGCTCGGCCGCGGCTTCGCGCGCCTCGAATGGCACGAGAGCGCCTCCGGGGCGGAGGTCGGGGCGGGCGCGGCGGCCAACCTCGGCCGCCTGGCCCGGGCCGCGGCGGCGCGTGGCCTCGCCGGCCTGGAGCACGCCGAGGGCATTCCCGGCAGCGTGGGCGGCGCCCTCTTCATGAACGCCGGTGCCTACGGGGGCGACGTCGCCGGCGCGGCGATCACCGTGGAGGGGCTCGACGGCCGCGGCGAGCCCATCGTGCTGGCGCGCGAAGAGCTTCGTTTCCGTTACCGCGGGGCGGCACTGCCGCCCCGCTTCGTGGTGACGCGCGTGCGCTTTGCGCTCCGCCGCGAGGATGCCGCCTCGGTTTGCCGGCGAATGGAGGAGATCCGCCAGCGGCGCGTCGCGAGCCAGCCGCACGGCCGGGCGAACGCGGGCTCGATCTTCAAGAACCCCGCCGGAGACCACGCGGGGCGGCTGATCGACGTCGCGGGTCTGAAGGGCGCCCGGATCGGGCGGGCACGCATCTCCGAACGACATGCCAACTTCATCGTGAACGAGGGTGGAGCCCTGGCCGAAGACGTGAAAGGGCTGATGGACCTGGCCCAGCGCGTGGTCTGGGAGCGGAGCGGGGTATGGCTGGAGCCCGAGGTTCGATTCGTCGGAACCTGGTGAGCCGGTTCTTCGGCGCGCACAACCGGCGCCGGCGCCCGCGTGCCGGTGGCCGGGATGCCCGGCTCGGCATCATCGTCCGCTACGGGCTCGCCGCCGCGCTCGCCATCGCGGCCGGGGTCGGCATCTGGCCCGTCGTGCGGGACGCCGTCCGGAGCCACCCGTATTTCGCGGTGCGCGAGGTCGTGGTGCGGAGCCGCGGCCGGCTCGCGCCCGATGCGCTCCGCGCCGCCGCTGGCATCGAGTCCGGCATGAGCATCTGGGACGTCGACGGGCCCGCGGCGGTCGCCCGGCTTCGCCGCCGTCCGTGGGTGCGCTCGGCCCGCGTCACGCGGGAGCTGCCGCACCGGGTCGTCATCCAGGTGCGCGAGTATCGCCCGGCCGCCATCCTGGCGCTCACGGGCCGCCTCTACTACGTCGCTGCGAACGGGCGCGTGTTCGCCGACGTCGGATCGAAGGATCCGCACGACCTGCCGTACGTGACGGGGCTCGCCGAGGCCGACCTCGGCGGGCGCGAGGCCTTCGGTCCCCGCGCGATCCGACGGGCGCTCGCGCTGCTGCGCGTCGCCGGTCACGCCCCGGGTCTGGGGACGGTCTCGGAGGTCCACGTCGACCGCCTCCGCGGCCTCGTGCTCCTGCCGGTCCGGCCGACGGTGCCGATCGAGGTGGGCTGGGCGGGCTTCGGCTCCCGCCTGGCCTTGTTGCCGCCCGTGCTGGCGGCGTGGAACGGACGCGAGGCCGCACTGACGGGCGTCTCCTTGCTCTTCGACGGCGAGGTGATCGTCCGGACGCGTCCCGGGAAGGCGGCGGCCCGGCGCCAGACCAGGACGTGAGGGGGCGCAATGGCACGCATGCGGAAGCGTAACCCGTTGGTCGTGGGGCTCGACGTCGGCACCTACAAGATCGGCGTCATCGTCGCCGAGCTCGCCGAGGGCGGTGTCGAGATCACGGGGATCGGCACGGCGGTGTCGCGCGGCCTCAAGAAGGGCGTGGTGGTCAACATCGAGGCCACCGTCGAATCGATCCGGCGGGCCGTCGACGAGGCCGAGCTGATGGCGGGCTGCGAGATCCGCAGCGTCATCGCGGGCGCAGCCGGCAGCCATCTGAAGGGCTTCAACAGCCACGGCGTCGTCGCCGTGAAGAACCGCGAGGTGGGACCGGGCGACATCGAGCGCGTCATCGACGCCGCCCGGGCGGTCGCCCTGCCCGCGGACCGCGAGGTCCTCCACGTCCTGCCCCAGGAGTTCATCGTCGACGACCAGGACGGCATCAAGGAGCCGGTCGGCATGGCGGGAGTCCGCCTCGAGGCGCGCGTGCACATCGTCACCGGCGCGGTCAGCTCGGGGCAGAACCTGGTCAAGTGCTGCAACCGCGCGGGGCTTCACGTGCGCGACGTGCTCGGCGGACCGCTGGCGGCCGGGGAGGCGGTGCTCACGCCCGAGGAGCGCGAGCTCGGGGTGGCTCTCGTCGACCTCGGCGCCGGCACGACGTCGGTGAGCGTGGTTCACGCCGGCGCCATCCGTCACACGGCGGTGCTGCCGGTGGGCGGCGGTCACGTGACGAACGACCTCGCGGCCGCGCTCCGCACCCCGTTCGGCGAGGCCGAGCGTCTGAAGCAGCGCCACGGCTCGGCGCTCGTGCAGACGGCGCCGGTGGAGCAGACGATCGAGGTGGCGAGCGTCGGCGGCCGCTCGCCGCATCTGCTTTCGCGACGCGCGCTGGCCAACGTCATCGAGCCCCGCGCCGAGGAGATGCTCCAGCTCGTCAAGCACGAGATCGAACGCGCGGGTTGCGACGGGCTCCTCACCTCCGGTCTGGTGTTGACCGGCGGCGGTGCTGCGCTCGCGGGCCTCACCGAGCTCGCCGAGCGTGTTTTTCACATCCCGGTGCGCCTCGGGGTGCCACTTCATCTCACCGGGTTGGTTGAC
>VBLD01000335.1:0-3210 GCA_005879205.1 Deltaproteobacteria bacterium
TTCGGGCCGAATCCTCGGGGTTCTAATCCGAGGTACTCGTTGCGCCTTCCGCCTCGAGCCGGCGGAGCGATGAAATGCCGTTGCGTGGCGATCACCACGTGTCCGATCGTCCGCGTGCGAGTGGCGGATATGAGAACGGACCGCAGAGCGGGTAACTTGCGACACCGGCGCGTTCGTCGGTCGGTGACGAGATGATGTCGGACGAGTGCAAGGTATATCTACTTCGTCGTCACCAGGGCGAGCTGTACGGAGAAGCTCTGTTCGGAGCCCTCGGAGGCTCGGCCACCGACGCTGGACAGCGGAAGAAATGGCTGGTGCTCGCACAGCTGGAACGGCAAACGAAGGAACGAATTCAATCGTTCCTCGACCGAGCGGAAATCGCCATCACGGAGCCGAACGAGAGTACCCTTAAGGGCGCGGCCGATGCGTTGCGTTTCGCGGCCGTGGATTGGCGCGATCTGATGCGCGGCTTCCGGCACGAACTCGAAGGCTTCGTCGCGGAGTTCCGGCAAGCGGAGAATCTCGACCGTTCCGGCAGCGAACTGGACGAGCTGCTTCGGTACATCACGGCGCATGAAGAGGCGCTTCTCCAGTTCGTGCGTCGTGAACTCGCTGGCGGGGGAGAGGATTCCCTGGAGGCCGTTCGGAGACTGCTCCATCACGTGCATCCCGGGAATCCTCGGTGAACCCCTTGCAACCGGCGAATCACTCGTGGCCGGAAGCGGCACTTCGCGAGGCGGGCCTGGTGCTCCGCCTCGAAATCGCAGATCGGCACCTCATTCGCGTCGGTCATTGCGCCATCTTCGCCCTTCCGAATCATCGCCTGATCGCGCGTGTCGCCCGTCCCGACCAAGGAGCGGAGCGCCTGGAAGCGGAGATCGCATTCGCTCGATTCCTACACCGCAGCGGATTGCCGGTCGTCCCGCCCGCCGACGAGGTCGCCGAGCACCCGATCGAGACGAGAATGGGTGCTGTGACGTTCTGGCCGCTCGTCGAGTCGACCGGGCGAAAGACGGACTGGCAGGCGCTCGGCGGCGTACTCCGCCGTATTCATTCGCTGACGCCGCCTGATGGAATGGTCTCCTTGTGGGATCCGGTCGGCAGAGTGGCGACCCGCCTCGAGAGCTACCGTTCGAGACCGAACGCGCGGGCGGAATACGTTCAGGTCCTCTCCGGGGGTTGCTGGTGGGGACGCTGGATGATTGGCGGTTCGGATCCGGCGACGCTGACACTCGTGCACGGCGACCCGACGAACGTGATCATGGCGGCGGATGGCCTCGTTCTGATCGACTTCGACCTCTGTGGTCTAGGACCGCCCCTTTGGGATGTCGCGAGCGTTGCTGTTCGTCAGCGGCGCTTCGGTCTTTCTCTCGGCGACCTCGAAGGGTTCTATGGCGCGTACCACTTTGACGCTGCCGCATCCCGCGGCTTCGAGGACCTCGTCCGACTCCGGGAACTCCTAGATTGTTCGTTCGCGCTCGAAGCCGCCGGCGATAGCGGCTCTGTCGTGGATCAGGAGCTCGAGATTCGGATACGCGCCTTGCGGGATCCGACGGATCGAAGTCGGTGGACACCGCGAGATCAGATTCCGACGGCTGACTAACGCGTTGCAGGAGAAGGCGGAGATCCGGCGAGCGGACGCCGACTTCGGCGTGGTCGATGGAAGGCCCCGTCGGCGATCTTCGTGTCGAGCCCTGATTCATGCCAGCCGCTGGCTGGACGGCGATCACGCGCTCCTGGGTGGCCCGTCGCGCGCAATGGTGCACGCCGAAGCGTCGCCGCGCGCCTCAGGACAGCAGGAACTTGCCGTTCCCGGCGACCACGGGGCGGTTCCGGTCGTCCTGCCATGCGACGACGCGGACGTTCGCGATGCGGCGCCCGAGCTTGAAGATCTCGGCGCGCGCCCTCGTCGTCGAGGGACCGGCGGAGCGCAGGTAGTCGACGCCGAACGTGATCGGCTTCGGCACCCGGTCACTGCCGCTGTCGTCGATGAGGCGTAGCAACGCCGTGAGCTCCAGGAAGGCGCCGAGGACGCCGCCGTGCACGGCGGGCAGGGCGGGGTTGCCGACGATCTCCTGCCGGAACGGCAGGATGCACTCGAGGACGCCGTCGCTTCGCTCGACCTCGACGCCGAGAAAGCGGGCATAGGGGATCGCATCGACGATCCGGTTCATTGACTGCCCTGCCGTCTGGCGCGCATCAGCCGTGCGAACGAGCTGTCGCTCCGGTGAGCACCGAGCATGAACGTTCCGAGGGCACTGGCAAAGGGATCGGTCGCGGTGCGCTCCCAGGCCGCGGCACGGACGAAGGCGACGTTCCGCGTCAGCCGATAGCAATCCGCGCGTGCGTACAGCTCGAGGTCGGGCTCGGCGGCGCGCAGGTAGTCGACCCGGAGATCGATGGTGGCGATCGCCGTCAGTTCCTCCACCGCGCAAGCGACCGCGAGTCCGGACGCGTGGTCGATCAAGGTGGTGATCGCACCGCCGAAGATGACGCGCCGCCGCGGATCGCCGATCAGCTCCTCGCGGAAGGGAAGGGCGCAGACGCCGAACCCCGGCCCGGTCTCCACGACCCGGATGCCGAGATGCGCCGCGTGCGGCGTGTGGCTCACCATCCCGTCCTGGCCCGGCCCGAAGAGTGACTCGAGGGCATAGCGCCGGGGCGGGTTGTCGTCGGCGGGCACGGCGGGCTGCATAACGCACGGCGGGGGTGCACGCCAGTCGTGATCATCGGCTCCTCACCCCGAGCGGATCGCAGTGACGGCGAGCCCCAAGCCCGTCCGGCCGCGGTGTCCGCGGATCGCCTCCGCGGCTGACTCCCCCTTTCCGCTCACCGAAACCCCACCCCCAAGCCTTCCTTTCGAAGGCTCCTCGAACGCCCTCCATCCATATCGCATGTGCGCTATCGTCACGTCTTTACGGGAGACAAACCAGCGTCACAGCTTTACGGGACACCAACTGCCATCGCAGGTGGAAACCAGGGGAACCCTCTTTAGGCCCAAAACCCGCAGAAATAGGCGCGAATTTCCGTTGACAGTCGATTACCAGCACGCGTAAGAGTCACGTCCTCTTCGCGGTGGGGGGCTGAGGTCCGGAGCCAATCTACCTTCAGGGGGCATAGATGACACCTCGCGTACGGGAAGTCGGTTCCGCGGCAAGCTGTGTGCTGATGTTCGTCTTCGGTGTCGCGGCGAGTGGCCTCGTCGTTGTC
>VBLD01000335.1:3216-5112 GCA_005879205.1 Deltaproteobacteria bacterium
GGGACGCCGCTGGCTTCACTCAGGGAAACATTTGCACTGCCAATGACGTGGTGATCGGCTCGATATCCGTGCTCGGGACCTGTGTGGGTGGCACGCAAAACGGCGCCACCTGCGTCGTCAGCGACAACACCGACCCATGCGTGGTGGGGGGCGGCACGTGCCCGGGTACGCGGGAGTGCATCATAAACCAGCCGATAACCGTGCCGATGCGCGCCAAGATCGTGTCGGGAGCCCAGACCCGCTTCGACGTCGGCTTCTGGATCGCCCAGGACGGCGGCGATGCCAAGGCCAGCGGCGGTGCGTGCTTTCGCGACTTCCTCCATCCCGCTTCGACCACCAACGGCGACCTCCAGCTGCTCGATGGGAACGGCCCGTACTACAACGGCGAAATCGGCGTCACGCCCACGGACTCGTGCGGTGACATCCAGCAGAATAAGACGAACTTCTATGATCTCAACCCTGCCGGCGGAGGAACGGTCAGCATCGTTTGCAAAGACAACGACGGCAACGGGATCCTCGACGTCGGCACCTGCCTGAGCTGGGACAACAACACGGCCCACACGTGCAACAGCGCCAACGATACGATTCCCGGGACCTCGTCAAAGTGCCGGTGCGGGTTCATCGATGTCGGCAAGATATCCGTTTGCGGTGACGGCAAGGTGGATACGACCGCGGGCGAGCAGTGTGACGAGGGCACCGCCAACGGCTCGAGCATGTCGTGCTGCACCACGACCTGTACCTTGGTGGCGGCGGGCACAGTGTGCCGCCCCTCGGCCGGCAACTGCGACATGCAGGAGACCTGCAACGGGTCGAGCGGTAGCTGCCCCGCCGACGGCTTCCTCTCCTCGAGCACCGTGTGCCGCGTCGCGGCGGACGAATGCGACCTCGCGGAGAACTGCTCGGGGAACGGGCCGAGCTGCCCAACCGACGCCAAGAAGGCCAGCGGCACCGCGTGCACCTCCGACGGCAACGCGTGCACGCTCGATCGGTGCGACGGGACGAACGTGACCTGCCAGCACCCGGCTGGGAATGGGGGGGCGGTCTGCCGCGCGTCCGCAGGGGCTTGCGACGTGGCGGAGACGTGTACGGGCACGAGCACCACCTGTCCTGCCGATGGCTTCCTGTCCTCGAGCACCGTCTGCCGCACGTCGGCGGGCGAGTGCGACCTCGCGGAGAACTGCCCCGGCAACGGTCCGGACTGTCCGGGCGACACGAAGAAGTCGTCGGGGACGGCGTGCACCGCCGACAGCAATCCCTGCACGGCGGACCAGTGCGACGGGACCAGTGCGGCCTGCCAGCACCCCGCGGGCAATGCCGGAGCGTCGTGCCGCGCATCGACCGGGGTGTGTCTGCACGGGCACGAGCACGACCTGCCCGGCCGATGGGTTCGCATCCTCGAGCACGCAATGCCGTGCCTCGGGGGGCGAATGCGATCCGGCGGAGTTCTGCTCCGGCAGCGGACCCAACTGCCCGGCCGACGCCAAGGCGTCGAGCGGGACGGCTTGCACCTCCGACGGCAACCCCTGCACGGCGGACCAGTGCGACGGGACGAACGTGACCTGCCAGCATCCGGCTGGCAACGCCGGGGCGGTGTGCCGGGCGGCGGCCGGCGCCTGCGACGTGGATGAGAATTGCACAGGATCGAGCACGGTTTGCCCCGCGGACGCCTTCAAGTCGTCGAGCACGGTCTGTCGCGACTCGGCAGGCGAGTGTGACCCGGCGGAGAACTGCCCGGGCAGCGGCCCGAACTGCCCGGCGGACGCCAAGAGCTCGGCCGGGACGGCATGCACCGACGACGGCAACCCGTGCAGCAGCGACGAGTGCGACGGCAGCAGCAACGACTGCCAGCACCCGGCGGGGAACGCCGGGGCGGTGTGCCGGGCGGCGGCCGGGGTC
>VBLD01000347.1 GCA_005879205.1 Deltaproteobacteria bacterium
CATCACCCCGACGACCAGCGGGGCCTGAGGTTGGGCAACGTACATCCAGCTCTGAAGCGCCTTGTAGCCGAACCCGGCTGCCAGGGCGAGGGCGAGGATGGGTCCCGCCCAGATAGGTATCCGCTGTGCTTTCCACCACGCCACAGGTCGTACGCCACCGGCAAGGACGGCGGGCGCAGGCGGGTACGAGACTCCGACCGTCGCCGCCTCGGTAGTGCGGGGCCGAAGCAGCACCTGGCCCGGGTTGCCGTAGAGGACGAACGAGAGCCAGGTGGGCGAACGGGCGCTCGCCGGATCTGCCCGGCAACGCTCCCTGGCGCCGCGCAAAGCCTCGCCCACCGGGAGAGGGGTCAGCACCCGCTCGTAGAACGCCTCGGCAAGGCTCGCCGCGTGACGATCGCTCACGTCGCAGAGCGTGCCGACGACGGCCACGGCGCCGCCGAAGAGAAAGCCGTAGGCGACGCCCGAGAAACGCTCCTCCCACGTGCCCGTGGGCTCGTGTTCGGCGCCGCGCGCGCTTGCGCATCCGTTGAGAAAGACGAGCGGTCGGCCGGCCAGGTTGGGCTCGATGACCTCCGCGGCGAGCGGCGTTTCGTCGGTGAGTAACAGCGCCGGCCCGCCCTGGCGATCGGCCAGCACGTGCCCGCAGTAGTGGATCAGGTCGAAGCCCTCGCGCAGGTACGCGGTGACGGCGTCGAAGGTCGCCAGCCTGCCGCTGACGCAGCAGATGTCTGCGAAACGCTCGAGCGTCTCGCAGATCCGCTCGACCTCGGAGTGGACGAACGGAAGGTCGCCGCGGGGATCGGAGCCCACGACGAGTGCCCGCGGGCGGGACCGCAGCGCGGCGCCGACGCCCGTCGTCAGCGGGCGGCTCATCATGATCCGCTTCCCCATCGCGTAGCGCAGGCCCCAGAATTCGTCGTCGTCGTGGAGGAGTTCCCACGGCACCCCGTAAAGCGAAGTGCTGATCAGCAGCGGTCCCGAGAGAGCCTTGAGCTGGTCGCGCAGCCGGGGCGGCACCAGGGTCCGGTAGAGCACCGAGCCCCGCCGCCGTGCCTCTTCTGGGAAGGCCGACGTCTCCTCGCTCCGCAGAAGGGCGTCGGCGCTCTGCCGGAGCGCGAGCATCGTCGTCTGATCGAGGGTGTGGTTGAACTCTTCCTGAAGAGGAAGTCCCGCGTCGCGCTCGGGGACCTCCAGGCGGTAGCGGATATAGCCCTCGAGCCGCTCTGCGTAGAGCGTGGGGACAAATCTCATGCGGCGGAGCCGGCGAACGGCGCTCGTTCCGCCGAGAGCGATGACCGCGCGCCGCTCGCGCGAGCTCGGCGATCGGGGCCGTCGGCGGACGGACCAGTGACGTGGAACACGAGAATCGTTGCCTGTCGCCTCGTGAGTGACGTAGCTGGCAAGCATCGTACCCCACGGCGCTCCCGACGCGGAAGGGCACAGAGAGGCCGACGCTCAGCGACTCGCCGTTCGGCGGCCGAGCGTCAGCCCGAGGTTGCGGACGGTCTCGCGATGTCGAATCCGAGTCGGAAGTGGAGATCCCGCCTCTTCTCCTGGATGTCGAGCACGTAACGGCCGGGCACGAGCCCCCCGAAGATGACAGGCTTCCCAGCACGCACGGTCTGCGCCGCCACCAGCTCCGTGCGGTCGGCTCCCGTGACCGTGCGCAGGGATACGGAGAGAGGGGCGTCCGCTGCGCCGGACACTGTCAACTCGAGTCCGACCCGGTCTTCTCCGTGGCCGTGAAGAACGACTTCGGCCACGAGTCCCGAGTCCTCGAGCGTGAGCCGTGCCCGCGAGCCAAGCAACGGACCCAAGGTCGGCTCGCTCGCTGTAGGTGCGCCTCTCCGGGCCGCCGGCGCCAGGGCGGGCGAGACGAAGAGACCCTCTGGGGCCACCGCAAAGGCCGCCACCCCCTCCCGCACCTGCACGACCACTTGCCCCACCAGCTCCCGGAGTGTCTCGCCGAGCGCCCCAGTCACCTCTCGCCACCGCGAACGCGAGGCGAGCGAGATCGAAGGACCGAGCTCGCCACGGGCTGCGGCCTCTTCGACCTCGAGCACCTCGGCGAACCGACCGCAGCAGGCATGGCACCATGCGAGGTGGCGGGCGACGTCGGGACGGTTAGCCGCGATCTGCGGACCGGTCAGCCCCACCAGAAGATACATCTCGTCCTGTACTCGCTCGCACCCGAACAGCTCTCTCATGCGATCGGCGTGCGGGGGCCGCTCACCCGTGGCGCGCTCGTGGAGGAGGCTCAGCGCGCGCCAGCAATCCGAGCATCGGCTCACGTGCTCTTCGGCCTGGCGACGCTGGTCGGGCGCCGGGCGGTCGCCCTGGGGCTCCTCGGTGACCGCATCGAGCAGGATCGCGATCGACTCGTCGTGATTCACCGGACCAGCATCTCCCTCGTCGCCCGGAACCGTGCGCGGGCGCCGGGACTGGGTGTCCGTCCTTTTGACGCCCGTCGAACCAGGGATGTGTCAGCCGCGCGACGAGACGTCATTTCGAGCCTTCCGGCTCGCCCAGGGCGCTCCGCAGGAGCTTGCGGAAGCGCTTGAGCTTTCCAGCCACGCCGTCCCTGCTGAGCCCGAGGCGTGCCGCAATGTCTTTCTCCGGTAGTCCCTTCACGAACCTGAGCCGCGGCACCTCGAGCTTCTCGAGGCACCGGGCCACGATCTCGAGCCGTTCCCCCTGGGCCGCCAGTTCCTCCGGGGTTGGAGCCGCGGACGGGAGGCGGTCCCGCAAAAGCTCCTCGAGGTCATCTTCTGGCAGTCCGATGACGCGCCGCCCGAACTCACGCCTTCGGTCGCGGAGCAAGTCGAGCACAGCGTGGACAAAGAGGCTTCGCGCCCACGCCTCGACCCGGGCGGCGTCCCTCAGCGATGCGAGTCTATCCGCTGAGAGGAGCTTCACCAGGGAGTTCTGAATCGTGTCCTCGGTGTCAGGGCCCAGCGAGGGGTACTTCCTCCTCGCGATAGCAAGCCACTGGCCCCGGAACGCCTCAAGCACCTCGGTGAGCCGAGCATCCGGCGCCGGGGAGCTCGCCGACTTGAGGATTTCGACGATCGTCTCTGGG
>VBLD01000348.1:0-3154 GCA_005879205.1 Deltaproteobacteria bacterium
TTGATGCCGACGACGAACTCCCTGAAGGCCGTGACCGTCTCCTCGGGCAGCCAGTCCTTGAAGCGGTTGAAGGCCTTCTCGCCGGCGTACAGCTCCATCCATGCGATCTCGCGCTTGCCGCCGTAGGCCTTCGCGACCGCGGCGTCGAACACGGCGCGGCTCGCGCGCCAGATGTCGGGGCCGGTGCCGTCGCCCTCGATGAAGGGGATGATCGGGCGGTCGGGCACGTCCAGGCGGCCGTCGGAGGTGCGGATGGCATCACCCGGGGGAACCGTGGCGAGGGAGTAGCCCGGCATGGGCTCCCCCAAACAAAAAAAGGCGACCGGCGCAAGCCGCGATGGGCCCGCCCGCGCAGGCTTTCACGGCGCTCTGCCCGGCGACCCGCACGGCCCGCCGACTCCGGTCCTACCTGCCGCATCCGGCACCCGTCGACGGTGACCGAGGTGTGCGAGCGCGCCGTCTGGTTGGAGGGCGGACGCGTGCGATGGACGGCCCGGCGGCGGACGTCGTGGCATCCTTCACCGGCGGCACCGCGCCCGAGCCTCCCGCCGAGTTGGCGCCGCTCGCCGTCGCGCGATGACCGCGTCCCGCCGGACGCGCCGTCCTCATCGCCTGTCGGCCTGAGAGCGCCCGCGGACCAGATCGATGCCGCCGTCGAGCGCCCGCTTCCTCAGCCGCTCGACGTCGCGGCCTCCCATGACTAGCCGGGCCGAGTAGTCGCCGAGGGCGATATCCACGCGGCTGAGGAAGCCGGCTTCCTTCGCCCGGCGCTGGCCGTTTGTCAGCCGCCATACCTGCGCGAGCGGGGTGAGGAGCAACACGACCTGCACGCGCAGGGTGACCGTGGTCCGCACGCTCCCGACGTTCACGGGTGGATTGGGCCCCAACACCGCGCCACCAGCTGCATCGCGGGCTGCGTACAGAACTCGGTCCGCCCGTTGTCAAACGGAGGTGTTACACGTTTGTCGGGGCGAGCATCGATTGGAGCGTCCGACGTCGTCGAGCCTGCCGGCCGGTTCAGCCCGACGTGTCCGCCGCGTCGCCGTCGTCGATCGTGATCTCCGACCAGTAGGACCAGTCCCAGCTGTCGCTGCCGAGCTGCAGCGTTTCGAGCTGCAGCGCCTCTCCGCCTGGGGGGAGCTCGATCCATCCCGACTGCCGGCCCCGATCGTCCGGGCGGTGCAGTGGGTCAAGCGTGCGTGACCAGATCGGCTGCGCCTGTCCGGCGCGCAAGACCGAAACGCGAAACTCGACGCCGTCGGTGCGGCCCTCCTGCCAGGCCCCGTCGAGCATCCCGAAGCCGATTCTCGCCCGCGCGCTGGCGCACGGAAGAGGGACCGTGATCGACGACGTCGCATGCGCGAGAAGAACAGCTTCGCGCCTCCCGTCCACCCGGAAGTCCGGGTGGACCCCGGTGTGTGCCATCCCGATCGCCAAGGTTACCAGGCTCTTCAGCCGAGCGAGATCGCCCGCGAGCGGCAGTTGCTGGCGCGGGAACTCGAGCCGCGCCAAGGAGACGTGGACCTTCGGGCGGTAGAAGAGGGTCCCTCCCGACGCCGGGACGACCGTCATCGACGTGACGCTTTGCAGGTCGAGCAACGCGTTGCTCGCCGGGTCGGTCGCGGAGGCCAGCAGGGCGAAGTCCACGGTGTTCACGACCAACGGCGAGAGCAGGAACCCGCCGCGCGCCATCTCGGGGATCACGCGGAACCGCTGGACCCTGCCGTCGCGCGTAGCCACGTCTAGCCACACCTTGGGCGCACGCAACAGGAGCTCGGCGAGTCGACCGAGGGCGGTTAGACGGATGTCCAGAGTCGCCCAGACGGGTCCGTGGCCGTCGTTGGGAATCCGCGTCGGCTCGCCGAGGTGGACGGCGCGGGTCGCTAGCGGCACCAGACGGTAGGGCGCCGGCTCGGCTCGCCGGCGGAGGAGGAGAAAGCTGCCGGACGCATCCGCGACGTCGTAGCGAGTGAGGAGTACAGGCCATGAGGGGCCGTCGTCGAGAGACGGGTAGCGTTGATCAATCGTTGCGATTTCGAAAAGGATGGAATCGGGGGCGTCCGCGCCGAGCAGGTGCTCCGCGTTGAGCCCGGCCAGGCTCGGCGTGAAGGCGACGTAGCTCTGAAGGACGGGGCGCGGGTCGTAGGAGAGACCGTGCGCCAGTACGACCGGGATCTTCCATGGGTACACGTCGACGCGACCCGTCGCTGGCGGGATGGGCTCCTCGGCCCGGATGCGGGCGAGATTGGCCTCGTACCGCCGGCCAAGCTCCCCCCTGTCCTCCACCAGCTCGACGGCGTTCGCCAGGAGGCCCGGGAGCGCTTGGGCTTTTCGGGCGGCGAACTCCGGCAGACCCTGTGCAAGGTAGCGCGCCGTGAAGAGCCAGAGGAGCCCGAGGGAGGCCGTCACCACGACGGCGCGCGACAGGATATCAGTCCGGCGCCCGCGCGACGGCCTCGGCAGCGCGGCGGCGTAGAGCGCGGCCGCCAGGGTCAGGATCACGGCAGTCGTGAGGGCGTGGGAGTCGTGGCGGTGGAAGCCGGCCTTGTGGCCAAGGAACAGCACGACAGCGAGCGTCCCGGTCGGCAGGAGCGCTCGCATCCCGTCCACTCGCCAGGCCGTTCGGGCGACGAGGAGGAGAAGCAATGCGGCGACGGCGAATGCGGCGATGACCTCCTCGTACGGGCCGGTCGAGGACATGGCGGCGTAGCCGCCGGCGACCTCCACCGAAGTCCGTAGAAAGGACCAGGTGTCGCCGAGGCGTTGCCCTGCCCCCAGCCACAGAACGCTCCAGGAGGCGACGAAGAGAAGAAACGCGCGCGAGACCCGACGCTGGCGCAGATCGTCGACCGTGATGGCGACGATCGTCACCGCCATGGCCATGAAGTAGGTAAACTTGACGAGAGAAAGCCACGCGGCGACGAGCACGAGGAGTGCCGTACCCGGGGCCAGCGACCGGCGGTCGACGTAAAACCGGAAGACGAGCAGCAGCACGCTGAAGGCCGTGAGGAACCCCTCGGTGGTCACCGCGCCGACGACGACGAGGCCGATCATCCACGGGAGGACAAGGACCCTCGGTAACCCACGCCGTGCGATCGTGAGCGTCGGATACCAGAAGGCAATCGCGAACAGCGTCCACGCCGCGAGCTGAATG
>VBLD01000348.1:3196-3652 GCA_005879205.1 Deltaproteobacteria bacterium
TCCCGTCCGAACCTGAGCCCGCGAGCGAACGCCTCGGCTAGGGCCATCGGGTAGGCGGCGTCGAGGGCGACGCTGAAGGGCCAAGGCTGCAGCGGCAGGAGGACGACGAGCGTCCAGAGGAGCGTCAGGACGCCGACGGTGACGCCGGAGAGACCGGTGCGGGCGTCTGAAGCAGTCTTCGGGTGGAGGTCGACCAATGGCACGCCTCATAGCTGATGCCTCGCCAGAGGCAAGGTGGCGGCGTGGCCTCCGCGAGGAGATCGTAGGCGAACTCGTGGAAGTGGAGATGCCGCCGATCATCACTGCGCCCGCGACCAGGTGATCGCAGTCTCGCAGCAGCTCCGTCAGCCGCGACGCGTCCTTCGCGTTGCCTCGCTCGAAGAGATACCGTGCGCGGCCCCGGGGTCTGATAGGTGGGGTTGAACTCAGCCACCAGTGCAAGAACGAAGATTGGGA
>VBLD01000348.1:3725-4159 GCA_005879205.1 Deltaproteobacteria bacterium
TAGAGATATTGTCAAATGATTGATGTGGTCGCAGCGGTGTGCCCGGGTCGCCGTGACGAACGCACGTGGTTTGACAACGCGACAGAGCGGGTTCTATACCTGCCCGCGATGCAGGCGACGACGCGGTGCTGCGGCGCGATCCCGTGACCTTCGCCGGCGAGCGTGCTCCCCTCACCCTCCGCGTCCAGGTCGTGCTCTTCCTCACTCCGCTCGCGCAGCTCTGGCGTCTGATTACTGCGGTTGGCGCCGCCGGCCACCGAGCGAAAACGGCGGGACGCCTCTCGCGTCTGGATCTCGCCTTCGGCGACTGCTCGCCCGCACCCCTCCTCGGCCCGCCCGACGTCGAGCAGTTACGGGAGCGCGCGTCGGCGAGGGGCATCTCGAGCTTCAGCTACGAGTTCTTCGCTGAGAACTTGGGTTCGGCTGGCGCTAGC
>VBLD01000348.1:4231-6059 GCA_005879205.1 Deltaproteobacteria bacterium
CGTCGAGCTGTTGCGCGTCTTCGACGATCCGGCCGTCGGCGTCGCCGAGGGCCGGCAGATTCCGCTCGAGCACCCGAAGGAGTACGACGTTCGCTCCGGCGACACCAGCTGGGCGAGCGGCTGCTGCCTCCTCGTGCCTCGCGCCGTATTCGAGTGGGTCGGCGGATTCGACACGGCCAACTTCTTCCTGCATTGCGACGACGTCGACCTCTCCTGGCGCGTCCGGCTCGCCGGCCGTCGCATCATCCACGTTCCGACGGCGGTGGTTTTTCACGACAAGCGCATCGGCGTCGACGGAAAGCTCGTCACTCCGCCGACGGAGACCTACCATGGTACGCTCGGCCGGTTGATGCTGGCGCGCAAGTACCGCCGGCAGGACGTCCTCGCGGAGACCCTCGCCTGGAGCGAGCAGCACGGCACGCCGGCGCATCGGCAGGCGGCCGCCGAGTACCGTCGTCGGGAGGCACTCGGGAATCTTCCTGCGCCGCTCGAAGGGGCCGAGCGCGTGGCGCAGTTCGTCGGTAACGACTATGCCATCCACCGCTTCTAACGCGCACCAGGAGCCCGGGCGCTACCACTACCTGCTCCAGGGGCTGCGCCGCGAGGGAGGCCTGGTGGTCGATCTCGGGTGCGGCTATGGCCCGCTCGCCGAGGTCGTCAGCGAACGCGGTCTGCAATACGTCGGCTGCGACGCCGAGCCGGCGATGACCCGCGACCTCCGTGACCGCGGCTTCGAAAGCCATGCGATCGACCTTCGCGACGGTGCGGCGCTCCCGGATCGCCTCGTCGCGATCGCCGCCGGCAGACGAGTCCACGCCCTCCTGCTCCTGGACGTGCTCGAGCACCTGCCCGAGACGCGGGCGTTCTTGCAGGCCCTCCGCGAAGCGGCCCTGCGCCTCGACCGGCCCGTGCTCGTCGTCTCGGTCCCGAACGTGGCGCACTTCGACGTCGGCACGAAGCTGGCGCTCGGCCGCTGGGACGTGACGCCAACGGGGTTGCTCGACGAGACGCACCTGCAGTTCTTCACCGAGGCACGGCTCGCCCGGGAGCTGCGACGGTTCGGCTGGGTGCAGTACGCCGCCGCCGACTTTCACCTTCGACACAGCGACCAGAGTTTTCCGCCCGATCATCCCGCCCTCACCGAGGGGACCCCGCTCAGGGAATTCCTCTGGCACCTCCGGGCGCAGGTCGACGAGACGCGCACGGTCAACCAGCTCGTTCGAGCCTTCGCCCTCACCGAAGCCTGCACGGACAGCGACTCCGAGCCCGAGCCGGAGTTGTTCCTGAGCGTGATCGTACGGACCCAGGGGCGCCGCGAGGTGAACCTTCTCGACGCGCTCACGTGCCTGGCGGCTCAGACGGACGACGGCTTCGAGGTGCGACTGCTGGTGCACTCGCCGGTGGCGGAGGTGGTGGGGAACGTGCATCGGCTCGTCGACCGATTCGCCCCCGAGTTCTCCCATCGCGTGCGGGTAGACCAGGTTCCGGACGGCGGCCGGACACGCCCACTCAACGTGACACTGGCGGAGGCACGGGGCAGGTACGCGACGACTTCGTCACCGCGGATTGGGTGGGGACGTTCCGGCACGGCGCCGAAGCAGCGCCGGGGCGTGTGATCCGTAGCACGGTGGCCGATCGTCGCGTCCGACGGTCCAAGGCCCACGAGCTCGGCGCGCCGAACGTGCCGTTGAGTGGTCTCACGTTGCCGCACCCCGTCGCGTTCGACTTCGTCGAGCATCTGCTCACGAACGGCACCCCATTCTGTTCGTTCGCGGCGCCGATGAGCGCGGCGCGACAGATGCGCGTCACCTTCGATGACGATCTCCCC
>VBLD01000349.1 GCA_005879205.1 Deltaproteobacteria bacterium
ACTTCGCGCGCCTTCGGTGTCAACGAGGAATCTCCGAGCTTCGCGCCGGGGTTCACCCCCATCGGACGCGACACGAGCCGGGCGAGCTGCCAGACGAGCCACCACGTCGTGATCAGGAGCAGCAGGTCGATGACGACGCTGGTCGTCCAGAGGTTGCTCCAGGCGCGCTCCACCTGGGCACGCGCCGTGTCGAGCAGGTGCTCCCGGACCTCCGGGGTGACGGGTTGCCACTCGGGGGAGCGCCTGGATCGCGCCGAATCGTAGGCGAGCTGGGCCTGCAGGAAGGCCTGGTTCTCTAGGTTACGGACCAGCGCGGTCCCCGCCGGGGTGGAAAGCGCGAGATAAAGCGTCAGCTGGCGTCGGGGCAGCAATGAGGCAGGCGAGAACTTCGCCGCGGGATAGACGTCTACCGGCGACTCGAAGGCCATCCCGGGTGGGTAGCCGTGACCCAGGAACACGACCGCCGCGATCGCGACGACCCCCCCGACCAGGGCGCGTCCGGGGTGGCCGGCGAGCTCGGCGCGGGCGGGCAGCCAGGACATCGCCGGCACCGCATAACGCGCTCGGGGCGGGCGGATCAACATGGAAATCCCCGAGAGGCTACAATGACACCGATGGCTCCCCAGCGTCCGGTCGGGGTCCTCGAGCGCAAGCTCGCCGCCGCACTCGACGGTCCCGCCGGGCCTCGTGCGGAAGAGCATCTCCTGGCGGCCGTCTCGGGAGGTCCCGACTCGACGGCGCTTCTCGCCGGCCTTGCCGCTCTCGCCCCGGCGCGGGGCGTCCGGGTGACGGCCGCCTACGTCGACCACGGCCTCCGGGGCACCGAGGGGGCCGCGGAATGTGCCCGCGTGGCCGCGCTGGCGGGGCAGCTCGGCGTCCCCTTCGTCTCGCGGACCGTCGCGGTGCCGCCGGGTCCCGGCCGGGAGGCGCGCGCCCGGCACGCGCGTTACGCCGCACTTGCCGACATGGCGGCCGAGGTGGGCGCCGGCCGCATCGCCACCGGTCACATCCAGGACGATCAGGCGGAGACGCTCGTCTTTCGTCTCCTGCGGGGCGCGGGTCGACGCGGACTCGGTGGGATGCGTTCCGCGCGCGGCCGGCTGTTCCGCCCCATGCTGGACATTACCCGGACCGATGTCCGGCGTTTCCTGGCCGATCGTGGGCTCGGCTTCGCGGTCGACCGGACCAACGCCGACCTCGCCCTCGCCCGCAACCGCATCCGCCGCCTGGTGCTTCCCTTCCTCGCCGCCGAGTTCAACCCACGTCTCGGGGCCTCGCTGGCGACCCTTGCCTTGCGGCTGCGTGACGAGGACGACTTCCTCGCTGCCGCGGCGGCGGCCCGCGCCGCCGGCCTCGCCTCCGGCGACCGCCTCCACGTCGACGTCGCCGCCGAGCCCCCGGCGCTTGCCCGCCGCATCGTGCGGGCGTGGCTCGAGCGCGGCACGCGCCGGAATCCATCGGCCCCGCACGTCGAGCGCGTGCTCGCGCTGGCGGCCGGATGGAAACGAGGCGCGCTGGCGGTTCCGGGCCCTGCCCGCGTGCTGCGCGAGGGAGAGTATCTGGTGCGACGGCCCGGGCGCGCGCCCACGCCGCGTACCGTGTCGGTGCCGATCGCGCCGGGCGCAACGGCCGTCGACCCCGCCGGCCGCTGGCGGCTCAGCCTGTCTGTCGCCCGACCCCGACGCGCCGGTGAGGCCCGCTCGACCGACCTCCGCCACGCCCTGTTCGACGCCGACGTGCTGCCGGGCCCGCTCGTCGTCCGCTCGCCGGCGCCGGGTGACCGCCTGCGCGTCCCCGGGGTCGGCACGCGGAAGCTGCAGGACGTCCTGGTCGACGCCAAGGTGCCGCGCGAGGCTCGCCCGGGCATCGCGGTCCTGGCGGCCGGCGGTGAGGTGCTGTGGGCGGCCGGTGTCGCTCGCGGCGCATGCGCCGCCATCGATACTGCCACCCGCCACGTGATCGAGGGCGTGCTCGAGCCCGCCGGATGAGCGCCGCGCCGGCTCGCCGTACGTTGCCGCTCCTGGAACCCTGTGTTAGCATCGCTCGAGCGTTTTTTTCAGCGCCGAGGCACGTTGAATCCGATCTCCCGCAATTTCGGGCTCTGGCTTCTCCTCCTCCTGATGGGCCTGCTGCTGTGGTCCATCGTGACCAAGCAGCAGCCCCGCGAGCCCGAGGTCAGCTACAGCCGGTTCATCGAGGCGGTGGACGAGGGGCGGGTGGCCGAGGTCACCATCCAGGGCAAGAACATCCGCGGCCGGTACCGGGGCGAGCACGGGGAGGCAGGCGAGGGCTTCAAGACGTTCGCCCCCGACGACCCCGACCTCGTCAAGATGCTGCGCGAGAAGAACGTCACCATCGATGCCCGTCCCGAGGACGCCGAGCCCTGGTACTTCGTCGCCCTCGTGCAGTGGGCGCCCATGCTCCTCCTGGTCGGGGTCTGGATATTCTTCATGCGCCAGATGCAGGTGGGCGGCGGCAAGGCGATGTCCTTCGGCAAGAGCCGCGCCAAGCTCCTCTCCGAGAATACGCACAAGGTCACTTTCAACGACGTGGCCGGGATCGACGAGGCCAAGGAGGAGCTCGAGGAGATCATCGCCTTCCTGAAGGACCCGAAGAAATTCACCAAGCTCGGCGGCCGCATCCCCAAGGGCGTCCTCCTGGTCGGCGCGCCGGGCACCGGGAAGACGCTGCTCGCTCGCGCCATCGCCGGAGAAGCGGGCGTGCCCTTCTTCTCGATCTCGGGCTCGGACTTCGTCGAGATGTTCGTCGGGGTGGGCGCCTCCCGCGTGCGCGACCTCTTCGTGCAGGGCAAGAAGAATGCCCCCTGCATCATCTTCATCGACGAGATCGACGCCGTCGGCCGCCACCGCGGCGCCGGCCTCGGCGGCGGCCACGACGAGCGCGAGCAGACCCTCAACCAGCTCCTCGTGGAGATGGACGGGTTCGAGACCAACGAGGGCGTCATCCTGATCGCCGCCACCAACCGGCCCGACGTGCTCGATCCGGCGCTCCTCCGCCCCGGCCGCTTCGACCGCCGGGTGGTCGTGCCACGCCCCGACGTGAAGGGCCGCGAAGGCATCCTCCGCGTG
>VBLD01000081.1 GCA_005879205.1 Deltaproteobacteria bacterium
CCAGGACCTGAAGGCCCGCATCGCCGACTTCATGGACCGCCACGTCTACCCGGCCGAGTCGACCATCGCGGCGGAGATCGACCTCATCCGCCCCGGCGTGCCCTACCCGCCGTCGCTGGTGGCGATCCGCCGGATGGCGAAGGCGGCGGGACTCTGGAACCTGTTCCTGCCCGACGCCGAGTACGGCGCGGGGCTCACGAACTGGGAGTACGGCATGCTCGCCGAGGTGATGGGCCGGAGCCTCGCCGCCTCGATGGCGTTCAACTGCGCCGCCCCCGACACCGGCAACATGGAGATCCTGGCCGAGTTCGGCACCGCCGAGCAGAAGAAGCGCTGGCTCGAGCCGCTCCTGGAAGGCGACATCCGGAGCTGCTTCTCGATGACCGAGCCCGAGGTGGCGGGCTCCGACCCGAGCTCCGGACGCGCGCCGTGCGCGACGGCAAGCACTGGGTCATCAACGGCCACAAGTGGTTCACCTCCGGCGCGATCGGCGCGAGCGTCGCCATCGTCATGGCGGTCACGAATCCCGACAACGCGCCCCATCTCCGCGCCAGCATGATCCTCGTGCCGATCGACACCCCGGGGTTCAACCTGATCCGGCCGGTGCCGGTCATGGGACACGCCGGGGGCAGCGGGCACTGCGAGATCCGCTACGAGGACTGCCGCGTACCGGCCGAGAACCTGCTCGGGCTCGAGGGCGCCGGCTTCATGATCGCCCAGGCGCGGCTCGGACCGGGGCGCATCCACCACTGCATGCGCGCCATCGGGGCGGCCGAGCGCGCGCTCGAGATGATGTGCCAGCGGGCCATCACGCGCGTCGCGTTCGGGGGTCCGCTCGCCGAGAAGCAGTTCGTGCAGGAGATGATCGCGACGTCGCGCATGGAGATCGACCAGGCGCGGCTGCTCGTCCTTCACGCCGCCTGGAAGATGGACACGGTTGGCAAGAAGGAGGCGCGGCAGGAGATCTCGATGATCAAGGTGGTGGCGGCGAACGTCTGCATGAGCGTGCTCGACCGGGCCATCCAGGTGCACGGCGCGCTCGGCGTCTCCGACGACACGCCGCTCGCACGCATGTGGCGCGACCTCCGCATGCTGCGCCTCGCGGACGGGCCCGACGAGGTGCACAAGACGGTGATCGCGCGGCGGGAGCTGAAGCGCTTCGCGAGCTGATCGGGCGCGCGCCGCCGCGAGTCATCGCGCGCTGTTGTGCCTCAGGGCGTGACGCCGTGCCGCGCCTGCCACGTCGCCACCGCGGCGTCCCACACGGAGCGGTCCTTGGTGACCGTGAAGCATGGAGGGAGCGGGGCCGGGTAGGGCCCGTCGCCCAGCCACACCATGACGTTGTTCGAGCACGCCACCAGGCTGCTCGGCACACCCATCATGTCCCCACCGTCCTGGCTGACCTGCTCCGCCATGAACACGTCGTTGTCGAGCTCCAGGTTCGTCGCCAGATCGCTCCACTTGAAGAACACCCCGTGGCCGAGGTCGGTGGGGAGCCCACCGCGCGGTCCCGGCATCGGCTGGAGACGGATGAGCGAGTTCTGGACGGTCACGAGCTGGCCCCGGCCGTCGTATCCCGACGCCGCGATCGCGGGCGACGGACGCTCGCTGACCCCCACGTAGCAGCCGTCGAAGAGCGAATCGTCGATCAGGCCCGGCTGCACGTGGTCGTTCTCCACGCAGTCGTCGCGGACGTAGCTGAGCCAGGCACCTCGGATGGTGAACGGCCCGGCAACGGGCCGGATGCCGTCGGTCACGTTGTCGATCCGGACGTATTCGACGTGGGTATCGGGATTCTCGAACCGTATGGCCGCATTGTTGAGCGTGTGCATCTCGTCCCAGCTGAGTGTGCGGTCGAACTGCCCGAGCACGGTTCCGCCCGCGACGCAGATGCCGCTCCCACCGGCCAGGTTCAACGGATAGAGGTTGGTCGGCGAAGGCAGGAACGTGGCCTGCCGGGCGTCGAGGCGCGTGCCGTCGAGCAGCGATCCATTGGCGTAGGACGTGGACCACGTGCCGGTGAGCGGGATCAGCGGGCCGGAGCCGTCCAGGCACGTGGAGGTCAAGATGGTGGTGGTCGTCGTCGAGGTGGTGCTGCTCGTGGTCGAGCTCGACGTGCTGCTCGTCGTCGAGGTAGGCGTGGTACTCGTGGTCGTCGGCTTCGGGGGTTTGCGGGGGTTGGAGCTCCAGCGCCCGTGGCCGTTGCCGCCCCGATTCGACTTGGCGCCTCGCACGGCGCGAACGCTGGCCGGGGTCGAGGCCCACTGGCCGTTGTCGCCCGGACCGGGCGACGTGGCGGCGACCGACATCGGCACGGCGCTCAGGAACATGACGGCCAGCACCCACGCTGTACGCGCCCTGCGATTATCTGACATCATCTTCTCCGTTCGTCGTATGCGCTCGCCGACGAGGCGAGACGGCCTGTGCGCGCCGTGCTTGCTGAGAGCCGGCGTCGCGTGCCAGCGTCCAAGAAGTATGCCCAGGCTTCCACACACCGTCCCGTGACGCACCCGCGTGGGCGAGTGCGCCAGCGACCGGGTAGGGTGCTTGCCGGGCCTGACGATCCGACTGCGGGTCTCCCCCAGAAGATGAGAGGGCGACGCATAATCCTTGACGCACGCACAGGCTTCTTCCCGGGACAGCATCCAAGCGTGTGCGCAAGCAAGCATGCGCACTCGCGGAAGCGTGCGTCCGAGCAATGACCGTCGACCGGGTCGCTCTACGCGCCGCAGAGCCGCCGGGCCCGACGCGCCATCGCGGGGACGCCGGCGCCGAGCGCCGCGAACGCCGGGTCGTCCGCCGCCCCGTGAACGTGCCGCGCCCACGAGCCTTCGAGGATGCAGCCCAGCCGGAAGAGACCGAGCGCCTGGTAGTAGGGCAGGTGGGCGACGGAGCGGCCGGTCCGCTCGGCGTAGCGTCGGGCGAGGTCGTGGCGCGACCCGAAGCCCAGTGCGCCGACGTCGAGCCCCTCGCCCAGCGGCAGGCGCTCCTCGTCCGGGTCGGGCCAGAGCGCCGTCGCCAGCCCGAGGTCGACGAGCGGGTCGCCGATCGTCGCCGTCTCCCAGTCGAGGATGGCGATCACGCGTGGTGGCAGCGACCCGGCGAGCATCACGTTGTCGAGGTGGTAGTCGCCGTGGATGATCGTCGGCGGCTCGCCCGGCGGGCGGTGGCTCGCGAGCCAGGCGGCGAGCGCGTCCATGTCGGGCAGCGGGCGCTGTCGGTAGGTCTCGAGCTGCTTCGTCCAGCGCGCGACCTGGCGGTCGAGGAAGCCGTCCGGGCGGCCGAAGTCCTCGAGGCCGAGCCCGCGCCAGTCGGCCGCGTGGAGCGCCACGAGCGCGTCGATGAACGCCTCGCCGACGCGCCGCGCGGCAGCCCCGGCGCGCAACGCCTCGGGCACGCGCTCGCGGATCACCCAGCCGTCGAGGCGCTCGGTCAGGTGAAAGGGCGCGCCGATCACGTTCGGGTCCACGCAAGCGGCGACGAGGTGGGGCACGGGGACCGCCGTGCCGGCGAGCGCCCGGAGCAGGCGGGCCTCGCGCACCATGTCGTGCGCCGTCGGGGCGAGCGGCACGCGGGGCGGGCGGCGCAATATCCAGGCCGAGCCGCCGCGCCGGACCAGGAAGGTCTCGTTGGAGTGACCGGTGGTGATGCGCTCGACGCTGAGCGGCCGGCCCGCCTCCAGGCCTACCTCCGATTCCTGGGCGTCGAGCCACGGCGCCAGCCGCGCCGGGTCGCACAGCAGGCGGGTGAGATCGTCCGGCATGCGGCCGTCTAGCCCGTCGAGCGTTGCCGGTCCAGGACCGCTGTGGTAACGACGCCGGATACCCTTCAGGAGGACGTTTGGCTCGCGACGATCTGATCCAGATCAAGGGGACGATAGTAGAGGCGCTCGCCGGCGGGAACTACCGCGTCAAGGGCGACAACGGCATGGAGTTCCTCGCCAAGATCGGCGGCCGGATGCGCCGCTTCCACATCCGCGTGATCCCGGGCGATCGCGTGACGATCGCCGTCTCGCCCTACGACCCGACCCACGGCCTGATCGTCTTCCGCGGCGGCTAGCGCCGGCGGGGTCCCGAGCGGCGCTCCCGAGCGCGGGCCTCGACCAGCGTCGGCCGCGCCCGCTGCTCGCCCGGCTCCTGCGGGATCTTCTCGACCTCCGCGCGCCACGCGGCCGCCGACGCGTCCGAAGGCATTCGCCAGTCGCCCCGCGGCGACAGGGAGCCTCCGGAGCCCACCTTCGGCGCATCGGGCAGGCAGTCGCGCTTGAACTGATTGGCGAAGAAGCGCTCGAGAAAAACGTCGAGCCAGCGCCGGATGGTGGCGAGCGCATGTCGGCCCTCGAAGGCGTGGACGGCCATGCGCGCGATGCGGCGCGGCCCGAATCCGAAGCGCAGGAAGTAGTAGAGAAAGAAGTCGTGGAGCTCGTAGGGGCCGACGATCTCCTCCGCGCGCTGCGCGATCTCGCCGCCGCGCCCGAGACGGAGAAGCTCCGGGCTGATCGGAGTGTCGAGAATGCCCTGCAGCACCGCCGCGACCTCGGGCTCGTCCTTGAAGATCTGCTCGGCCGCCCAGCGGATCAACTCCGAGACGAGCGTCTTCGGCACGCCGGCGTTGACCCCGTAGTGCGACATGTGGTCGCCGCCGTAGGTCGAGAAGCCGAGCGCGAGCTCGGTGAGATCCCCGGTGCCGAGGTCGATGCCCCGCTCCTGCGAGGCGAGCGAGAAGAGCAGGAACTTCCGCGCCCAGGCCTGGACGTTCTCGAAGGTGACGTCCTCGACCGCGGGGTCGTGCCCGATGGACGCGAACATCTCGCCGGCGAGCGGCCGGATGTCGACCTCGCGCAGCGTCGCGCCGAGCGCGCGCACCAGGGCGCAGGCATGCTCGTACGTTCGTTTCGACGTGCCGAAGCCCGGCAGCGTGACGCCCATGATACGCGAGCGCGGCAGCCCGAGGAGGTCCATCGCGTGCGCGGCGACCAGGAGCGCCAGGGCCGAGTCCTGCCCGCCCGAGACGCCGAGGAGGACGCGACGGGTCTCCTCGGGAAGCGCCTCGAGGCGCCGCGCGAGCGAGGTGGCGGTGATCAGGAAGGTCTCGCGGCAGCGGACGTCGCGCTTGGCCGGATCGGCCGGGACGAAGGGATGCGGCTCGATGCGGCGGAGGAAGCGGTGGTACACGCCGACCTCGCGGGCGTCGGCGGCGTCGCCCACGTCGACGATGCGCAGCGTCCGTCCGTGGTGGGCGGCGTTCTGTCCCCAGGAGCTCTGCCGCAGCCGGTCCTCGACCTGCGCGCGGAGATCGACGTCGACGGTCACCGCATTTCCGGTGAGAGAGAAACGCTCCGTCTCGCCGACGATCTCGCCGCGCTCCGCGACGAGCCCGTGCCCGTCCCACGCGAGGTCCGCGGTCGACTCCCCGAACCCCGCCGCGCTGTACATCTGGACGGCGACGTTCTTGGCCGACGAGGCGCGCACCAGCTCCTGGCGGTACTCCAACTTGCCAACCGTCACGTTGGAGGCGGACAGGTTCGCGAGCACGGTGGCGCCGGAGAGCGCGGCGATCGTGCCCGGCGGCACCGGCGTCCAGAGGTCCTCGCAGACGTCGGTGTGGAGCACGAAGTCGGGAAGGTGCCCGGCGCGGACGAGCACGTCGGTCCCGAAGGGAACGCGGTGCCCGAGCAGGGTCACCTCGGTCGCGCGCGCCGCGGCGGCGGGGTGGAACCAGCGGAGCTCGTAGAACTCCCGGTAGTTCGGCGGGTAGGCCTTGGGCGCCACGGCGACCGGCCGGCCACGGTAGAGCGTCACGGCGCAGTTGAAGAGCAGATCGTCGACCACGAGGGGCAGCCCGACCGAGAAGAGGAGGTTCCACCGGGCGGTCCGCTCCGCCACCCGGGCGAGGCCGTCGAGGGTGGTACGGAGGAGCGTTTCCTGGAAGAACAGATCGCCGCACGTGTAGGCCGAGAGTCCGAGCTCGGGGCAGAGGGCGTAGTGAGCGCCCTGTCCGTGAACGCGCTCGAGGAGGATCAGGTGCGCGTCGGCGTTGAAGGTCGGGTCGGCCACCCGGACCTGGGGTACGCAGACCGCCACCCGCGCGAAGCCATGCGTTCGTACGTCGAGGAAGTCGTCGGCCAACGGCACGCATGATAGCCCGCGGCGAAGGCGCTTCCTACCGCCCGGACGGGCGACACTCCTCATGTGGACGCTCGGTGAACCCGCCGCCCGCTACGTCCCCACGATGCCGTGCGCGATCTTGAGCGCCACGGCGATGATGGTGAGCGTGGGATTGTAGCCCGACGACGTCGGGAAGACGCTGCCGTCGCAGGCGTAGAGGTTGTCGACGTCGTGAAAGCGCCCGGCGGGGGTCACCACCGAGGACGCCTGGTCGGGGCCCATGCGGAGCGTCCCCATGATGTGCCGTGAGCTCGGGGCGAGACCGAGCAGCGCGTCGCGCGGCCTCACCAGGGCATAGACCGTGTCGCCGTCCACCGTGAACCCCTTTGCCCCGGCCTGCTGGACGATCTGCTTCATGATCGGGAGGTAGAACTTCCGCGTCTCCAGCTCGTAGGCGTGGCTCTTGTAGGTCACGCGCGAGACGGGAAGGCCGTGCACGTCGACGTACCGCGGGTCGAGGTCGACGCGGTTGGTCCGCTGCGGAGCGTCCTCGGCCTGCATGACCAGGCCGAAGAGATGCTGGCCGAGCGCCTGGTCGCGCAGCACGTTCTTCAGCGGTAGACCCATGCGGGCACCGAGCGGCCCGGGAAGCTGGAACGCGTAGATGTCCCCGTCCTCGGTGATCGGCAGTCCCTGCGAGGCGCTGAACTCGCAGATCCCCCCGAGCGCCACCCGCTGCCCGGCGTCGGTGGCGAAGAGCCGGATCTCCTCGCCGCCCGGGGCGACGCCGCGGAAATCCGAGATGCCGTGGGTCACCGCCCGGCCACGCTCGCCGTGCACGCGCTCGGGCAGGAAGCCGCTCACGGTCGTCTGCAGGTGGAACATGAGGTTCTGTCCGAGCTGGCCGCTCGAGTTGCCGAGGGCGGCGCCGCCCGGCGTCGGCGACAGGAGGCAGAGGCGCGCCGACTCGATCGCGCTCGCGGCGAGGATGAAGGCGCCCGCGGTCGCCTGCTGGCGCCGGCCCACGCCGTCGACGTACTCGACCGCGCTCACGTGGCCGCCGTCGTTCAGCAGGCGGACGGCCGTGGCGTTGAAGCGAAGCTGGCAGCGCCCGCTCAGGAGGGCGTGCCGCAGGGTCGTCACGGCGGGTGAGCCCTTGGAGTTGTTGGGGCAGCCGAAGCCGCTGCAGAGACCGCAGTCGACGCAGGGCGGGCGGTCGCCGTAGAAGCGCGAGTTGATCGCGGCAGGGTAGGTGTGCGGGCTGAGCGGTCCGTAGCCGGGGAGCGTGACGCGCCGCGCTCCGTCCGCCAGCCGTAGCGCGAAGTACATGGGCACGCCAGGTGCCATCGGGTAGGTGCTGCTCCGCCGCGATTCGAAGACGTTGTCGCCCGCCTGCCCCTGGACGCCGTAGAGCATCTCCGCCTCGGCATAGAACGGCTCGAGGTCGTCGTAGGTGAACGGCCAGTCGGAGAAGTTGGCGGGCTCGTCGTTGAACCCCTTCACGAGGAGCCCGGGATTGGCCGCGATGAGCGCGTCCATCGCCGTCTTCAGGCGAAAGTCGACGGCATTGAAGCGCGGCGTCTTGCAGTCGGCGTGCTGGAAGGCGCCCCCGACCGCCTTCGGGAGGCCGTTGACGTCGCCGGCGAGCTTGGCGTCGCTCGTGTCGTCGATGCGGAAGCTGCGCGGCTCGAGGAACGGGTCCTGCTGGATGTATCCCCGGACCGCGTACTTGAGCTCGTCGTTGCCGTGGAGCGGGAAGGGGAGCGGCGCCGGCGGGTGCCGGTCGAGCCCGGGGAAGGGATTCGGCCCCGCCTCGAGGACGAGGACGTTCTGGCGAGCGTCGTCGCGCGTCAGGACGTATGCCGCCGTGCCTCCTCCCGCGCCGCTGCCGATGATGCACACGTCGAAGTGGCGAAGCGCGCGGTTTCCGAGCAGGTCGTCCGTTGCCATCTCCGCTCACTCGCCGAAGAACTTGGACACCGCGGTGGCGAGCGCCATGATCGATTGCTGGATGCGCTCGCCATCGGGCGAGAGCGCGCGCGCACCGGCGAGCTCGTCGGGGTTCGGGGTGGACATCGGATGGTCCGGGCGCTCGTCGTACCCGTCCGTGGCGCGCGAGAAGATCGAGTAGCCGAGCGGCTGGTCGTCGCCCTCGAGGCCGAGGAGCGCCCAGCCGCGGCCGTCCCGGTTTCCGCCGTACTCGGGGAGCGAGAAGCAGCCCTCGAGCGTGTGCTGGATCAGCACGTCGACGAAGCTCATTCCGCGGCGGGCGTCGGGCGTGAAGACGGTGCGGTCGAGAGTCGTGAGGATCGCGTCCTGCTGATCGCTCGGCAGCGCCGCGTACGCAGCCCCCGCCATGTTGCGCGCTGCGGTGTCGACGACGCGGAGCCCGTCGCGGTACATCTGGCGGAGCCCCGGCAGCGGGCCGCCCGCGGCCGCGTCGTTGAAAGCGGCCCCGGGGACCTGATTCGAGCCGAGGAGCTCCGCCTGCCAGCGCAGCCGCTGCGCGCCCGTGAGCCGGATGAAGCGCCTGAAGGCGTCGCGCGGCCGCTTGTCGGACGGCGTACCCGTGGAGTTGTCGGGGAAGGGATTGCGGTTGCTGAAGGGGCCGCCGGCGAAGATCAGGGGCACGGGCCGATCGAAGGCCGTCAGCAGCCGTTCGATGTAGCTGGCCGCACCGAGGTCGCGGGCGCCGGGATCGCCGTCGGCGGGCAGGATGCGCTCGCAGAGCGCCTCGAGCGTGGCGAGCTCGTCGGCGGTGAAGAACCGACCACGCGCGGCGGCGTAGACCCGACGAAGCCTCGTGAACGGAAGAGCGAGGGCGAGAAGGACCGCGCCGATCCCCTTCACGAACTCGCGTCGTCCGAAGAGCACACCCGGAGTACGTAGCAGGGCGGGGGGCGCCGGCGCCGGGACCAGGCCCGGCGGCAGCCGCGGGAACCGGAGCCTCTGCACGAGGCGCGCTTATTCCCCATGGCTGGCGACGCGGTCAAGCAGGCCGCGCGACGGGCCGCTATGATGGACCCCCGATGCCGCTGCTCGGTGCGCACCAGTCGATCGCCGGCGGGCTCCATCGGGCGCTCGAGCGCGGCCGCGAGGCCGGGTGCGCCGCGGTCCAGCTCTTCACGCGCTCGTCGCGCCAGTGGGCGGCGCGGCCCTTTGGCGAGGACGACGTGCGAGCCTTCGGGGCGGCGCGTGCCGCGAGCGGCATCCGCGCGGTCCTCGCGCACGACTGCTACCTCTTCAACCTCGCGTCGCCCGACGAGACGCTCCGCCGCCGCTCGACGCGCGCGCTGATCGAGGAGCTCGAGCGCTGCGCGCGGCTCGGCATTCCCTACCTGATCACGCATCCCGGCGCCCACTGTGGAGCCGGCGAGGCGGCGGGTCTCGCGACCGCCGCGCGCTCGCTCGGCGAGGTGCTCGACGCCTGTCGCGGCTATCCGGCGACCGTCGCGCTCGAGAACACGGCGGGGCAGGGGACGCAGATCGGCGCGAGGTTCGACGAGCTCGCCCATCTTCTTTCGGAGACGCGGGACGGCGGGCGGCTCCGGCTCTGCCTCGACACGCAGCACGCGTTCGCCGCCGGCTACGATCTCCGCTCCGCCGCCGGCTACGCGGCGACGATGGCGGATCTCGAGCGCACGGTCGGGGTCGAGCGGCTGGTCGCCTTTCACCTGAACGACGCGAAGAAGGGCCTCGGCTCGCGGGTCGACCGCCACGAGCACATCGGCCGGGGCGAGCTGGGCGTCGCGGCCTTCCGGCGCCTGCTCGCAGACCGACGATTCCGTGACCTGCCGATGTGCCTCGAGACGCCGAAGACGGCGGATCCCGACGACCACCGCGACGATCGGCGGAACCTGGCCGTGCTCCGCCGACTGCTGGCCTGATGGCCGTGCGGCGGGGCCCGTGCGATCATGCGGCCGGCATGGAGCTCCCGGCACGCACCGAGCTCGAGGCGATCGCGGCCGACGCCGGGACGCTCGCGCTGCGCCACTTCCAGCACGTCGCGAGCGAGCGCAAGGCGGATCGGACGCTGGTCACCGCGGCCGACCGCGAGGTCGAGGCGTTCCTCGTGCGCGAGCTCGGCTCGCGCCTGCCCGAGGCGGGGATCCTGGGAGAGGAAGGGACGGTGCGTGGCGGCCCCGGGCCCTACCGGATCGTCCTCGACCCCATCGACGGGACGGCGGCGTTCGTCGCCGGACTGCCGACGTGGTGCGTGTGCATCGGCGTCCTGCGCGGCGACGAGCCGATCGCGGGCGTCGTCCACCTGCCGTGCTTCCGGGAGACCTACAGCGCCGCGGGCGGCGAGGCATGGTGGAACGGGTCACGGCTGCAGCGACTCGGGATGGTGCCGCTCTCCGACGGGGATCGTTTCATCGTGGCGCACGCGAAGGCCCATCTGCGCCACCGCATCCGCTATCCGGGCAAGGTCCGGTCGTTCGGATCGTCGGCGTATCACGCGGCGCTCGTCGCGCGCGGGGTGGCGGAGGCGGGGCTGCTCGGCCACGTCCACCTCTGGGACCTCGCGGCGGCCGGCGCCGTCCTGGGCGCGGTCGGCGGGTGCTTCGTCTACCTGTCCTCCGGCGCGCCCGTCGACTTCGGGCCACTGGCCGATGGTCGCCGCGCGCCGGGCTACGTGGTGGCGGGCAGACCGGAGACGCTGCCGCGCTTGCTGCCCGAGCTCGACGCCCGCGCGTAGCGTCCCCCGGGAGCTTTCGCTATTCTCGCGCGCCGTGGAGCTCCGCGGACGGTGGGCGCTCGTAACCGGCGCGGCCAGGCGGGTGGGGCGGGTGATCGCGCTCGAGCTCGCGGGGCGGGGGATGAACGTCGCCGTCCACTACCACACCTCGGCGGAAGCGGCGGCCGCCACCGTACGCGAGCTCGAGGTGCTCGGCGTCCGCGCCTGCGCGCTCGGAGCCGACCTCGCACGGACGGCAGAGGTCCAGCGCCTCGCCGCGGAGGCCGAAACGCGCTCGGGCGGGCTCGCCGTGCTCGTCAACAGTGCCGCGAACTACCTCCGGGTGCCGTTCGAGCGGCTGACGGAGGCGGTGTGGGACGCGAGCCTCGACACCAACCTGAAGGCACCCTTCCTGCTCGCCTGGCACGTCGGGCGCGCGATGCAGAAGCGCGGCAGCGGCCACATCGTCAACCTCGCGGACTGGGCGGGCGAGCGCCCCTACCCCGACTACCTGCCGTACTGCGTGTCGAAGGCAGGCATCATCTGCCTCACCAAGGCGCTCGCGAAGGAGCTGGCGCCCGAGGTGCAGGTGAACGCCGTCGCGCCCGGACCCGTGATGCCCCCGGAGGGGATGTCGGTCAGCGAGCGCGAGGCGATCGCGCGCGCCACCCCGCTCCGCCGCCTCGGGACGCCCGAGGACGTGGCGCGCTGCGTCCGGTTCCTCGTCGAGGAGGCGAGCTTCTCGACCGGGGCCACCTTCTACGTCGACGGTGGGCGGCTGATTGCCTGAGCGGGTCTGCGTTCTCGCCAGCGGCGGCCTCGACAGCGCGGTGCTGGTGGCGGTCCTCGCCCGGCGCCACCGGGTCCATCCCGTCTACGTGCGCGGCGGGCTCGCGTGGGAGCGGGCGGAGGAGGCGGCGCTCAGACGTTTCCTCCGCGCGCTCGGCGCACGCGGCCGGCGGCGACTCGCGCCGCTCGTGCGTCTCGAGCTTCCCGTCGCGCCGCTCTACGGTCGGCAGCACTGGAGCCTTTCTGGACGGGGCGTGCCCGGAGCACGCGCGGCGCTCGCGTCCAACTACCTGCCGGGACGGAATCTCCTCCTCGGAAGCCTCGCCGCCGTCCACTGCGCGCGCGCCCGGATTCTCGCGCTCCTCGCCGACAACCCCTTCCCCGACGCGACCCCTGGTTTCCTCCGCGATCTCGGTCGCTGCGCGAGCCGCGCCCTGGGCGCGCCGATCCGGCTACTCGCCCCCTTTCGCCGGCTCGCCAAGGATGCCGTGATTCGCCTGGGCCGCGATCTGCCGCTCGGGCTGACGCTCTCCTGCGCCCACCCGCGCGGCGTCCGCCACTGCGGGCGATGCACCAAGTGCGCCGAGCGTCGCGCCGCGTTCGCGCGCGCCGGCGTCATCGACCCGACGACGTACGCAGGCAAGCGTCGCGGGGCTCGATGATGGCCCTGCTCGGCTACCTCATCCGCCGCGTGTTCCGCGCGATTACGACGCTGCTCGGCACGACGCTCATCCTGTTCGTCCTGGTGCGCGTCGTGCCGGCCAACCCCGCCGTGTCGATCGCTGGCCCGAAGGCCGACCCCGAGACACTGGCGGCGATCCGCAAGGACCTGGGCCTCGACGATCCGCTGGCGGTGCAGTACGGCCGCTACCTCGAGCGGCTCGTCCACGGCGACCTCGGCCGCTCCTACCTCACCGGCCGCCGCGTGACGGAGGCGATCGGCGAGCGGTTGCCGGCCACGGCGAAGCTGGGCCTCACGGCCCTCGCCGTCGGCTTCTTCCTCGGCCTGCTGATCGGGATCGTGACCGCGGCACGACAGGGGTCGGCCGCGGACATCGGCGTGCTCATCGCCACCCTCGTCGGGCTCTCGATCCCGACCTTCTGGCTCGGCAACGTGCTGATCTATTTCTTCGGATACCGGCTACGCTGGCTGCCCCTCGGCGGCGCCGGCGCGTTGCGCCATCTGGTGCTGCCCGCCGCCACACTCGCCATCGTCGAGCTCTTCTTCTACGCGCGCTTCGTACACACCAACGTGGGGGGCACGCTCGCGAGCGACTACATCCGGACGGCACGAGCCAAGGGCGTGCCGCCGCTCCGGCTCTACTTCGTGCACGCGCTGCGCAACGCACTCATCCCGGTCGTGACGCTGCTCGGGCTCGACGTCGCGGCGCTCATGAGCGGCGTCACGCTGACGGAGACCGTGTTCAACTGGCCCGGGCTCGGGCGGCTCGCCGTGCAGTCCGTCTTCCAGCTCGACATCCCGGTGCTCGCCGGCACGGTGCTCTTCTCGGCCGCGCTCGTCCTCGTCGCCAACCTGGTGGTGGACCTCCTCTACGGGGTCATCGATCCCCGCGTGCGCCATGGCTGAGGCTGCGCTGCGCGGCCTCGGCTCCCGGCGCCGGAGCCGCCGGCTGTTCGCCGCCGGGATGATCCTCGTCGGCGGGCTCGGGCTGGTCGCGGCCGCAGCGCCGTGGCTCACGTCCTACGATCCCGACGCGATCGTGGTGGCGCACTATGCGGGCCCGCTGCCGCCGGGCGGCGCGCACCCGCTCGGGACGGACACGCTCGGGCGCGACGTGTGGGCGCGGCTCGCCTACGGGGCGCGGACGTCGCTGTTCGTGGGCGGGCTCGCCATGGCCCTCAGCCTCGGCATCGGCGTGACGGTAGGCCTCGTGGGCGGCTACTTCGGCGGCGCGGTCGACACCGCGCTCATGTGGCTCGTCGACCTCGTCCTCACCATGCCGACGTTGCTGCTCCTGATCGTGCTCGCGGCCGTGCTGCCGCCGTCGCTGCTCACCATCCCGCTCGTCATCGGCGTCGTCGGCTGGACGACGTTCGCCCGCACCGTGCGCGGCGAGGTGCTGTCGCTTCGCGAGCGGGACTACCTCCTGGCGGCCCGCGCCCTCGGCGCCTCGCACGGTCGCATCATGCTCCGCCACCTCCTGCCGGGCGTGCTGCCCGGGGTCGTCGTCCTCGCGGCGCTCGGGATGTCGGGCGCGATCGGCATCGACGCGGGCCTTTCCTATCTCGGGCTCGGCGTGCCGCTGCCGACGCCGTCGTGGGGCCGCATGGTGAGCGAGGTGCAGACCTACTTTGCGGTCGCCCCCTGGCTGGTGGTGCTGCCGGGGGTGGCCGTGTCGCTCGCGGTGATCGGCTTCAACCTCGTCGGGTACGGCTTGATCGACCTCCTCGGGGAGCGACGCGGGTGAGGGCAGGGCTGCTCGCCGCCTGCGTTCTCCTGGCGGCGTGTGCCGTGCCGCTCGACCCGCCGCCATCCGGGCCCCCCGCCCGCCCCGACGAGGTGCCGCGGCCGGGCGGGACGCTCCGGCTCGGCGCGGCCGAGGACGTGCACACCCTCGACCCCGCGATCGGCTACGACACGGGCTCGTGGGCCTTCGAGCAGATGCTCTTCAATACGCTCGTCGACTACGACGAGGGGACGACCATCGTGCCGGAGCTCGCCGAGTCCTGGGAGGTGAGCCCCGACGGTCTGCATTTTGCCTTCACCCTGCGGTCCGGGGTCCGCTTCAGCAGCGGACGCGCGCTCGCCGCCGCCGACGTCAAGTACTCGCTCGAGCGGCTGCTTCGTCCCGCGCTCCACTCGCCAGGCGCCGAGTTCTTTGCGGGCCTCGCCGGCGTCGACGAATATGTCCACGGCCGCTCCCCCGAGGTGCGCGGCATCACGACGCCGGCGGCCAACCGGGTGGAGTTCGCCCTCGCGGCGGTGGACCCGCTCTTCCTCCACAAGCTCGCGATGCCGTTCGCCTCGGTGGTCGACCGCGAGGCGGTCGAACGGGTGGGGGACCTCGGCTTCCGCCGCCAGCCGGTGGGAAGCGGCGCCTTCGTGCTCGCGGAATGGGTGGAGGGGCAGCGCATGCGGCTGGCGCGGAATCCGCTCTACTTCCGGTCGGGGCTGCCGTACCTGGACGGCATCGAGGTCACCGTCGGGCTGAGCGACCAGCTCGGCTGGTTCAAGTACCAGCGCGGCGAGATCGACATCTCGGGCGTCCCCTCCGCCGAGTTCGCCCGCGTCGTCGCCGACGCGCGCTACCAGCCGCTGCTCCTCGAACGGACGACGCTGCGCACCCAGTATCTCGGTCTCAACTGCGCCCTCCCGCCCTTCGACCAGGCGGCGGTGCGGCAGGCGATGAACATGGCGGTGAACAAGCAACGGCTGCTCGACCTGATCGACGGGCGCGGCGTGGTCGCCACGACGATCCTCCCGCCCGACATGCCCGGGTACGACTCCTCGACGCTCAGCTATCCCTTCGACCCGGCGGGAGCCCGGGCGCGCCTCGAGGCGGCCGGTCTCGGCCATGGCTTCGCCACGACGCTCTGGGCGTCACGCGACGAAGGATCGATGCGGCTCGGCCAGTCGCTCCAGCAGGACCTCCGTGCGATCGGCGTCGAGCTGGCGCTCAAGCCCGTCGACTTCCCGACGCTCATCGAGGCCGTCCGCCATCCCGGCATGGCGCCCCTCTTCCTGCTCGGCTGGGAGGCCGACTTCCCGGACCCCTCGAACTTCCTCATCGTTCTCCTGCACAGTCGAAGCCGAGGGACGAACAACAATGCCTTCTACGCGAACCCGGAGGTCGATCGTCTGCTCGACGAGGCCGAGCCGTTGCTCGAGCCCGGGCGCCGCTTGCCGCTCTTTCACGACGCCGAAGTGATGATCATGCGCGACGCCCCGTGGGTTCCGCTCTTCCACCCCGTCGGCT
The DNA here is from genome assembly GCA_005879205.1 of Deltaproteobacteria bacterium. Lineage (GTDB taxonomy): Bacteria > Desulfobacterota > Binatia > DP-6 > DP-6 > DP-3. Next base: position 15,513 of record VBLD01000081.1, read on the forward strand.
TCGCCATTCGTCACCCACGGGTGCGGAACTACCAGCTCCATCCACTCCGGCCGTCGCGCGTCGAGACGGTGTGGCTCGCGGGTTGACGTTCCGTTCGGTGCGCGGCCGCGGCCGACGATCAGGGTCTCACGTGTCTCAGAGGGTGAACGAAGAGGTCAATATGGGGTTTTCCAGTATCGCGTCCGCTATGGCGTCCGCCCGTTGGCACTACCGTGAAGCCACCGTCGCTCGACCGATCTAGCCGCGGGAAGCGCACCACGGCGCTCACAACCGTCGGCAGATCGGGCACTTGTCCCTTGGATTGGCGTTGGTCGTGTGTTAGCGTCGCCGGACCCCGTCGTCGTACGGGGGCGAGGGTTTATGTTCGCGTCGATCGAAGAGGTCATCGAGCGCTTCGCACGGCTCCAGTACATCGCGAGCCGGACCATCGGCACCGTCGTCTACCTTGCCACCCATCTGAAGAAGCCGGTGCTGGTCGAGGGGCCGGCGGGTGTCGGCAAGACCGAACTCGCCAAGGTGCTCTCACAGGCCCTCGGCCACGAGCTGATCCGCCTCCAGTGCTACGAGGGGCTCGACGAGGCCAAGGCGCTCTACGAGTGGGAGTACGCGAAGCAGCTCCTCTACACGCAGATCCTGAAGGACAAGATCGGCGAGGTGCTGGGGGGAGCCCGCTCGCTGCGCGAGGCAGTGGACAAGATCGCGAGCGAGGACGACGTGTTCTTCAGCCGCCGCTTCATCCTGCCCCGGCCGCTGCTCCGTGCCATCACCTCAGAGGCCCCGTGCGTGCTCTTGATCGACGAGGTGGACAAGTCCGACACCGAGCTCGAGGCCTTCCTGCTCGAGTTGCTGTCCGACTTCCAGGTGAGCGTTCCCGAGCTCGGGACGCTCCACGCGCGCCACCTGCCGACCGTCTTCCTCACCAGCAACAACGCGCGCGAGATGTCCGACGCTCTCAAGCGCCGCTGTCTGCACCTCTTCATCGACTTCCCGGACCGCTCCCAGGAGCTCGAGATCGTGAGGTTGAAGGTCCCGGGCGTGACCGAGCGGCTCGCCGCCGAGGTGGTGAACGTCGTTCACCGCGTCCGCAAGCTCGACCTCAAGAAGGCCCCGAGCATCAGCGAGACGCTCGACTGGGCGAAGGCCCTGACGCTCCTCAACGTGAAGACGCTCGACGAGCCGCTCGTCACCGAGACCCTCTCGGTCATCCTCAAGTACGAAGGCGACATCCGCAAGGCGCAGCAGGAGCTCAAGGAGCACGTCGAGCTGCAGCGGGCGAAGCTCAAGTCCGCGCGCCTCGAGGGCGACAAGGACGTCCTCCACTAGCTCGGCGAGGCCGGCGACGGCGGACCCGCCATGAACGAGAAGCTCCTCGAGTTCTCGAACCTGCTCCGCCAGAACGGGCTGCGTGTCTCGCTCGCCGAGAACATGGACACGTTCCGCGCCCTCTCCGTGGTCGGGCTCGGCGACCGGGAGACCGTGCGCGCGACGCTGCGGGCGAGCATGGTGAAGCGCGGCGTCGACATCCCGACCTACGAGCAGCTCTTCACGCTCTTCTTCTCGGGCCTCGCCGACGCCATCGCGCAGTCGACGGCGGCCACCAGGGGCGCCCTCGGCCTCGACGATCCCGACTTCCAACGGCTGCTCGAGGAGCTCGAACGACTGCTCCGGGAGCGGGGCATCGAGCTGTCGCCGCTCGCGCGCGCGCTGCTGGCGGCCGACGGCGGGCGCCTCGAGCGTCTGCTCCGCGAGGCCGGCGAGCAGGGGCGTCTCGGCGATATCCAGCAGGGCTTCCAGGAAGGGCGGTTTTCCCACGCGATCGCCAGCGCGCTCGGGCTCGGAGCGCTCGCGCGCGAGATCCAACGGTTGAAGGAGGAGCTGCAGGGCAGCGCCGATGCGGACCGGCTGAGCGAGTACCTCGACCGTCGCCTCCAGGACCTGAACGACATGATCAAGGCGATGGTCCGCGGCGAGCTCGAGCGCCAGGACGTGGGTCGCCGGGATCACGAACGCCTGGCGGCGCTCGCGGACAAGAGCTTCTTCTACCTCACCGAGGAGGAGATCCGCCGCATGCAGGAGGCGGTCCAGAAGCTCGCCCAGCGCCTGCGCAACGTGATCTCGATCCGGCGCCGCCGGGCACGACGCGGCAAGTTCGACCCGAGCGCCACGCTCCGCCGGAACCTCCAGTACGGCGGCGTCCCGTTCCGCATCGTCTGGGACCGGCGCAAGAAGGAGAAGCCGCAGGTGATGGTCCTGTGCGACGTCTCGGACTCGGTGCGGAACGTCTCGCGCTTCATGCTCCAGTTCGTCTACTCGCTGCAGGACCTCTACTCCAAGGTGCGGAGCTTCATCTTCGTCTCCGACGTGGGCGAGATCACCCGGCTCTTCGAGGAGCAGGACATTCACCAGGCGATCGAGACCGCGCTGCGGGGCGACGTCATCAACGTCTATGCGCACTCCGACTTCGGGCGTGCCTTCAAGGGGTTCCATCGCGACCACATCGCGGCCGTGAACAAGCGGACCACCGTGATCGTGCTCGGCGACGCGCGCAACAACTACAACCTGCCGCACGACTGGGTGCTCAAGGAGATCCGCCAGCGCGCAAAGCAGCTCATCTGGCTGAACCCGGAGAACCGCATGACCTGGGGGTTCGGCGACAGCGAGATGGACCACTATGGCCCGCACTGCACCCTGGTCGAGGAGTGTCGGAACCTCGGCCAGCTCTACCGCGTGATCGACCGCCTGGTGGCCTCCTGAGGCGCATACCATTGACGTTCGGGATGGGCTTCATCACAATGAGCCCGAGGGCCGACAGGGGGACCGCATGAACCGTGAGAACTTCATCTTGATGACGGTCGGCGGGCTCACGCTCGATCCCGTCACCAAGACGCCCATCGTCATCCTGCGCGACCCCGACAACAAGCTGAATCTGCCCATCTGGATCGGGCTGCTCGAGGCGACGGCCATGGCCACCGAGCTCGAGGGGATCAAGATGGCGCGGCCGATGACGCACGATCTGCTCCGCAGCCTCATCAACGAGCTCGGGGCGGTGGTGGAGTGGGTGGAGGTGACGGAGCTGAAGGACAACACGTACTATGCGCTGATCTACCTCCGCGTGGACGGCCGGCAGCTGACGCTCGACTCCCGGCCCTCGGACGCGATCAGTCTCGCGCTGCGCACGAAGAGTCCCATCTACGTGGCCAAGAAGGTGCTCGAGGCCTCCAGCGTGCTGCAGCAGATGGAGGAGGGGAAGGACCAGAACCTCTCCAACGTCTCGCGGGACAAATGGGCCGAAATCCTCGAGAAGATGTCGCCCGAGGATTTCAAGTACAAGATGTAGGCGGCGGCCCGCCCGCGCATGCCCGAACACGCCAGGCGGATCAAGATCCGGCGCAAGGCGCTCCGCCAGCCCGACGAGTTCCACACGCTGACCAACCAGGCGATGGCCTGGCTGGATACCCACCGGGAGCTCGCGGCCGGCATCGCGCTCGCGCTGCTCGTGGCGGCGGCCGCGGTGCTCGCGGTCTCGCAATACCGTGCGAGCCAGGTGGGCAGGGCGGCCGAAAGCTTCCGCTCGGCGCAGGCCACCTTCGAGGCCGGCCGCTTCGCGGACGCGGCGGCGGCCTTCGAGATGCTCGGCGAGACCTTCCCGCGGACACCGTCGGGTCGGCTCGCGGGTCTCTACCGCGCGCATGCCCTCGCCCGTCAGGGCGACGGCTCCGCGGCGGCGACCGCGTACAGCGAGTACCTGGCGAGCGGGCCGGCCGCCGACTACCTCCGCCAGGAGGCGCTCGACGGCCTGGCCCATGCTCGAGAGGGCAACGGCGACGCGACTGGAGCGCTCGAGGCCTACACCCAGGCCGCGGCGCTCGAGGGACCGTATCGCCGGGACGCCTTGCTCGGTGAGGCACGCCTTCAGGAGGCGGGCGGGCAGGGCGATGCGGCACGCGAGATCTACGCTCGACTCCTGAAGGAGTCGGACCCGGACCCGGATCTGCGGACGCTGCTGCTCTCGAAGCTGCCCCCCGGCACCGCGGCACCGCCCGCGGCACGCCCGTAAGTCGCGTTCCCGCTTACCTGTTCCCGGCATCCGTCCGAGCGCGGGGACAAGTGATCCGCGACGGCGGGTGCAAACCCTGTCATGCACCCTCTGCTGCACGGGATGTGCGGCCCCATGGCCGGCCCGTCCGCGGCTCGACGCACTCCGCCGCAGAGTCGAGGACTTGGACCTTCCTCCGGGTACGGCGTCGACCTGGCACGGCGCGTGCGAACGTCGGCGCAGGAGGTGCGATGCGATGATCCCGATGAT
>VBLD01000343.1 GCA_005879205.1 Deltaproteobacteria bacterium
TCACCGCGCTCGCCTTCAAGATCATGAGCGACCCGTACGTCGGCACGCTCACCTTCCTCCGCGTCTACTCCGGGGTGATGACCTCGGGTTCGTACGTCTACAACTCGGTGAAGGGCAAGAAGGAGCGCGTCGGCCGGTTGCTCAAGATGCACGCCAACAAGCGCGAGGAGATCAAGGAGGTCTACGCCGGCGACATCGCGGCAGCGGTCGGTCTGCGCGACACGACCACGGGCGACACGCTGTGCGACGAGAGCCGTCCGATCGTCCTCGAGCGCATGCAGTTCCCCGACCCGGTCATCTCCATCGCCATCGAGCCGAAGACGAAGGTCGACCAGGAGCGGCTCGGCGGGTCGCTCCACAAGCTCGCCACCGAAGATCCCTCGTTCCGGGTCTCCACCAACAGCGAGACGGGCCAGACGCTCATCTCGGGGATGGGCGAGCTCCACCTCGAGATCATCGTCGACCGGCTGCTCGCAAGGCGGTCGAGCACGAGGCCAAGTTCATCCGGCAGACCGGCGGCCGCGGGCAGTACGGTCATGTCGTGCTGCGCGTCGAGCCGCTGCCGGCCGGCGGCGGTTTCGAGTTCGTCGACGGGACCAAGGGCGGCGTCATTCCGCGCGAGTACATCCCCGCCATCGAGAAGGGCGTCAAGGAAGCGATGGAATCGGGTATGGTCGCCGGGTACCCGGTCGTCGACGTCAAGGCCACCGTCGTGTACGGCTCCTACCACGAGGTCGACTCCTCGGAGATCGCCTTCAAGATCGCCGGCTCGATGGCGTTCAAGGAGGCGATGGGCAAGGCCTCGCCCGTCATCCTCGAGCCGATCATGTCGCTCGAGGTGGTGACGCCCGAGGAGTTCATGGGCGACGTGATCAGCGACATCAACCGACGGCGCGGCCGCATCGCCGGGCAGGAGCCGCGCGGCAATGCGCAGGTCATCGCCGCGCATGCGCCGCTCGCCGAGATGTTCGGCTACGCCACGGACCTACGGTCGCGCTCTCAGGGGCGCGCGACCTTCACGATGCAATTCTCGCACTACGAGCCGGTGCCGAAGGGCATCGGCCCCGAGGCGCTCCGCCAGGGCGGCACGCGCCTCGCGGAGGCTTCGCAGCTGGGCTAAGAGCGCGACGGAGGGAACACCGCCATGGCGAAGGCAAAGTTCGAGCGCAAGAAGCCGCACGTCAACGTTGGTACGATCGGGCACATCGACCACGGCAAGACAACGCTCACGGCAGCGATCACCAAGTCCCAGGCCGCGAAGGGCTTCGGGCAGTTCGTGCCCTTCGATCAGATCGACAAGGCGCCCGAGGAGCGCGAGCGCGGCATCACCATCGCCACGGCGCACGTGGAATACGAGACCGCGAAGCGGCACTATGCCCACGTCGACTGCCCCGGCCACGCCGACTACATCAAGAACATGATCACCGGCGCCGCCCAGATGGACGGGGCGATCCTGGTGGTGGCGGCGACCGACGGGCCGATGCCGCAGACGCGCCAGCACATCCTGCTCGCTCGTCAGGTCGGCGTCCCGGCGATCGTCGTCTACATGAACAAGGTGGACGCGGTCGACGACAAGGAGCTCCTGGACCTGGTCGAGCTCGAGGTGCGGGAGCTGCTCTCCAAGTACGAGTTCCCCGGCGACGAGATCCCGATCGTCCGCGGCAGCGCGCTCAAGGCGCTCGAGGGCGACGCGGGCGAGCTCGGCGGCGGCTCCGTACAGAAACTCATGGACGCGATCGACGGCTACATCCCCGAGCCCAAGCGCGAGGTCGAGAAGCCTTTCCTGATGCCGGTCGAGGACGTGTTCTCGATCAGCGGCCGCGGCACGGTGGCCACCGGCCGCATCGAGCGCGGCAAGATCAAGGTGGGCGAGGAAGTCGAGATCGTCGGCATCAAGCCGACCACCAAGACGGTCGTCACCGGCGTGGAGATGTTCCGCAAGCTCCTCGATGAGGGTATCGCGGGCGACAACGTCGGCTGCCTGCTGCGCGGCGTGAAACGCGAAGACATCGAGCGTGGCCAGGTACTGGCAAAGCCCGGCTCGATCACCCCGCACACGAAATTCCAGGCCGAAGCCTACGTTCTCACCAAGGAGGAGGGAGGCCGACACACGCCCTTCTTCAACGGCTACCGGCCGCAGTTCTACTTCCGGACGACCGACGTGACGGGTGTCTGCACGCTGCCCGAAGGCACCGAGATGGTCATGCCGGGCGACAACGTGCAGGTCAAGGTCGATCTGATCACCCCGATCGCGATGGACGAGGGGCTGCGCTTCGCCATCCGCGAGGGGGGCCGCACGGTCGGCGCCGGCGTGGTGACCAAGATCTTCGAATAGATCTTCGAGTAAGCGCGACATGAACGAGAAAATCCGCATCCGTCTGAAGGCGTACGATCATCGGCTGCTCGATCAGTCGGTGCGGGAGATCGTGGAGACCGTGCGCCGGACGGGCGGACGCGTCGCGGGGCCGATCCCGCTGCCCACGCATATCGAGCGGTTCACCGTGAACCGCTCGCCGCACGTCGACAAGAAGTCGCGCGAGCAATTCGAGATCCGGACTCACAAGCGGCTGCTCGACATCCTCGATCCGACGCAGCAGACGATCGACGCGCTCGGCAAGCTCGACCTCGCTGCCGGGGTCGACGTGGAGATCAAGCTACAGTAGTCATGGCGATCCCAGGTCTCATCGGACGGAAGCTCGGGATGACGCAGGTGTACACCGCCGGGGGCATCCTCGTGCCCGTCACGGTCATCCAGGCCGGCCCCTGCACCGTGGTCGCCACCCGCCAGCCCGCGCGCGACGGGTACGCCGCCGCCCAGCTCGGCTTCGGCCCGGCCAAGGCAACGCGGATGTCGAAGCCCGTGCAGGGCCAGTTCAAGAAGGCGGGTACCGGTCCCTTCGCCGTGCTGCGGGAATTCCGGCTCGCGGGCGAAGAGGCGCCCGCGGTCGGTGCCGAGATCCGCGTCGGTGACGTGTTCAAGCCGGGCGAGGTGGTGCACGTCGCCGGCATCACCAAGGGGCGGGGCACCGCCGGGGTGATGAAGCGGCACAACTTCGCGGGCTTCCCGGGCTCGCACGGGACGCACGAGTACTTCCGGCACGGGGGCTCGATCGGCAACCGCTCCTTCCCGGGCCGCATCTTCAAAGGTAAGCGCATGGCGGGCCGCTACGGCGCGGAGTGGGTGACCACCCGCAACCTCCAGGTCGTCGCCGTGCGATCGGACGAGAATCTCCTGCTCGTCCGTGGCGCCGTTCCGGGGGCACGCGAGGGCACCGTCGTGATCCACAAGCCCGCCGAGGAGGCGCGCGGATGACCGCGGAGTCCGTGAGCCTGCCGGTGTTGTCACAGTCGCGGGAGCGTGTCGGCGAGATGAGCGTCCCCGCAGCGGTGGTCGCCGGTCCGGTACGCGAGCATCTGCTCCACGAGGCGGTGCGCAGCCAGCTCGCCGGCCGACGTGCCGGCACCGCCGCGACCAAGACCCGCGGGTTCGTCAGCGGCGGCGGCAAGAAGCCGTGGCGGCAGAAGGGGACGGGACGGGCCCGCTCGGGAAGCACCCGCTCGCCGCTCTGGGTGGGCGGCGGGACACCTACCGGCTCCCCAAGTCCGCACGCCAGGCGGCGCTCCGCGCGGCGCTGGCGGCGCGTCATGCGGCGGGCAAGCTCCTCGTGGTCGACGGGCTCACGCTGCCGGCGGCGAAGACGAAGCACATGGTGGAGTGCCTCGCCGGGCTCGGATTCGCCGAGGCACCGAGCGTGCTGGTCGTGCTCCGCGACGCGGACGAGACGATCATGCGCGCCGCACGCAATCTGCCCCGGGTGAAGGTGCTGCGCGCGGTCGGACTCAACGTCTACGACGTTCTCGGTCATGCCGAGATCGTCTTCACGCGTCCCGCGCTCGAGCAGGTGGCGAGCCGGCTCGGCGCTGGGGAGGTTGCAGCTTCATGAACCCCGCCGAGGTCGTGCAGGGTCCGGTGATCACGGAGAAGGGCACCCTGGTCAACGAGCTGGGGAACCAGGTGGTCTTCCGCGTCCACCCGCGCGCCAACAAGGTCGAGATCCGCCATGCGGTCGAGACGCTCTTCAAGGTGAAGGTCGAGAAGGTG
>VBLD01000344.1 GCA_005879205.1 Deltaproteobacteria bacterium
CGCGGGCGGCGCCGTCCTCATCGGCGCGCCCTTCGACGACACCGGTGCCGAGGACGCCGGCATCGCCTACCTCTTCGACGCCGCGTCGGGCGCGCTCCTCGACACCTTCGAGAACCCGGCACCTGCGCCGGGTGACCAGTTCGGCGCCTCGGTCGCCGCGGGCGGCAGCCTCGTCGCCATCGGTTCGTGGCTCGACGACACCGTCGCCCCGAACGCCGGGACCGTCTACGTCTTCCGCGACCAGGTGTTTCCGCCACCGCCGCCGACGTTGACGACCACGACCACTACGACCGTCAGCACCACCACCACGACCACCATCGCCACCACGACCAGCACGAGCGTCTCGGGCGCCGTCACCACCACGACGACCCTTCCGCCGCCGGTCGCCGCCTGCTCCACGACGTGCGACGACCAGGACCCGTGCACCACCGACACCTGCGACGAGACCGGCTGCCGCCACACCTTCGAGATCGGGTTCCCCGCCGTCCTCTGCCGCCTCGACTCGCTCGACGCGGTGCTCCACGGCCTGCCGCGCCTCGCCCTCGGCGGCCGGCGCCTCGCCGCGACGCTCGAGTTCCGCGTCGCGCTCGCGCGGCGGCTCATCGCCTCGGCCGAGACCGCCGCCGGCCGGCGCGCGTCGCGGCGGCTCGTTCGCGCCGAACAGGTCCTCGTGCGCTTCGCGACCGCCATCCGCCACGGGATGACGCGGGGGAAGATCGCGCGGGCCGCCGCCGGCAACGTGCTCGCTCTCGCGGCCGACGCGACGCAGCAGCTACCGGCGATCCGCGCTGCCGTCCGATAGACGGTACGAACGAACAGTCGCGGCACGTCCGCGTGCTGCGGTCACTCTGTTCGCCCTCGGGGTGCATTTGTTCATGCATTCCTTCGGGCACGCCGCGTGCAGTGATCTATCCTATCCCTCGAATGCACGCCGAGCCGCTCCGATCCGGTCGCCAGGTTGTGGAAAGGACGATCGAGGAACCCTGGTTATCCGTCCTCAAGGAGCGCGGCAGCGGGGAGCGGGCGCTTCTCTGCGCCGTGCTCGCCGACGCCGTCCGCTGCCTCACCCACACGATCGGCGGTACCCCGAAGGACCAGGCACGGCTCGCGGTCCAGGCTCGTCGCTGGGTGATGAAACGCGGCGAGGACTGGCCCTACTCGTTCGAGAACGTGTGCGCCGCGCTCGGACTCCATCCGAGGCTCGTCCGCCGTCGCCTCCTGGCCCTGGCACGGGAGTTCGAGCGCGGTCGCTGAGCGGCGGGCGCCGCTCGTTCGCTTGCACGCACCGCGTCGCGACCGCTACGCTGACGCATGGTCATCCGGCCGGGCGTCACGGCGGTCATCCTCGGGCCCGCCGGCGTGCTGCTCCAGAAGCGCGAGGACAACGGGCTCTGGGGCCTCCCGGGCGGCAGCGTCGAACCCGGCGAGTCAGTGACCGAGGCCCTCGTCCGCGAGGTCCGCGAGGAGACCGGGCTCGACGTCGAGCCGCTCCGCCTGATCGGCGTCTACTCGGCACCCGAGCACCATCAGATCGTCACCTACCCCAACGGCGACGTCACCCACTACGTGAGCTCCTCCTTCGAGTGCCGCATCACGGGGGGCGTGATCGCCTGCGGCCCCGAGTCGCTCGCCTGCGAGTGGTTCCCGCCCGACGGGCTTCCCCCCGGACTCATGCCGATCGCCCGCATCCGCATCACGGACGCCCTCGCGCGCGAGGTGCGCGCCTTCATCCGCTAGTGCTGTCCGCGCTCCTCCTCGCGGCCCGCTTCTTCGTCATGGGCGACGGGACCCTCGCGCTCGTGAACGCCCACAACGACGAGCGCGCCGCCGTCCACTACCGCCGGAAGGACGGCACCTACGACCGGGACGAGCTCGCCCGCCTCCGGCACGTCGTCCGCTCGCAGGGCGACACGCGCGAGACCGACGTCTCGCTCCGCCTGGTCGAGGTCCTGAGCTGGCTCCAGCACACCGCGGGCGGCAAACCCCTCGTCGTGCTCTCCGGCTACCGGAGCCCCGACTACAACCAGGGCCTCAAGGCGCAGGGGAAGGCCGTGGCCGGCGGCTCGCTCCACACCGAGGGCCTCGCCACCGACCTCGCCTTCCCGCGTACCGAGCTGCCGCGCCTCTGGCATCGCGTGCGCGACCTCGATTGCTGCGGCGCCGGCTACTACGCCAAGGAAGGCTTCCTCCACGTCGACGTCGGCCGGCCGCGCTTCTGGGAGGCGACGACGTCGCGCGTCGACGAGAACCTCTCGGCGGGCAACGCCCGCATGTTCGCGCGCACGGAGTTCGATCGGTATGCGGCAGGGGAGGGGATGGCGGTTACGCTCCACGCCATCACGGTGCCGCCCGTGCTGATCCGGCGCGAGGCGAAGGTGGCGGGGGAGGCGCTGCGCGTCGAGGCGGAGCTCCCGGAAAAAGACGGATGCTACGAGGTCGGCGGCTCCGGCGCGCATCTTCGGGTCGCGGGCGCGCGTCCGATACGACGAGCGGCGGTCGTGCTCTCGACCTGCGAGCCGCGCAGCGAGCGCACGCCCGAGACCGTCGAGACGAACCCGATCGAGGTCTACGGCACCGACACGGCGTTGGAAGGCCGCGAGCGGACCCCGTCGCGCGCCGCGCGCACCCGGTAGTATCGGGGATCGGCTCGAAGGCGCGCGGCGTGGAGCCGTCGACGGCCCCGGCGGTGCGAGCGAGGAGGGCGGTGCGAACTCCGCGCACGTCGCGATGCATATTGCACATGCATGCCGTGTGACAAGGAGAATTTCTTTCACGGGTCTTGACATGCGATTGCTGTTCGCCTAATCTTCGCCTCCATGGAGATCGTGCCGGCCGAGATCCTCGAGCCGCCCGGCCGCGACGAGTATCGCCATCTCGATCGCCCCGCGTGCGCGCAGGTCCTCGACGGCTACCTGCGCCGCCTCGCCCGTCAGGACGCCCTCTGCCGCCGCGTGCTCGGCCGGCTCGCCGCCGCCTTCCTCGGGCGTCGGGGCCATCACAAGCTCGGGCCCGGCTCGGCGACTACACACGCGAGCGTCTCGGCCTCTCGGGACGCGAGGTCCAGGAGCTGGCCCGCGTCGCGCGACGGCTCGGCGAGCTGCCCGAGATCGCCGCGGCGTTCGAGGACGGCGAGCTTTCGTGGACCCAGGCGCGCCTGCTGGTGGGCGTCGCCACGCCCGAGACCGAGCGGGATTGGATCGCGCGCGCCCGCGGCCGCACGGTCCGCGGTCTCGAGGCGCTCCTCCCGCGTGCGCCCACCCACGACGACGAGTCCGTCGACGGCGAGCCGCGCGTCCGTTTCGCCATGCGCTGCCCGGGGCGCGTCCGGAGTATCTGGCGCGAAACGGTCGAGCTGGCGCGCCGGATGGCGGGCGCCGAGCTCGCGCCCTGGCAGGCCGCGGAGGCGATCGGCGCCGAGGGCCTGTCGGCTCCTGAGAGCGTACCGGCCCCCCGCCCGCCTGTAGCCGCGCCGGTCCTGGATCCCGACGAGCCCGCGGTCGACTGCCCCGGCGTCGACGAGGCCATTCCGGAGGACGTCGAGAGGCTCGTCTGGGATTGCACCTGCGTCCACGTCTTCAGGCTCGACGAGAAGCTTCGTGCCTGCCTCCGCCACATGCAGCGCATCGACTGGCAGATGGGACGCCTGCTGCGCCTGTTCATCGAGCTGCGTCTCCATCGCTTCTTCGGCCTGCCGTCGTCCGCGCGCTACGTCCGCGAGCGCCTCGGCCTCTCGACCAGAAAAGCGCGCGCCCTAGTTGCGCTCGAGCGAAGAACGTGGCACGTGCCGGCACTCGCAAACACATATCGTGAGGGCCGCATCTCATGGATCGGCGCGCTCACGCTCCTCCCGGTCGTGAGCGAATCGAACGGCGAGGCGTGGGTCGCGCGAGCGGGGGAGGTGACCCTGCGGCGGCTAGTGGCGGAGGTCGAGTGGGCGCTCGAGAGCCGCTGCGGGTCGCCTCCCCCGCTCGGCACGACCCTCGTCGTGCCCGAGGTGCAGATGCGTGCGCACGAGGACTGGGAGCCGGCGGATGCGGAGCTCCGCTTCTCGGGCCCCGCGTCGGTGGTGGCGCTCTTCCGCGCCGCCGTCGCCGGGCTCAAACGTCCTGCCGAGCTGCCCTGGCGCGGTCTCGAGCGCCTCCTGCGTCACGCCAAGCAAGAATGGGAGAGCCAGCCGCGCCACCGCGACCCGATCTTCGAGCGCGACGGCTGGCGCTGTGCCGTTCCGGTCTGCACGGCGCGGACGAGCCTCCACGACCACCACGTGATCTTCCGCTCCCGCGGCGGCGAGCACTCGCAGAGGAACCGCGTCGCGATCTGCGCCTTATGCCGCGCGCGGCATAAGGCGCATTATGCCGACTGCCCGGTTATGCCGCGTTTACATGAGTCGGGTGGGGATTGTTCCGATCGTAGCGCGGTAGCCGCTTCAGCCGAGTCGGCATAATCCCGAGAGCCGCGCTCCGTGCCATGGTCGTGCCTTCCGGCGGATGCCGAGGAAGGAGGAGACCATGGTGGATGGAGCCGGGGTCCGGATGACCGGCCCTTTGTCACCGTACGCGCCTGGCGTTTGGCGCGAGCTCCGCGAGCGCGGCTACACCGCGCTCTCGAGCAGGAATGTCCTTCGCTTGATGGCGCACCTGAGCCGCTGGCTCCAGAGCGAGGGACTTGAGCCCGTGGAGCTGAGCGCCGAGCGAATCGGCGCGTTCTGTGCCGCGCGGCGTGGGGCAGGCTACACGGGCTTTCTCACGCCGCGCGCGCTCCGACCGATTCTGGACTACTTGCGGGGTGCGGGCGGGGTGTCGCTGCCCGAGGCGGCGAGGCACGCGCCGACGCCGCTCGACGGCATCCTCAATCCATACGTCGAGTATCTGCGGCGGGAGCGGAGCCTCACGGAGGCGGCGATCGCGCGCTACGCGTCGGTCGTCCGGCAGTTACTGGTGCGGCGCTTCGCCCACGAGCCGATCGCGCTCGCCGCGCTGACCGCACGCGATGTCACGGCAGCCGTGCTGCGGACATCCGAGTGCTACCGCATCGGCACGACCAAACATACCGTCACGGCGTTCCGCTCCTTCCTGCGCTATGCGTACCTGACGGGCCAGACCGCGGTGAATCTCACCGGGGCGCTCCCGGCGGTGGCGGGCTGGCGTCTCGCGGGGCTACCGCGGGGACTCGATCCGCGGCAGGTACGTCAGCTGTTGCGGCACTGCGACCGCCGCACTCACCTGGGCCGGCGCAATTACGCGATCGTGCTGCTCATGGTCCGGCTCGGGCTCCGCCGCGGCGAGGTCGCGGCCTTGGTCCTCGAGGACATCGATTGGCAGCGGGCCGAGGTCGTCATTCGGGGGAAAGGCCGCCGCGAAGATCGGCTGCCGCTCCCCGAGGACGTCGGGCGCGCGGTCGCCGCGTACCTGCGGGCGAGCCGTCCCCGCCCGACGTCGTGCCGCCACGTGTTTCTGCGCAGCTGTGCGCCGTGCGGCCCACTCGGCGCAGCCGCGATTACGGCCGTCGCCACCGCCTGCTTGGCCCGCGCCGGCATCCCGTGCGGCGGCGCGCACCGGCTGCGCCACACGGCGGCGACCGAGATGCTACGCCGAGGCGGCTCGCTCGACGAGATTGCGCAGGTCCTGCGCCACCAAAGCGCGGACACGACCGCTCTCTACGCGAAAGTCGATCGCCTCGGCTTGCGTGACCTCGCCCAGCCCTGGCCGGGAGGTGCGCGATGAGCAACCTCGCGACCAGCGTGGATGAATACCTCCGTGTGCGCCGGGCGCTCGGCTTTAAACTCGAGCGGGAAACCCGCTTGCTGCCCGCGTTTGTCGCGTTTCTCCACCGCCACGGCGGCGTCTCCATCACCACCGACCTGGCATTGCGCTGGGCGATGGAGCCGGCGGACGCCTCCCCGCGGTGGTGGGCGATGCGGTTGGGCATGGTCCGCGGCTTTGCCCGCTACCTCGGCGCACGCGATCCCCGGACAGAAATCCCGCCGCG
>VBLD01000082.1 GCA_005879205.1 Deltaproteobacteria bacterium
AACAACGTCGCCCGCGCGTCGGCCACGTACTCGAACACGTGCAGATCGCCGAGCGCCGCCTCATTGAGGCGCGCCGGCACCGCGGGGCACCGCAGCAGCGCTTTGATCTCGGACGCGAACACCATGCGGCGTCCGCCGTCCAGCAGGCAGTAGTGCAACGGCTTGATGCCGAGCGGGTCGCGGGCGAGGATCGCCCGCTCGCCGTCGACGATGGCGAACGCGTACATCCCGCGCAGGTGCTCGACGCAGCGCCACCCGTACTCTTCGTAGGCGCGCAGCACCACCTCGGAATCGCTCGCGGTGTCGAAACGGTGTCCGCGCGCACTGAGCACCGAGCGGAGCTCGCGGTAGTTGTAGATCTCACCGTTGAATACCAGGACGGCACCGCTCTGCGCGCTGACCAACGGCTGATCGCCGGCCGTGAGGTCGACGATCCGCAGGCGGGCGGCGCCGAGGTGTGCATGGGGGCGGGCCACGGTCGACTGATGGTCCGGGCCCCGGTGGCGCAGCGCCGCCGTCATCTCCGGGACCAGGGTCTCGTCGTCGGCGCCGAGGATGCCCGCGATACCGCACATTGTCGGGATCAGACCGCGGCGGCGCGCAGACGACCGGCGTCCCGTGGACCGTCTCTGCAAACGTCGCGAGGGGCGGACAAGCGCTACGTGACCGGCGCGGCGTGCCGATATCGCGCTTGCAGCCGCGCCGTCGCTTCTTTCGGCCCGATGCTGGGCGTCTGTTCCACGAACTGGCGCACGTCTTCGACGACCGCACGCATCAGCTGCTCCGCCAGCCCGTCGTCGTGCCCCACCGGCACCGCGCTGGTATCGCGATAATAGATACCCAGCTGGCCGATCTGGGTGAAATAGCGCCGTTCGGGGTGGACGCGTTCGATGAACACCAATAACGAGCGCGCCCCTCGACTGACCGTGATGCCGCGCTCCATCTCCCGGGTACCCGGCGCGCTCCACGGCGGTGGCACGCCCTCCAACGCGGCTTCGAGCAGCGGTAGGAACGGATCGATGAAGACGCCGTTGGTGTCCACGGGCTCCCAGCGGTGCTCACGGCGCCTGACAACGCGTTCGCGTTCGAGTCGCTCGAGCTCCAGCTCGAGCATCTCCACGCTGTGGCGACCGTAGCGCGCGCCGATGGGCACCAGGTCGCAGCTCCGGTCGCCGACGAGGTCCGTGATCGTGTCCAACGCCGCGTCGATCAGCGGGGTTTTCAGAAACGCCGCGTACGATGCCTCGTCGGGGTCGTAGCGCTCGGCGGACGACAGGTTCTCGTAAAAGACCTGCCCGAGGATGTTGGAATGGGCAAAACGGCCGACGCTCAACATGTCGATGTGCAGGCGCTCGTTGTCCGAGAAGTACCAGTAACTGAACTTCGACCCCTGCCGGAAGCGCCGATCCACCACCACCCAGCAGTTCGGCCGCAGCACCCACTCGAGGTGCGGGAAGCGCCTCGCGACGGCGTCGCCGATCGTCTGCGACAGCGCCTCGAACGCTGCGTGTGCCGCGAGCTCCTCCTGGACGCTCGAGAAGACCGGATTGGTGACCGTGGGAATGATGTTGTGGATCGTCACCGTGGTCGGATTCCGCGCCAACAGCTCCAGCAGCCCTTCGAGAAACCCCCGGGACGATTCGCCGCCGATCCCGAAGATGAGATCGACGTTGACTTCGTCGAAACCGAGGCCATACGCCTGTTCGATCGTGCGCCCGAGCTCGTCCAGGCCGGCGCGCGAGCGGTTCACCGCCTTGAGCGTCTGATCGCTCCACGATTGCACGCCGCAGCTCAGGCGGTTGAAGCCGTGGGCCCGCACCAGCGGCAGCGTGCCGGGACGCAGACTGCTCGGCAGGAACTCGAATGTGCGCCGGCTCGTGGAGGTGAAGCGGAAGTGTCGATTGATCGTTCCGAGCAGGCGCTCGAGCTGCGGCTCGGACAGCAGGTTCGGGGTGCCGCCGCCGACATATTGGAACTGGATCAGCCCCGGCTGGCTGACGTCGGAGAAGAACTCGATTTCCCCCTCCAGATACCCGAGGTACGCGGCAACTTGCTCGTCCGACTTGCGCAGCGAGGTGCTGCATTGGCAGAAACTGCAGATCTGCGGGCAGAACGGGATGTGCGTATACAGCCAGTACGGATGGCCGGGCCCCCGGTCTTCAAAGTGTTTCGCCCAGATCTCGCGCACCTCGCGTCCCGTCAGCCGCACCGTCTTCGGCGTGAACGCGCGGATGGCGGTCAAACGGATCTTCTCGGGCGGGCGGCCGTCGTGACCGAACGACTGGGGCTGGAGGTGTGCCATCAGCAGAGCGGAGCCATACGTTGCGGGCATGATACCCCGCATCGATCACAAATCAACGCAAAACACGCGGGGTCACCGCCGCGGCGTGATCCGGTCCGGATCACCGCCGCACGATGTGGTAGAAGAAGTGATCGGCGTAGATCTCGCCGAACTGCCCCTGGCCCGGCTCGGAGAGGTCGCGCATGGCGGCGTCCGCGAAGGCCCGGGCCGCCCGGCGCGTTTCGGCGGGTCCGAGGGAGCGGTCGCGCAACGCGTGCCGGAGAATGGCGTAGTGGGCGTTCGAGCCCAGCGCCGTCACGCGCGCGCCGCTGCGCCGCAGCGTGGCGACGATCGCGTCGCGGTCGGGCAGCCCGCAGTAGTAGCCGTTCGGAAGCTGCCGCGCCCGGCGGTGGCGGTTGTCATAGCCGGCCTGCATCAGGAGCGAGCGGTTGTTGAGCAGCATGAGATAGATCGCGCCGCCGCGTCGCGCGACGCGCAGCATCTCGCGGAGTGTGTGCGCTTGAAGCCACGGCGGGATGTGCTCGAACAGGCCGAGACAGATCACGGCGTGGAAGCTCGCGTCGACGAACGGCAGGGAGCTGGAGAACGCGTGCACGAATGCAGAGCGCACTGCGGGGCCGGTGTCCCGGGGAAGCCGGCGCCGCTTAGAGCCGGTGACGCACGCCGTCTTCGCGGCGGCCGCATGGACCATCGCGAGCGCGTTGTCGACGCCGACGACGGTGGCACCGGCGCGCGCCAAAGGCGCCGCGATCCGACCGAGGCCGCAGGCCACGTCGAGGATGCACTGCCCGCGGCGCGGCCGGAGGTGGCGCTCGAGGAGCGTCGTCTCCCAGGTATGGTAAGCCGCGTTGACCCACGGAGGTTCTCCGGCGGAAAGGACGATCCGCAGCTCGTCGCCGAGACGAGGCCGCTCCTCGCCCCAGTAGCGCTCGGCGGCCCCCCGATCGTAGCGGGCGCGTCGCGGGCGACGGCCAAGTCGGATGGTGGCGATCAACCTGCGTCGGCGAACGCGCGCGCGACGGCCGCGACGACGAGATCCTGCTCGTCCTCGGTGAGGGTGGGATAGAGGGGCAGCGATATCGTCCGGTCGCCGATCTCCTCGGCGATGGGCAGCGCCCCGCGAGGGACGCCGAGGGTGGCGGCGAAGTAGGCGAGGCGGTGGATGGCGCGAAAGTTCACGGCGGTGCCGATCCCCTCCGCGCCGAGGCTGGCGAGGATGGCGTCGCGCCGCAGCGCCGGAGCGTGCAGCGTGAACAGATTCCGACTGCTCGTGCCGCGCGGCTCGACCAGCCAGGGGACGCCACGCTCCGACGGCGCCGGGCCGCGCAGCGCAGGCACCGCCTCGCGCAAGCGCGCTTCGTAGCGGCGCGCGAGCGCCTCACGGCGGGCGCGGCGCGACTCGATCCACGCGACCTGCGGTCGCAGGAGCGCGGCCTCCAGATCGGTGAGGTTCGCCTTGTAGCCCAGCTCGACGATGTCCCAGTGACGGTAGGGATCGCCGTGTCGCTCGGTCGCGGCGCGCGACATTCCGTGGTTGCGCAGCCGGCGCAGCCGCTCCGACAGCTCGCGCCGCCGCGTGGCGATCGCGCCGCCGTCGCCGCACGTGATGTTCTTCGTGGCGTAGAACGAGAAGACGGCGGCGTCGCCGAGGTCGCCGGGCCGGACGCCGTCGCGCTCCATCTCGACTCCGTGTGCCGAGTCCTCGACGATGACGAGGCCGCGATCGTCGGCGATGCGGCGCAGCGCCCGCATGTCGGCGAGCTGCCCGTACAGGTGCACCGGCAGGATCCCGCGCGTACGCGGGCCGATCGCAGCGCGCACGCAGTCGGGATCGATCAAGCCCGTCGCCGGCTCGACGTCGACGAGGACCGGCGTGGCGCCGGCGAGCAGCACGGCGTGCGCGGTGGACGCAAACGTCATCGGCGTGGTGATGACCTCGTCGCCGGGGCCGACGTCGAGCGCGCGGAGCGCGATGAGCAGTCCCATGGAGCATGAGCTCGTGCCGACGACCGTGGGCGGCTCGGCGCCGCGCCGGCCGCGGACCAGGAACGCGCCCATCTCGTGCTCGAAGGCGGCGACCTCCGGGCCAAGGGCGAGGAAGAGCGAATCGAGCACGCGGCGGAAAGAGGCGGCCTCCTCCTCGCCGAGCTGGTGACGGTAGAACTCGACGACGGGTCCGGGCGCGGCCATTCCAACTTGCCCCGCGGAGGCGGCTCGAGATTCGGGCAGCGAGTGTGTCCCAGCGGGCTTCGTCGGGATCGAGGTCGCGGGACGTGCCGGCGAGAACGATGACGTCGTCGTACTCCTCGATCAGGCGATCCGGGAAGGTGCGCAGATCGCCGCAGAGGATGCGGAGTCGGCCGCAGGCGCGCCGCTCGGCGCACGCCGGCGAATTGCGCAGGCATTGGCGGTCGAGAAGGGTGATTTCCCGGGGGTACCCAGGAGCGTGGGGAGGATCGACCCCACGTGGCCCGTTCGTCCGGCGACAAAGACCCGCATCTTGACCGCCGAGTCATATACCGCGCCTCGTCGGCCGCTTCCAAGCGGGAAGAAATCCGCTACCATCGCCGCTCCATGGCTCCCGCCGACGAGGATGGCCGGGCGGCGACGGCAGGGTCCGCCGGGGCGCGGCGCCTCGTCATCGTGCTCGCGAACTACAATCAGGCCGCGCACCTCGCTGCCTCCGTCGAGCGCCTGCAGGGGACCTGCTCGCTGCTGCGACTGGACACGCAGCTCATCCTGGTGGACGACGGCAGCACCGACGCGACATGGCGGGAGTCGCTGGCGCTCGCGGCGCGCTACCCGAACGTCCGCCTCCATCGCCAGCCCGAGAACCTCGGGCGGGGCGCCGCGGTCGCCGCCGGCATCCGGATGGCCGAGACCGACCTGGTCGGCACCATCGACACCGATCTCGAAGTGCCACCCCACTACCTGCTGCCGCTCGTCGAGCGGATCGAGGCCGGGGCCGACCTGGCGATCGCGCATCGCCGCTACCCGCTGCCGCTCGGCCTTTCTCGCGCGTGGGAGCTGGGACGCTGGATTGCCCACAAGGGCTACCGGCAGCTCATGCGGGCCGCGCTGCAGACACCGATCGACACCTTGTCGGGGTGCAAGGTCCTCCGTCGCGAGCGCCTGATCCCGGTGATCGATTCGATCCGCGACCAACGCTGGTTCTGGGACACCGAGCTGGTGGTGCGCGCCCGGCGTGCCGGGCTGCGCGTCGCGGAGGTGGACGCATTCTGCCCGGGCAAGGTGAAAGGGAGCAGCACCGTCGACGCGGTGCGCGAGACGATCGCGCACATTTACTGGGTGGCGAAGCTGCGGCGCGAGCTGGACCGGGCCGGCTACGGCGCGCTAGCCCGTCGAGGACCGAAGAGGTTCTTGCGCGTGCCGAGGTAACGCGGGCTCGCTCAACCCTCCGACGCAAGGCAGGTAACAGGTCTGTTGCCCCGGGCTAGTTTTGGAGATGCCCCTCCCGGCATCCGCTGGAAGCGCACTTTGGTGCTGGCCGCATTCGGTCTCCTCGCTTGTTTTTTGGTGATCGAATTGTCGGTGCGCGGCCTCATGCGCGTACCATTCTATTGGGGGGAAGCGGACATCACTGACCCCGCTCTCGGCAATATCCGCCGGCCCCACTTCTCATACTGCCATCCCATCTACAGTTTCTGTATCAGCACGGGAGACTACGGCACGCGGTGCAACGGGAACACGCCACCCCGAGCTGAGCGACCGCTAACGCTCGCCGTCGGGGACTCTTTTGTCTTTGGCGATCATGTCGGCGATGCGGATTCGTGGCCCGCAATCTTGGAGAGACTCACCGGCCGGCGGGTGATCAACGGCGGCGTCCCGGCTTTTGGCCTCGACCAGACGGTGCTGCGCAGCGAGCAGCTGGCTGAAGTTTACTCGCCGGAGACGATCATCTTGAGCTTCATCCCCGACGACGTCCGACGATCCGAGATGTCGTATTTCTCTGGGCACGCGAAGCCGTACTTCGATGTGGACGGCGGGACACTTCATTTGCACCCCGCCCCCGTTCCGCCCCCGTCCGCACTCGCACCGTTGAAGCGGCTGCTATCGGTGAGTCTGATCGTGGGTGTGCTGTTCGATCAGTTCATGCACTGGGACGGACCGGCGGCCGAGGTTGTCCATGACCACGGACGCGAGGTCGCGTGTTTGTTGATGCAACGGATCGCCACGGACGTGCGGGCAGGCACGGGGCGCGTGCTCATACTGGCACAACCTCAAGCACCCGAGGCAACGCCGGAACACTTGCAGGTGAAGGATTTCGTGCTGGGCTGTGCAGCAGCCGCCGGCCTCCAGGTGTTCGACCTCTTCCCGATCATCGAACGTATGCCGGCAAGCCAGCGCCAGCGGCTCTTTGACGGCCATATGACGGCGGAAGGCAACCGGGTCGTCGCCACCGCCGTCGTTGGCTTTTTCGAACGCGAGCGTGAGGGTCCTCATCGATCGCCTGTCCAGTAACCCGACGTGCGCCGTTGCGGCGCGAACCTTGCGGGTCTAGCGTGCGGCGCTCGATGCTCAACGCGGGCTATGCGCGGATCGTGCTCGTCGTCGCGATCGGTGTCTTCCTGGCACAAGGTTGGTATCTTGCGGGCGCGCAGGTTGGATACAACGAGGAGGTGGTCGGCCACGCTGCGCCTCCGGCCACCGAGATCGTCGTCGAGGACCACGTCGCGCGCGCGATCAGCATCTGCGACAGTCACTCGCGGATCGCCTTCAGCCGCGGCGGCGACCCCCATCTCGTGCTCTGCGCTGGGGGGCTGGCGTGGCCGATCCTCGTCAACTCGTACATTGGTGGTGTGCTCTACTGGCCACTCCAACTGCTTCGGCCGCTTCACCACGGCAACCTGATTGCGTTGCGGCGGACCGCACTGCCGATCGGCGCATTCGCGCTGCTCGTCCTGTTCCTCCTGGTTGAGCGTTTGGGGGGCGCGCTGTGCGCCGCCCTCACGGTGGTGGTCACGGCGGTGTTTCCGGCCGTCGTCATCATGCATTCCGTCCTAACCTTTTTCGAACTCGTACCGGCGCTGCTCATCGCCTGCGCAGCACTGGTGGTGGTGCAGCGCGCCGATCCGAGCCTGCCACCGAGCGCGTGGCGAGCGGCTGCGACGGGAACTCTCGTCGGACTGGCGGTGTTCGCCAGCATAAAGGCGGTGTTTATTGGCGCGCCGCTGCTGGCCTTCGCACTGTTCGAGAGCCCCGTGTTGCGCCGCACCTCTGCGCGGGCCTGGCTCGCCGCGGGTCTGGCCGCGATGTTGATGACCTTGCCAATGGCAATTGCCGCGATAGCCGATCCGAATTCCGGCTTCGGCCACCAGGTCACCTACCGTCTCGCAGCGGCTGCCTCGAAACTAAATCCCCGCGCTTTCGCGGGCGAGATCGTCACCGCGCTGATCTCCGCGGCGGATCTGGGCATCTACATGGCCCGGGCGGACGGCACCGACGGCAACCTGTGGCCGGCCACGCTTCTCCTTCCGGCGATTGCTTTGGCGTACTCGACCGTGGCTTTCGTGCGTGCACTGCGGCGCCTTCCGCACGACCGCGTCGCCGCCGCGTGCGGTGCCGTGCAGCTCTTCTATCTCGTCTTCGTCTGGCTCGCGTACACCCAGGAGGGCGGTAACTACTTGGCGATCTGCTATGCACAAGCGATATCGGCCGCCTGCGTGATCGCGGCGGTTGGACGTATGGTGGCAAAGCGCGGCGGCAACCCGATCGTGGGTGTAGGCTTGGCCACGGCGATCACGATCGTGCCGCTCGTCGTGAATACCTACCGTCGAGGCGATCCGCGGAATTTGGCAATTTCGATCAACATGGAAGCCGAACGAGCGCTTGGGGAGCACTTGCAACGCACGCCCGGCGGTCCCGTCGTAGTGACGAGCACGAACCTCGTCGGGATTCCCGACGCCGTCAGTGGACATCCGGAGCTCCGGCTGAACGATGCACTCGGCCGGGCGATGGGCGAATGTGCCGAACAGCCGGACGATCACGGTTGCGGGCAGGACGTGGTCGTTGCGGCGATCAATGCTGTCCCACGCGCACGTTTCCTTGTACCACTGCGCACCGTACACTACGACAAGGGTTGGGAACATCGCATCTCGGATGCGATCGCGAGCGCGGCGCATGCTCTCGGGGCGCAGGTCCAGGAGGAAGCGCACTTCGAGACCCGTCAAGGTGTCCCCGTGCTCGCACTGCTCGTGGTGGAGCGTGGGAGCGAATCGAACGGGTCGCACGAGCGAGCGGCCCGACAACCGCACGAGAATGAGAAGGTGGGGGAAGCTCAGCTTGGGCAGCCGCGTGCTGATCTCACGGCGGCGGAGCGGGCCGCGTTTGACGCAGGCCAGCAGCTGTTCACGCAGACGCTACCCGCAGTCGGCCCGTTCTACAACGGCCAGTCGTGCGGCGAGTGCCATGCCATTCCAACAGTGGGCGGGAGCGGCGACCTGGAGCACGTCGAGTACATTGCCGCCAATCCGCCCGCTCCCGACGGACGTCCCCATGGGGAGATCGTGGTCTATCGTCAGCACCCGTTGCCGGGCTGGACCGCGCCAACACCTCCTCCGAACGTGAGGCGCCGCATTGCCCCACCACTGTACGGGCTCGGCTTGATCGAGCGGATTCCCGACGCGACCATTCGCGCCGCCTGCGGGCGAGGTCACGCCGCCGGGGCCAAGAGCCAAGGGACGTTGCCGGACAACAGCGTAGCGCGCTTTGGGGTCAAAGCGTTTCTCGGAAACGTTCCGGACTTCGTGGGAAGCATGCTGGACTCGGAAAGTAACGTCAGCAACCCGCTCGAGGGTGAAGGGAGCAACGACGGAGACGGTTTCCCTGATCCCGAGGTCGATTTGAAGTTCATCGAGACTCTCGCCGCGTTCGTACGCGGCTTGGCGCCACCCGGCAGGAATGGAACCGACGCGGCGGGCGAGAGTGCGTTTCGTTCCTTCGGCTGCGCCGTGTGCCACGTGCCCGATATGTCGCCGGCAACAAATGTCTTCAGCGACTTTTGCGTGCATCGCATGGGCGATGTTCTCGCCGACGGGATCCCTGACCACGACACCAAGGGCGACGAGTTCCGTACCACGCCGCTGCAGGGCCTCCGTTTCCGCAAGCTCTACCTGCACGACGGCCGCGCCACGACCCTGGAAAGCGCGATCACGGCGCACGGCGGCGAGGCGGAGTCGACGGTGCGTGCCTACCAGGGCGCTACCGGCGATCAGCGCGCCGCGCTGCTGCGCTTCTTGGATACGCTCTGAATGAGCTGATCGCGCCGACGACCTTTGGCGTGCTGCGCGGCCCTGGGATATGAGATCTCCGCCGTCGATGCGGTTGGCGACGCCATGCAGCTACGATGACCCGACGCGCCCTCGCTGACGGTGGAGGCGCTCTCGTGCTTGCCTTCGCCATTGTTCTCGGCGCGCTATGCGTCATCGGTGCGCGCGCCGCCATCTCGTATCAGGTGTTGGATGGCAACGCCGCCGGCCTGGTCGAGCTCGCGCGTCGGTGTGTCGAAGCCCATGATTGCACCTCGAAAGGAGGTGAGGGTCGGCTCGGTCTCTTTAGTGGCGCATCGTGGATACGGTTGACCGCCTACTCGCTGCGCGCCGGCGGTGATCTGGCACGGATGCAGTCGCTGATTCTCGCGCTATTGGTTTTGTCTGCAATCGTCACGTTCGCCGCGATCGCGCACCATCTCGGCGTACGCGCTGCCACGTTGGTCCTGGGGCTCTACCTGCCGCCCGTGTTGGCGTCAGCCGAGTTCAGGTCATTCGATAATCCGAACCTGTTTCCGTTCCCAGTCGCGATCTACTACGCCGGCATTCTGCTCTTTGCCGAATTCCGCAGACCCATTTTCGGCCTCGTTGCAGCGATCGCGTTGGCAGGCGCAATCAGCGCCTACTTGATCTTTCTTGTCCTAGTGCCCTTTCACCTCGTTGCCGTCGCACTATTGGCGCGCCGACCGGTTACGGCCGTTACGGCATCCTGCCTCGCGATGGCCGTACTACTTTGCCTGGATTCGATGGATGCGGCCCGCGCAGTTGCCGAGCGGCTTGCAAACCTGTCAACCGGGGCCTTGATTGCAGTCGGCAGCCTGCTCGTATTGCTGCTCTTTACCATCCGATCGCTGCGCCGGATTGACCTCTTCGGTTCTGTGTCGACATCGCGTCGCGTCCACGTATTGATGCTCGCCGTATTGATCTATGTGACCTGTGGGATATGGCTGGCGTCCGGTGCCTTGCGATTGCCCGTACCGCCGGAATCGCGGTACCTGGCTCCCGCGGTGTGGCCGCTCTTATTCCTCGCCGCTGCCTCGACGACTGCATTTACTCGACGTGCATTCATCGTGTTCGGCGTCGTAGAGAGCCTGGCCGCGGCCTTGCTATCGCTGGCGCCGCAGGCCTCCGTCGTCGGGCGGCTACCGCTCGTGATTCTCATCACGCTGTGTGGACTCGGTCTCGGCATATTGATGATCCTTCGTCGTCGGACCGATCCTCTGGTGCAATCACCGGTCGTAGCAGCGCTGGTCCTGTGTTTCGCTGTGGGGGTCACGCTTCCGGATATTACGCCGCCGTCGTCCGTCGAGTCGCTCGGGTTCCATCTGGCGGAAGGCGAGCCGGTGGCATCCGCGTTATACGCCGCGGGATACACCTACCCGCAGGTGGTTGCCTCGTTGCACGGGCCGGCGGCGGACCACCTTCTGGCCCTCCTCGCCGCGCATGATCCCGATTTGTTCGATGGACCGCCGCGGCTCATGGACGTGGACTTCTCGCTCCTTTTGC
>VBLD01000345.1 GCA_005879205.1 Deltaproteobacteria bacterium
GACGTCGCCCGTGGCCCTCTGGACGCCATGGAATGGTAGCGCGAAACCCCCGATGAGCGCGACACGAAAGCGTTTGCGCCGGGCCACGCCAAGGACGAGGACGATTGAACGGACGAACGGATTTCGGGACGTCGACCGCATCTGGGGCGCCCTTCTGGCATTCGAGGTCGCCGGAGCTCAAGCGCCGTTCAGCGTGGACGGCGCTCGGGTACGCCGGCCGTCTGCCGCGCGACGCGGGCCCCCGTACGGCGGTTCGCCACGGGAGCACATACCGCCGCCGGTTTCCCGCTGCCTCCCCCATCCATCGCCCGCGCCAGCCGCAGCACCGTGTCGACGTAGGCGTCCGAACGGTTGTACTGCCAGAGCACCGTCCGGCGCGCGCGCTCGGAGAGGTTCCCCTGCCACCCGTGGGCCGCGAGGAAGTTGGCGCACGATGCGGCGGCGTCGGCGACGTCGTACGGATCGATGCGACCGTCGCCCCCGCCGTCGACGCCGTACCGCAGGTAGCTCGAGGGCAGGAACTGCGGGCAGCCGATCGCGCCCGAGGCCGAGCCTCGCAGGTCGAGCGGATCGACGCCGAGCTGGCCGGCGAGCGCGAACGCGGCCCGGACCTCGGGGTAGAAGGTGTCCTCCAGGTACTTCGCGCGGGCTCTCACGGCGGCCACGACGCCGGCATCCGACGAGCACGCGCCGGCGATCCTGGCGACGTTCTCGCCGACCGTCGCCGGCTCGTTGGCCATGGCGAGCCGGGCGAGCCCACGCAGGACCAGGCTCGAGCCCGTGTTCCGTCCGCATCCGGTCTCGACGTGAAGTATCGCCGCGACGACGTTTGCCGGCACCCCGGACGCCCGCTCGGCCGCGTCGAGGACGGAGGCATGCGTGGCGCGGCAACGGCGGGCCGCGGCGACGCTCACGGGCTGCAGGAAGCGCCGGTACAGCGAATGCGGCTCGCGCGGCGCAAGCGAGAACTCGAGCCCCGTGAACGGGCCGAGTCGCGGGTCGTCGAAGACGCGGGTCACACGCTCGCGATCGAGGCCGTCGACGACGAGCTTCTCGACGAGCCACCCCCATCCCTGATGGGTGCGGGGTGGCACGGCATCCTCCCCGGCGACGACGGGCGGTCCGACCAGGATGCCGAAGCAGAGGACCAGGAATGCGAGCTTCATCCAGATCCTTTTTCGACACGTTCAGGCCAGTCCTTGACGGCTCAGCCGGGGCCGAGCGCCGTCGTGACGGCGCGGAGCTGCGTCTGGATCGCCCGCACGTTCTTCGGCCCCATGCGCAGGAGATGCTTCTGAGCCGGGCTCAGGCCCTCGAGCGCCGGATCGGCGAACGCGTACGTGATCACCTTGGGCCTAAGCTCGACGTCGCCGTCCACGACGGGAGCGGCGAGCAGGTTGCGGAGTGCTTTGCGGAGCACGTCGTCGAAGGGACCCTGTGGCTTGCCGAGCGCGCGGTAGGCCGCCTCGCACAGGGGCTGGAGCTGCCGGTAGACCTCGACGGCCCGCTGCGGGTCCACGGAGCCCACCACGTCCGCGACCAGGTCGTACCGCTCGTAGCTCTTCGCGTCGACGTACACGCGACCGCTGCGGTGGACGACACCGAACTTCGCCACCGGCGCGACGAAGAGGAGGTTCGGGCGCGGACTCTCGCCACCGGCGATGTTGTCGACGGCGGCGACGAACTTCGGGATCAGCCCGTCCGTCGACAGCCAGACCGAGAGGCCCGGGTGCGACGACAGCCCGGTGGCGAGCTCGCGCACCAGCGTGTCGCTCTCGGCGAGCGGCGGCAGCCGTCGTTCCTCGGGTGGCGTCTCGGGCTCGGTGGGGGTCGGCGCGGCGAGCGGCTCGGTGACCAGCGGTGCGACGGGGGAGGGAAGGATTTCCGGGATGGCCGCTGGGGCCGGCGGCGACGGCAGCGTGGTCAGGGGCGGGCTCTGAAGGAACAGGTAGGCGCCGAGGGCGAGCGCGACGAGCGCGAGGGCGGCGGCGATCCAGCGACCGGTCCTCCGCCGTCGCCGCCGGGGATACGTGAGGTCCACGACGACAGCCTAGCGTCGGAGGGCGGCGCCGTCGAACCGCGCGCGAGTCTACCTCGCCCACCGCGCGTGTCCGGGCTGATGGCCCGGGACCTCCGGCGGCCTTGCGGCGGGGGTTTTCCCGCTCGTCCGTTGGTCCGTGTCGATCCAAGACCTTCGTACGCCCGCCGAGTGCGTTTGCCTGCTCCTGCATCCCTGCTTCGAAGGCTTCCCCGCACTCATCCAGCCCCAGGCACGCCGCCTGGCACCTCAGTTGCTGTGCGGCACCACTTGTGCCGAGCACTTTGCCGGAGAGGTCGAGGAGCGTGAGGAGGCTCGAGGCTTCCGCACTCGCGGGGGCCATCCTGGTCGTCCTGGGGGCGACGCGTGCCCTCGCGGCGGGCGAGATTGCTCTCTACCTGAGAGATACCGCGATGCCGATCGGGGTGGCCGGCGGCGCCACCAGCAAGCACCTGTTGAGCCCCGAGGCGCCCGGGAAGGAGAACCAGCACAGCCTCGTCGAGACCATCAAGGTGACCGACACGGGGGCGTTCGACGACTTCACCACGACGGCGCCGCACATCTCGGCGATCGACGTCGCCCCCAGCCGCGCGGTCGTGTTCGTCGCCACGCACGTCACCCCCATGTCCGGGTGCGGGGTCGTGAAAGTGCAGGTCTTTCGGAAGAACACCACGGTCAGGGACCTGCTCGCGTCGGGGTCGCTGAGGACCACCATCCCCCCGCTTCTAGCCGGTGGCCTGACCGAGGGGACCGTCGTCGACCTCACCCCGACCAAGCCCTGGGCGCTCTCGCCCGGTGACGGCCTGGCGATCTCCGTGTCCGTCCAGAACCTGTGCGACCGGGAGCGCCAGGCGGTGCTGGTCTACGACGCCGACAGCCAGCCCACTGCGCTGCTCTTCCCCGCCGACGACCAGAGCGGCCCGGCCTTCGTCGACAACTGTCCGAACGTGCGGAACCCGGATCAGCTCGACCAGGACGGTGACGGCGACCCCGACCAGAGCGACACCAACGGCAACGGCATCGGGGATGCGTGCGACCAGTGCTCGGTTCCGAACTCGCTTCCCGGGAGCGTGTGCCCCGCGAACCCGCTCGCGGGGGCCTGCGAGGGTACGGCCTCCGTCGACACGCTCGTCTGCTGGATCAGTACGATGCGGAACATCCTCACCACGGCGTCCGCCACCGACGTGTCACCGCGGCTGGTCCGCCCCGGCTCGCGGCTGATGCGGGCGTTCCGGCGGGCGTCGCGCGCCGTCGACGCGCTGCGTACGACGCTCGCGCGTCCCCATACGTCCCGGCGGCTGGCCGCGAGGGTCGCGCGGGTGGAGCGCAGGATCCAGCGCATCACGGCGCTCTTCGAGCGCGCCAAGATCTCGGGGCTCCTCTCCCTCGGGGTGTACAACGAGCTCATCGGCGGGGCTTCGCGGGCGACGGTCACGGCCCAGCAGCTCGAGCCCTGAGGAAACTCCACCCCCGTGGAGGCGGACCGTTGGTCGCCTCCCGCTCGCCTGTGCTAGCGTCGCGCGGTGGCGCGGCTGCAGCCCGTCTCCGAATCGATTGGCCCGGCCCGCCG
>VBLD01000083.1 GCA_005879205.1 Deltaproteobacteria bacterium
GCGGCTTCATCGCGCCCACCAACCCGGACACCGACGGCCCCATCACCGTCCCCGGGGGGGCGGCGGGACCGCTCCGGCCGCAGTCCTACGACGGCACGGTCGGGCCGGTGACCGGGGCGGTGAGCGAGGTGTTCTCGGGCCCGAACTCCCCGATCAGGGACATCGGGTTCGTCGCCATCACGCCCAGCAACCCGGCGGTCGTCGTGGCTGCCCGAACCTGCACTTGCACCCCGGTGGCCGGCTGCCCCGAGTAGGAGGCACCAGACGGTCGTGTCATCGGCTCGCGCCGCCGTCAGCGCAGGCGGGTGGCGTGGAGCAGGGCCTGCAGGAAGGCGACGCGTTCGTCCGGGGCTACCGGGCCGTAGTCGAGGCGTTTTCGCAGGGCCTCGACCGAACGCTCGAGCACCTGCGCCGCGTGGTCGGCCTGCAGGTTGGCGAGCCGGCGCAGCGTCTGCCGCACGAGGCCGAGCTCGGCGGGCCCGATGCGCGCCAGCTGCGCCGGGGCGAAGCGGAAGGCGGCGTCCGCCGCCGGCAGATCCTCTTCGAGGGGCGGGGCGGGGGCCGGCCGGTCGAGGCGGACGACGAGCGTTCCGGCAGCGAGATCGCCAAGCCGCTGCGTGTGCCGGGACGTGACCATGGCAATGAGGCCGACGGTGTACCCGAACGGCAAGATGTCGACCGCGCGCAGGAGGTTCCGCACCAGCGAGTGTCGCGCGCCGATCGGAAAACCGTCCTCCGTGACGACACGCAGCCCGAGTGCCGCCTTGCCGAGCGATCGCCCGTGGCCCGCCAGCTCCCACAGAAGGAAATACAACAGCTCGATCACCGCCGTGATGACCACGACGGCCGCCAAGAAGAGGCCCGGCAGGTGTTGGATTGCGGGGCCTGCCTGCGGCGAACGCAGGAGACCCGCCAGTCGCCGCAGGATGCCCGGCCCCGCGAGCCCATAGAGCGCGAACACGCCCACTTCCATGAGCAGGATGACGGCGGCATCGATGGCGTACGCCAGGATGCGGGTGGTGGGACCGGCCACCGGCAGGTAGAGCGCCACCTGCTCCGGCGTCCGGATCGCTTGACCGCCGTCGGGCCCGATGGTTTCGTCGCGGCGACGGTCAGACACGATGCCCTCGCCCATCGAAGAGTCGCGTCGCGAGACGGAACGGTTCGAGACGCTGCTCGACGCCGCCGAGCGGCTGCGGATGGGGGGTCTCACCTTCGACCAGCTGGCCGAGCTCGGCCGCCTCTATCGCGCGCACGCGAGCCGGCTCGCCCGCCTGCGGGCACGCGATGACGACCCGGCTGCCATACGCCATCTGAACGCACTGTGCCTGCGCGCCCACACCTTCCTCTATGTCCCCCCGGCGGAGCATGCGTCGTTGAGGCGCACGCTCGCCCGGAGCCTCCCCGACGCGATCGCCCGTACCTGGCGCGTGCAGGTGCTCGCCTGGATGCTGCTCGCCGCCGGGCTCCTGGTTGGCGGGGCGCTCGGGGCACGAGACGAGCGTGCGCTGCACGCGTTTCTCCCCCTCTCGATGGGCTACGGCGCGGACCGCATCGACGCCCTCGTCCACTCCGCGGAGGCGCGGGCCGACTTCCTCGCCCCCGCCGCGACGCCAATCGGCTGGAACGCCCTGTTCGGCTCGTCGCTGTTCGTCCATAACACGCGCGTCGGGTTGCTCGCCTTCGCGGCCGGCGCCCTCGGCGGCGTACCGACCGTCCTCCTCCAGCTGTACAACGGCATCCTGCTGGGTGCCTTCGCGTCGATCTTCCTGCGCGACCCGGATCCGCTCCCGTTCCTCGCCTGGATACTGCCGCATGGTATCCCCGAGCTGACCGCGATCACCTGCTGCGCCGCGGGTGGCCTCGTCCTGGGTGGCGCGGTCGCCTCGCCCGGGCGGATGCGACGCGGGGTGGCCCTCCGCGCGGCAACCGAGCCGGCCTTGCTGCTGGTCGGCGCCTCGGTGCCGCTCTTCGGTCTCGCCGCGCTGGCGGAGAGCTTCGTGCGCGAGTCGGCGCTGCCGGTCGCCGTGCGCCTGGTGATCGCGGCGACGATGGCAGCGGCGATCGTCGCTGCCTCGCTCGCTGCGCGCCGCCTCGCGCACCGACGCGCCGTCGACACCGGCTGGCTCGACGCGCTCATCGTGCCGGCGCATCCCGGATCGCCAGGTAGCGGTTCAGGACGGCCGCCGTGAGGGCGCTCGGGGCGAGATCCAGCGTCTGTAGCCCCCGCCGGCGCAGGCGCGCCAGCGTCGCCTCGCGCTCGCGCAGGAGGTCGTCCACCACCAGGCGACGGTAGGGCGCGAGCCCGTCGTCGTCGGCCGGCCTGGCGTCGGGAGCCAGCAGGTTGTACGCCCGGTCCCGGACCGCCACCAGCAGGACGCGATGATGGCGGCCGAGGATCCCGAGCGGGGCCACGATCGCCATCGGGTCCGCCTCGACGAAGTCGGTGAGCACGACGAGGAGCGCGCGCTGGCGCTGGTGTCGCTCGAGCCCACGGAGCAACGCCCGGTAGTCCGCCTCGACGGGGGTGGGCGCGAGCATGCGCAGGAAATCGAGAAACGCCCCGAGGTGGCGGCGGTGGCCCCGCGACGCGACGAAACCCCCGAGCTCGGCATCGAAAGCGCACATCGCCACGCGGTCACCCGACACGAGGCCGGCGTAGCCGAGCGCCAGCGCGGCGTCGACGGCGTGGTCGAGCTTCGTCCGCCCGTCGACGACCCCCGCCATCAGGCGGCTCGTGTCGACCGCCACGACGATCGTCCGTCGCCGCTCCTGTTCGTAGAGCCGCGTCACGGCGCGACCGCGTCGGGCGCTCGCGGCCCAGTCGATGCGGCGCAAGTCGTCGCCCGGCACGTAATCGCGCAGCGACTCGAACTCCATCCCCTCGCCGCGACGCAGGGCGGGCCGCGCGCCGACCGTCGCCAGGAGTCGCTTCGGGTCGAGGACCTCCCGGCGGAGGAAACGGCTCGCATCGGGATACACCCGGAGCAGCTCGCCGTCGCCGGCGGCGACCCGACGGCGGAACAGTCCGAGCGGCGAGCGCACGAGCGCCAATGCGGGACCGAACCCCCGATCGCCACGCACGCCGGGACGGATCGCGTAGCGGATCGTCGCGCGGCCACGGGGCGGGACGACCACGCCGCGTCGCCACGGCTCGAGGGGCACCACGTCTGCCGGTGCCTCGTCGACGACGTCTGCCTCGATCGCGGCGTCGCCGTCGTGCTCGAGCTCGATCGTCACCTCGGCCTCGCGGCCGGTGAAGGCCCGTGGCGGCAGCCGGCGTGCAAGCCGGAGAGCGGGTTGCGCCGCAGCGAGATCCCACGCAGCGAACGACACAATGAGGGCCAGTCCGACGGTGCACGCGAGCCAGAGCGCCGGCCAGACCGCGACCAGCAGCGCGGCGATGGCCCATGCCGCCACGGCCCGCACCAGACGCACGTCCGGCCAGACAGTCACCGTGGTACGACGACGGCATGCAGCGTGCGTTCGAGGGCCCGGTCCGCCGTCAGACCCTCGACCTCGGCCGCAGGATCGAGCTGCACGCGGTGGCGAAGGGTCGGGAGCAGCATCGTCTGCACGTCCTCGGGCAGGACGAAGTCACGGCCCTCGAGCACTGCCTGCGCCTTCGCCGCGCGCACCAGGAGCACCCCGGCGCGCGGCGACGCACCGAGCGCGAACTGAACGTCGGCGCGCGTGGCCCGCACCAGGGCGGCGACGTAGGCGAGGACGTCTTCGCGCACGATGACGGCGCGCACGACGGTGCGACAGGCCTCCAGCTCCTCCGCGCTGAGCACGTGCGTCACCGACGCCGGCGTCCGTTCTCCCGCGTGGTGCAGCGCGAGGATGGTGCAGTCCTCCTGCTCGTCCGGGTATCCCATCACGATCTTGAACAGGAAGCGGTCGAGCTCCGCTTCCGGGAGCGGGTACGTCCCCTCGTGCTCGACCGGGTTCTGCGTGGCGAAGACCGCGAAGTGCGGCCCGAGCGCGTGGCGCGTCCCGAGCACGGTCGCCGCACGCTCCTGCATCGCCTCGAGCAGCGCCGCCTGCGTCTTGGCGGAGGCGCGGTTGATCTCATCCGCGAGCAGCAGGTCGGTGAACAGCGGCCCTGGCCGGAAGCGCGTCTCACCGGCGGCATGCGTGTCGAGGATGCTGGTGCCGATGATATCGCTCGGCATGAGATCGGGCGTGAACTGGACCCGGCCGAAGCGTACCGAGACGGCCGCCGCGAGGGTCTGCACGAGCAGGGTCTTCGCAACGCCCGGGACGCCTTCGATGAGGCTGTGGCCGCCGCAGAGGAGGGTCGCGAAGCTGAGTCGCACGGGCTCCGCCTGGCCGACGACCACGCCGCCGATCGCGTCGCGGAGCGCGGTCCAGCGCTCGGCGACGGCAGCCACGTCGAGCGGTCCGCCCATCACCGGAGCACCCGTGCGACCAGTGCGTCGAGCGCGGCCACCTCCACGGCGAGCCCGGGCTCGTCGTCGACCCGTCGTGGTGCGACGAGCGGATCAAGGACGCCGTTGCGGAAACGAGCGTCGCGCTCCAGTCGAGCGATGAGCGCGGCGGTGCGGGTCTCGGGGGCGAGCCCGAAGTGACGCCGCAGACGCGCCGCCGTCAGCTCCCGGTAGCGCGCGGCGACCCGCGGCCAGTCGCGCGTGCGTGCGTAGAGCCCGGCGAGCGCGTCCACGAACGTGTCGAGGGTCGGCGCTCCCACGCCGCTCGCCGCAAGCCGCCGCGGCGGCACGAGCGTGCCGTGCCAGGCGAGCAGGAGGCCCACGAGCACGACGCCGATGAACGGGGCGACCGCGGGCGAGGCGAGGAGATAGACGAGCGCGCCGCGATCACCGGCCGTCGCCACCCACCCTTCGACGAACCGGGGTGCGCCGGTGTCACGTACGAGGTCGACGACGAGCGGGGCCGTGTCGCCGGCGTCGAGGCGGACATTGCGGAAGAGACGCGCATCGGCCACCAGCACGAGCCGGCCTCGGCCGAGCTCGCGTTCGACGATCAGCGGGTATCCGTCGGCCGTCGCGCGCACCGTCCAGCCTTCGGCGGCGGTGAAGGCAAGCTGGAAGGGCTCCGCCGGCAGGCGCCGCAGGCCGCGCACCATATCTCCCGCAACGACGACCGGCCCGCCGGCGGCACGCGTCCCGGGGCGCAGCGCGATCCGCGCCGGGAGAGGAACGTCGGGGTCGAGATGGCACGCCACGGGCGCGCCGCGTCGCGGCACGAGCACGACCGCGGTGCCGCCCGCAGCGACGAAACCGTATCCGCCCCACGCGCGCCGGTCGTCTCCACACACCGGCGGCGCGATCCACCACGCCGTCGCGCCCGCGGGCAGAAGATCGGGCGGGCCGGCGTGACGCTCCGCGGGCACACCCAGGGCGACGAGGAGGTCGAGGAACGCACGGTACCCGTCCCGGGACGTACTGGAGATCGTTCCGGCGTCTTGCTCGTCCGCCGGGCCGTAGAACGCACCGACGACGACCAGCAAGGCGAGCAGCGTCGCGGCGGCGGTCCAGGCCCGTCGCGTCACGCCGGCCTCAGCAGCCCGCCGAGCCGATCATGCAGCGTCCGCCAGGCGGTGTAGAGGGCCGGATCCTCGTCGCGGTCGCGAAACCAGGCGCGCTCGAAACGATCGATGAGGGCGAGCAGCTCCGTGCGCTCCGTATCGGGAAGCGGCGCGCGGCGCAGGCGCGCGCGGAGCTCGCAATTGGCGTCGCTGCGTCCCAGCTCGAGGACGCGAACGCGCAGGAGGAGGTCCAGAACCGCAAGCTGGAGGCGCCGTGCCGCCTCGAGGAAATGGCCTGCTGCCGCGAGCGCCTCCGCCTCCTGGGAGAAGCGGCGCGGCGACACCGCTGACGACTCCGGGGGGCGGGTCCCGGCGGCGCGCAGCGCGACGCGCACCGTCCAGAGGACGTGGACGAAGAGCGCGATCGTCACCAGCAGGAGACCGGCGACGAGCGTCCAGTAGAGCGCCGGCGAGCGGTCGGCCAACGCTGCGAGCCACTGCATCACGTCCGCGAACCACCGGCTGGGGCGCCACTCGGCGTACTCGGGCCCATCGAGGATACGCCTCGCCAGGGCACGAATCTCCTCGTCGGTCGCCGACACCGCCACGTTCGCCGGCACGGATCAGGCGGGCTGCGGCTCCATCTGCGGTGCCGATGCGACCACCCGTGCCAGATGCTCGAGATCGAAAGCCTCTTTACGACAACGGATATCGAAGTAGAGCACGACCTCGACCGCCGCGACGAAAGCGTTGTTCATCGCCTGTGCGAGGGCGCCGCCGAGCTCGGCGATCATCGGGCCAAGGAACTTGAGCGCCACCCCGAGAACGCCGCCGACGAGTCCGCCGATCAGCACCCCGAGCACCGTGATGCCGAACCCCCGCCGCATGTTGCCGCGCATGAGCGTCCGACTCCGCCGCATCGCCGCCCTTCCCGAGATGCCCTCGAGCACCACGACCTGCCAGAGCAGCATGAAGGCGAGCATCGCATAGATGCCCGGGACGACGAGCAGGAGAAAGCCGGCACAGATGGCCAACCCCGAGAGGAGCCCCGTAACGGCGAGCGGACCCACGAGGCGGAGGATGTGACGCAGCGCGTGTCCCGCCGTGATCGGATGCCCGACGTACAGCTCCCCGACGGCGAACGTCACGGCCGTGCCCACGATGGGACCGGCGACGAGCGAGTAGAGTAGGAGACCGACGAGGGCAACGCCGCGACCGTGCGTCAGCACGCCCTGCTGGATGCCGAAGTTCGCGAGGGCGACCGGCACGTTCACCAGCGCCGACAGTCCGACCAGCAGCGCGAAGTGGTCGCGGAGCAGGCGAAAGCCCGTGTCGAGGATCTCCGCGAAGGACATCGCGCGGATCTCGTACGCCATCTTTCCCCCTCGCGGCGCCGCAACGTCGCCACTCCCTTACAAGAATGGCGACCGGTTTGCCAGCCGTGAAGCAGCGCGCGAGGCGCATGCGCGGGTTCAGGAACCAAGCCCGTAGAACACGCGTGCGTTCTCGCCGAGCACCCGCGCCTTCACCTCCGCCGTCAGGTCCGTCCGCTCCCGCAGCGCCCGCGTCGACTCCGGGAAGTCGCTGTCCCAGTGCGGGTAATCGCTCGCGTAGAGGATGAAGTTCGGCCCCAGCATCTCGGCGGCGAAGGCGACGCCGGCCTCCTCCGGCTCGCAGCTCACGTAGAGCTGGCCGCGCCCGATGTACTCGCGCGGGTCGTGCTTGCAGGCGGGTGCCAGGCGGCCGCGCTTCTCGACGTGCTCGTGCAGGCGCTCGAAGAAGTAGGGTACCCAGCCGACCCCCGACTCGAGGAGCCCGACGCGCAGCCGCGGATGGCGCTCGAAGACCCCGCCCAGCACGAGCGCCGTCGTCGCCACCATCATGTCGAAGGGGAAGCTCACGCAGTGGACCTGGAGGTAGTTGTCGAAGCGCTCCGAGCCGAGCTTCGGGAGGTGGATGCCGGGCGCGCCGTGCACGCAGAGCGGCATGTCCAGCGCCTCGGCTGCGGCGTGGAGGGGCTCGAGGTCGGGATGATCGAGGTTCCGGACCTTCAGCGCGGCCGGGACCATGGTGGCGACCAGGCCGAGCGTCCTCGCCTCTCGCATGATCTCGATCGACGTCGCGACGTCCTCGACCGGGACGACGGCGACGCCCTGGAGCCGGCCGCCATGGGGCCGGCAGTAGCTTGCGAGCCAGCGGTTGTAGAGGCGGGCGAACTCGGCCGCGAAGGTCCGATCCTCGATGCTCGGGAGCGCGAGGGCGACGTTCGGGAAGAACACCATCGTCTCGATCCCCTCGCGGTCCGCGTCGGCGAGCACGCCCTCGGGCGTGAACGGGTTCGCGCCACGGTCGATGCAGAGCCCCTGGTCGGGCGGGCAGCCGGCGCCCGGACCGCGCGCCTGCGGATACGGTCGCCCCTCGATG
Source organism: Deltaproteobacteria bacterium (assembly GCA_005879205.1). Lineage (GTDB taxonomy): Bacteria > Desulfobacterota > Binatia > DP-6 > DP-6 > DP-3. Next base: position 7,934 of record VBLD01000083.1, read on the forward strand.
ATGAGGGCGCCGTCCTCGCCCGCCGTGCTGAAGCGGATCTTGTCCGGGAAGCGTTCGAAGAGCTCGCCGATCAGCTCGCGGCCCTCGATCACGTGGGCGTCGCAATCGACGATCCGCATGCTCACCCTCCGTACGGCGGGAAGCCGCCGACGTTGATGCCGCTGGTGAGCCCGCCGTCGGCGACGATCGCCGCCCCGGTGATGGCCGACGATTCGTCGCTGGCGAGGAAGAGGGCGACGTTGGCGATCTCCGCCGGGCGCAGGTTGCGGCCGAGGGCGTGCATCGCGGCGACGTCGTCGAGCGAGCGACCGCCGAGCCCCGCGAGTCGCTCGAGGGCGGGGGTGAGGACCGCGCCCGGGCAGATGCAGTTGGCGCGGATGTTCTTGCGACCGTACTCGAGCGCCACCGAGCGGGTCAGGTTGATCATACCGCCCTTGGCCGTGTTGTACGGGCTCCCGAGAATGCCGCCGTAGAGCCCCTCCACCGACGACGTGTTGATGATCGAGCCGCCGCCGCGCGCGAGCATGCGCGGGATGGCGGCCCGCATGCCGTAGAAGACACCGGTCAGCATGACCCGCAGGCTCCGTTCCCAGATCTCCGGATCCATCTCGCCGACGTAGCCGCCGCCCGTCCAGTAGGCGTTGTTGTGGATGACGTCGAGGCCGCCGTAGCGCTCGACGGCGAAGGCGACCATCGCCTCGACCTCGGCGAGTGTGCCGACGTCGACGTGGCAGTACGCGGCGTCGCTGCCCGCGTGGCAAATCTCGGCGACCAGCCGCTCGCCCGCCTCGTCGGCGATGTCCGCGCAGACGACGCGGGCTCCCTCTTCCGCGAAGCGGCGGACCGTCGCGGCGCCGATGCCCGACGCGCCGCCGGTGACGATTGCGACCTTGCCGGAGAGTCTGCCCATGGACGGTGGCGGTGTAACAAGCGCTCGTCCGCGCAGTCAACCGGCTCTGGATGATCGACCTCGAGCGGGCCCGCGTGTAGGGTGATGGCACCGTGGCGCGTCCGACGATCCTGCTCTTCGACATCGACGGCACCCTCCTCGCGACGGCAGGAGTCGGGCGCCGCGCCCTCGAGCGCGTCTTCGGGGTGCGGTATGGGCGCTCGGCCGTTCTCCGCGACGTGGTGTTCGACGGCATGACCGACCGCGCGATCGTCCGCGGAGCGCTCGCGGCGATCGGCGAGCCGATCGTCGGACCGGACGCCGAGGCGGCGATCGACGGCGTGCTCGCGGCGTATGTCCCGCTCCTGGAGGCCGAAATCGCCGAGACGCCGGAGTTTCGACTGCACCCGGGCGTCCACGAGGCGCTCGATGCAGCCGCCTCCCGCGGCTCCGTCGCCATCGGCCTCGGCACGGGCAACATCCGCGCCGGCGCTCGCGCGAAGCTTCGGGCGCTCGGCATCTTCGAGCGCTTCCGCTTCGGGGGCTTCGGCTGCGATCACGAGGAGCGCGGCGAGATCCTGCGCATCGGCGCGGCGCGCGGCGCTGGTGTCCTCGGTTGGTCGCTGGCCGGGTGCCGCGTGGTCGTCATCGGCGACACCCCGCGCGACGTCGCCGCTGCCCGCGCCATCGGCGCCGAATCGATCGGCGTCGGTAGCAGCCGCTTTGCCGCGAGCGAGCTCCTCGCGAGCGGCGCGACGCATGCCTTTGCCGATCTCACGGATCCCGGGCTCGTCGGCGCCCTGCTCGCGGTCTGAGATTCAGACCGGGCGCCGGAACAGCGAGAGCGCCATCGCGACGCCGATCGCCACCACCACCCAGCGTACGGTCGACGGCGACAGATTCCGGGCAATCCGGGTACCCACGAGACTGCCCACGATCTGTCCGAGCGTCAGGACGGCTGCATCCGTCCAGCGGACCGCGCCGAAGAAAATGAAATACGCCGCCGCGATGCCGTTGATGAGAATCGCGTAGTAGTTCCTGAGCGCGATCATCCGATGGATCGCCGCGAAGCCGGCGAGGCCGAGGCCGGCGAGCATCATGATCCCGATCCCGGCGCCGAAGTATCCTCCGTAGACGGAGACGAGCAGGTGGTAGAACAGGAACATCGGCCCGGGCGGCCACGGCGGCACGTCGTCGCGGCTGCGGGCGGTCTTTCGGCGGGCCAGGGCGTGCAGCGGTCCCGAGCAGGCAAAGAGCGCCGTCGCGAAGAGAATCAGGTAGGGCACGAGGCCCGCGAAGACCGCAGAGGGCGTCTGCAGCAGCAGTAAGGCGCCAAGTATTCCGCCGGCGAGCGACGGGATCGTTCCCCAGACGATCCATCGCCGGAGCCCGACGAGCTCGCGACGAAATCCGTAGAGGGCGGCGACCGAGCCGGGCGCCAGCGACACCGTGTTGGTCGCGTTCGCCAGGATCGGCTCCCGGCCGAGCCAGACGAGCACCGGGAACGTGATCAGCGAACCACCCCCCGCGACCGAGTTGACCGCGCCCGCGAGCGACGACGCGGCGAGGAGTACGAGGGCGTCCGTGATCGTCGTCACCACCGAGGGGAGGTCGAGGACGACATCGGTGCCCTCTCCCGGAACGTCGGCCGCGAGTCAAGCTCGAGGCCATTGACGTGCGACCACGACTGTCCGAACAGGGCCCCCATGGCCACCTTTATGCGTCCGTACGAGCCCCAGACTTATGCGGCGCTCCGCATCGTCACCGGCTTTCTCCATCTCGGCGCGAGGCCCGGGCCGGTGGAGCCTCGACGCGCTCCGGAAACCGGCGGACGCTCGCTAGGCGTCTAGCCGGCCTGCTTCCGAAGCGCCGCCGCGATCTGCCGGAC
>VBLD01000346.1 GCA_005879205.1 Deltaproteobacteria bacterium
CGCCGCACCGCGGCGGGGCCGTGGTGTCGTTTCCGGTCACGCGGATCCGGCGGCTCACCGGGTCGGCGCGGCTCGAGGTCGACGGGAAGGACGTCACCCCGGCATACGGTCGCCTGACGGTCACGGTGGACGGTGTCGAATTCGCCTCGCCCGTCGGGAAAAAGGGCGAGTTCTACCTCGAGGACGTCCCGGCCGGCCGCCATCTGGCCGCGCTCGAGTACCGAGGTGTCACCTGCTCCTTCACGCTCGAGGTCCCGGCCACCGAGGACGCACGGGCGAGCCTGGGGACGGTCCGCTGCGCCGTGCCCGCCGGAGCAGAGGCGCTCCGATGACAGCGGGGCGGAGGCTCGCGGCCGCACTGACGGTCGCCGCGGCGATCGGTCAGGCCACCCTGGCCCGCGCCGCCTCGTGCTCTTTCGACAGCGTCACGGGGGTCAGCTTCGGCAGCTACCACGTCTTCAACGGGAGCGCGACGGACTCGACGGGCCAGGTCGTCTACGAGTGCAACGGCGGCGCGCACAACATCACGATCGATCTGAGCAAGGGCAACGCCGGCTCCTACTCTCCACGCTACATGCTGAACGGGAGCGAGCAGCTCAACTACAACCTCTACCTGGACGCGGCGCGGACCCAGATCTGGGGCGACACGACGGGCGGGACCAGCCACTACGGTCCGATCGACCCGCCCAACGCCACGCCCGTCACGGTCACCATCTATGGCAGGGTCCCTGCGGGTGCCGACGTGAGCGCGGGCGCGTACTCGGACACCATCACGGTCACGATCAACTATTGAGCCGAGCGCGGCGCCCGGAACAGGCTTGCGCCCGTTGCCGGTGTTTCCCGTTGACAAGCGCGTAGGGGGACGACATTTGCTACACTCGGTTTTCGACCGACGATGGAGCGAGCCCACATAGCAAGCGCGTTCCTGCGGCGCCTCCACCCCTGGCTCGGGAAGGCGGTGCACGCGCGCTGGAGCGTCCGCCGGACGTTCTACCAGCGCGAGATTGACGCCCTCCTCATGGCGCTCCAGGCTCACGACGGCCATCTCTCGCCCGAGCTGAGGCTGCGGCTCGAGGGCCTGCTCGGCCGCCTCTACCGCGAGTGGTTTCCGCGCACGTGGCGCAAAGACCCCACCTACGCCGAGGTGATCGCCGATTTCCGCTGGTGGCTCGGGGTCGCCGAGCGCTGGTCCGAGCCCGCGCCGCGGCCGCCCCGCCGGCGGACGGTCAGGGAGCCGGTCGCCAATCAACCCAAGCGCCTGCTCCGCATGCTCTCCCTGCCCCTCGACTGCACGGAGCGACGCTTCGTGACCGCGTGGCGCCGCTTCCTCAAGTCGAATCATCCCGACCTGAACCCCGATCAGACGCCGGAGGAGCGGCGCCGGTTCGCGGAGGCGGTCGGGCTCTGGCGGCGCTAGCCGCTCCCGCCTGCGCGCGCGATCCGCTCCGCCTGCCCGCAGCTTTGCACGCACGTCGAAGGCCGCAACCCCCGGCCGACGTGGCTCGAAACGCACCGCGCCTTTGCACCGGGGGCCACCGCCGTTATGATTGCCCGCGATGCCGGCCCGCACCGATCGCCTGCGCGCCCTCCTGGCCGAGCGCATCCTCGTCCTGGACGGGGCGACCGGCACCTATCTCCAGGGCCGCGACCTCGGCCCGGCGGACTTCGGCGGCGAGGCCTACGACGGCTGCAACGAGCACCTCGTCCTCACCCGGCCCGACGTCGTCCGCGAGATGCACGAGGGCTACCTCGCCGCGGGCGCCGACCTGGTCGAGACGAACACCTTCGGCGGCACCCGCATCCCGCTCGCGGAGTACGGGCTCGCCGACAAGGCGCGCGAGATCAACGCCACCGCGGCTCGTCTCGCCCGCGAGGCGTGCGCGAAGCTCGAGACGCCGGACCGTCCGCGCTTCGTCGCCGGCTCCATGGGTCCCGGCACGAAGACGATCTCGGTGACCGGCGGCATCACGTTTGGCGAGGTCGTCGCGGCGTTCGCCGAGCAGACGGTCGGGCTCGCCGAGGGCGGTGCCGACGTCCTCTTCCTCGAGACCCAGCAGGACACCCTCAATGTGAAGGCCGCGCTCCTCGGCATCGACCGCGGGTTCGCCGAGGCCGGGGTCGTGCTCCCGGTCGTCCTCTCGGTCTCGATCGAGACGATGGGCACGATGCTCGCCGGCCAGTCGATCGAGGCGGTCTACGTCTCGGTGGCCCACCGCGACCTCCTGGCCATTGGCATGAACTGCGCCACCGGTCCCGACTTCATGACCGATCACCTGCGCACGCTCGCGCAGATCTCCCGCTTCCCGGTCTCGTGCTTTCCGAACGCCGGCCTCCCCGACGAGGAAGGGCGGTACAACGAGACGCCCGCGATCTTCGTCCGCAAGGTCGAGCGCTTCCTCGCCGAGGGCTGGGTGAACATCATCGGCGGCTGCTGCGGGACGACGGCCGAGCACGTCCGGGCGCTCGTGGAGCTCGCGGGCCGCTACCGCCCGCGCTCGGCGGCGCCCGTCCGCCGCAGCGTCGTCTCGGGCATCGAGGTCCTCGCCGTCGAGGACGACCGCCGCCCGGTCATCGTCGGCGAGCGCACCAACGTCATCGGCAGCCGGAAGTTCAAGGAGCTCGTCGTCGGCGGCGACCTCGACCAGGCCGCCGAGATCGGCCGGCGGCAGGTGCGGGGCGGCGCGCAGGTGCTCGACGTCTGCCTGGCCAACCCCGATCGCGACGAGCTGATCGACATGACGGCCTTCCTCGACGTGCTGACGCGCAAGGTGAAGGTGCCGCTCATGCTCGACTCGACGGACCACCGGGTCCTCGAGCAGGCGCTCGAGCGCTGCCAGGGCAAGGCGATCATCAACTCGATCAACCTCGAGGACGGCGAGGAGCGCTTCGAGAAGGTCGTGCCGCTCATCCACCGCTACGGCGCGGCGGTGGTGGTCGGCTGCATCGACGAGGACAAGGCGCGCGGCATGGCCGTCACCCGCGAACGGAAAGTCCAGATCGCCGAGCGGAGCCACCGGCTCCTCACCGAGAAATACGGCGTCGCCGAGG
>VBLD01000084.1:0-417 GCA_005879205.1 Deltaproteobacteria bacterium
TGAAGACGCGCGGCAGGAGGTGCTGGAAGAACTGGAGCGGGTCGAGCGCCTGAAGATCGATCTGCATCTCGCCCGTCGCGGTGATCTGCCCGCCGAACTGCGAGACCGAGAACTGCCGCTGCTGCTCGACGGCACCGTCGGGCTCGGGAAACGTGCAGGCGAGGACGAGACCCCGAACGCGTTCGGGATGCCGGAGCACCAGCTCCTGGGCGATCATGCCGCCCATCGACACGCCGACCACGTGCGCGCGCGCAATCCCGAGCGTGTCGAGCAGGCCGGCCGCGTCGTCGGCCATCTGGTGGATGGTGTAGGGGCCGGGCGGCTTGGAGCTCCGTCCGACACCCCGGTTGTCGAACGTGATGGTGCGATAGCGGCGCGCGAAGTCCGGCAGCTGGAAAAGCCACGCCCGCGAGTCGG
>VBLD01000084.1:472-13414 GCA_005879205.1 Deltaproteobacteria bacterium
AGTAGAGCTCGATCGGGCCGACCCTGGCCGTGCTCACTGCTCGAACCAGCCCTGCATGACCTGGGCGAACATCATGTCGCCCGTGAGCTTCAGCTTCCCGGTCATGAAGGCCTGCATGCCGTTCAGCTTGCCCGTGACGAGGCGCAGGAAGTCCGCCGCCAGGAGCGCGAGCGTCACGCGCGCCGGCCCGGCCGCTCCCTTCACCAGCTCGCACTTCCCGCCGGCGACCTTCAACTGGTAGCTGTGTGTCGTGCCCCCGACGTTGACGTCGTACTGGATGACGGCGCTCTGGCTCCCCGCCTTGTCGGGCAGGAACGCCTCGCACATGCCGGCGAAGATCTGCTGGAGTACGGTGTCGGCCCCCTGGGCGACCATGCCCTGCGTGATCTCCTCGTCCGAGCGGCCCTCGATCGTCGCGGCCAGCTCCTGACGCCGCTTCTGCCTGTCGTCTGCCATCGAACTCGCTCCTCCTTTGCTGTCGGCCCGCGGCTCAACGGGTGCCGCCAGGGCGGTCAGCTACTAGCGTGAGTCGTGCCGGCACCGCAATGCGGGCGCGCTTCGGCGGGGTGAGCGGGCGTCACGCGCGTCCGAACGGACGACCGGGCTTCCCGACTCGCCCCCCTCAGAAACGCTTCAGGATCTTGCTCGCCATGGCGTCGCTCAGCGGACTGTGTCGCTTCACGAACGAATAGCCGGCGACCAGCCATTGGTCGGCGCGGATGAGCGCCCGGCGGAGCGTCGAGTCGCCGGGCAGCGGGACGTAGTGGGTGGGGCGGAGCGGGCAGGTCTGCCCCTCCTCTCGGAAGTAATAGAGCGCGATCGATTTGCGCGACTGCCCCTCCGGGCAGGCGACTCCCGCCGGGACGCCGTGAAAGGACGTGGCGGTGGTGCGGAAGACGACGCAGCGATTGAAGAGTGGCTCGATGCGCCGGACGCAGCGGGTGACGCCCGCGTCCCACAGCTCGAGCCAGCCCCGATGCGACTCCTCCCAGTTCCGGTTGAGGAAGAGGAGGAGGTTGACCTGGCGGCTCCAGGTCTTGCGCGTGGTGTGGGCGAGAAAGTCGGTGTGTACGTTCAGGAAGCCGCCCGGGAGCGTCTGCTGGAGACCGCCTCCGTCGAGCTCCGGGTCGGCCAGGAGCCCGTCGACACCGACGAGCCGGTCGAGCGCCCGGACGAAGGCGTCGGACTGGAGGTCGGCGATCACGGCCCGGCTCGACGGTCCCATCCGGGACGGGTCGTTCAGCGCGATCTTTTTCTCGTTGAAGTGCTGGAAGAACTGCCAGCCCTGGCGTGCGGCGTCGAACTCGTGCGCGACGGCGTCGGCGACTTCGGGGTAGAGGAGGTCGTCCAGCACGACGTGCGGAAAAGGCGCGGCCGTGGCGAACCGTTCCCGCTGCGCGAGCACGGTCTGGTTCAGCCTGTCGAGGTCGAGCGACTGCATCAAAGGAGCTCCGAGACGATGAAACCCAATCTGGGCCTCGATGGTCAAGTCGTTTCGTCCAAGATCCGGCCGCCTGGCGGAAACAGGGGGGATGAAACCAGGTGCCACTTCGCGAGGCGATAGACGATCGCGGTCCGCAAACAGCCGATTCCGTAGCGAATGCTGCCGGCCAGCCCGATCGATGACGCTTCGGGAAAGTACCGCGTCGGGCAGGTCACCTCGGCGATCAGGTAGCCGAACCACCGGATCTGAGCGAGAATCTGGCTGTCGAACACGAAGTCGTCGGAGTTCACCTCGAACGGCAGGCGGGCGAGCACCTCGCGCGAGAAGGCGCGGTAGCCGGTGTGATACTCGGAGAGCTTCGCGCCGAGCAGCATGTTCTGCACGAGCGTGAGGACGCGGTTCCCGACGTACTTCCAGAGCGGCATGCCGCCCGCCAGGGCGCGCCCGCCAAGGATGCGCGAGCCGAGGACGGCGGGGTAGAGGCCGCTCGCGACGAGCGAGACCATCGCGGGGATCAGCCGCGGCGTGTACTGGTAGTCGGGGTGGACCATGATGACGACGTCGGCTCCCTCCTCGAGCGCGAGCCGGTAGCACGTCTTCTGGTTCGCCCCGTAGCCGCGGTTGACGGCATGGGTGTGCACGCGGGCCCCGGAAAGCGTCCGCGCGATGGCCGCGGTGGCGTCGTGGCTGCCGTCGTCGACGACGATGACCAGGTCGACGACGCCCTGGGCCATCACCTCGTTGTAGGTCTGCCGGAGAGTGCGCGCGGCGTTGTAGGCCGGCATGACGACGACGATCTTCTTCCCGTTCACCACGGGTGGTCAGACAACCGCGGTGCGGCGGACGAAGTCGGTCACCACGCGTGCCAGCTCCTCGCCCTGGTCCTCCTGCAGGAAATGGCCGCCGCGGTTGATGGTCGTGTGCGGCTGCCCGCGCGTGCCCGGGATCGCCTCGCGGAGCAGCGCGTCGGCCCCCTGCGTGATCGGATCCGAGTCGCTGAAGGCGGTGAGGAAGGGCCGGTCCCAGCGGCGGAGGCTCTCCCACGCCCGCCGGTTGGCCGGTGCCGCCGGGTCGTCGGGCGAAGTCGGGACGAGCAGCGGGAAGCGCCTCGCGCCGGCCTTGTAGCGCTCGTCGGGGAAGGGCGCCTCGTAGGCGGCGACGACGTCCGGCGACAGCTGGGTGACGCAGCCGCTCTGCACGATGCGCCCGACCGGCAGCACCGGGGTCTCCTGCGAGAAGCGCTGCCAGGCGAGGAAGGCGGAGCCCGGCGGGCGATCGCCGGTCGGCAGGAAGGTGTTGGCGGCGACCACCCGCGCGAAGCGCTCGGGATGCTCGGCGACGAGCCGAAGCCCGATGAGCCCGCCCCAGTCCTGACCGACGAGCGTCACGCCGCGCAGGTCGAGCGCCTCGAGGAAGCCCCGCATCCAGTCGACGTGCCGCTGATAGGTGTAGTCCTCCTGCGCCGCGGGCTTGTCGGAGCGGCCGAAGCCGACCAGATCGGGCGCGACGGCGCGGAGCCCCGCCGCGATGAGGGACGGGATCATCTTGCGGTAGAGATACGACCACGACGGCTCCCCGTGCAGGAGGAGAACGGGCGGCGCGCCCGGTGGTCCCTCGTCGACGTGGTGGATGCGCAGGTCGCCGACCTCGAGGTAGTGCGGGGCGAAGGAATATCCGGGCAGGTTCGCGAAGCGGTCGTCGGGCGTGCGCAGGACTTCCATCAGCTCAGCTCCCTCCCTCGAGGAGCGCGGCCAGCATGCGGGCGAGCGCACGGGCGGCGCGTGGGCGCGAGAGCCGCTCGTGCGCGCGGAGCGCCTCCCAGGTGTGCCAGCCGCTCACCACGGTGAGCGCCGCCAGGAGCTCGCGACGGTCGCCGGGGCGCCGTTCCGCGAGCTCCGGTGCGAAGAGCCGCGCCACCTCCTCCCGGCCGAGCGCGCGCACCCGCCGGAGACGCGCGGCCAGCTCGGCCGAGAACGGCTCCATGAGGAGCGCCGCGCGCCGGACCGGGGTGATCGCCTCCAGCAGGCGCGCGCGCTGGCGGACGAAGGCGCCGAGGCGCGCCCGCAGCGGGCCGCGCCGGGCGAGCGGGCGGGCGAGGCCGCGCACCCGTGCCAGCTGGCGGTCGGCGGCCGCCGCGAAGAGCGCCTCCAGATCCGCGAAGTGGTGGAACACCGAGCGCAGCGACAGACCGGCGCGCTCCGCGATGCGCGGCGCGGTGGGACGGAGGTCGCCTTCCTCGATCAGGCCGAGCAGCGCGTCGACCACCGCATGGCGGGCGCGCTCCCCCCGTTCGAGACGACCGTCGACGCGCGCGGCCAGATCCACGGCCATCGTGGGCGCGCCATATTGCATGGCCGGTGCAAAGACAAGGTGCCTCGCATCGTTGCTCTTTCTCCGCACGGGAGGAACGACGATGACACAGATACTGATCGCGCCGACGGCCTCGATCCCCGTGCCGACGATGCTCTTCGACGTCGGAACCCGGCTCGCACCGCTCGCCTGGTTCTGCACCGCCTTCGTCGTCTTCGTGGTCGTGGCGCTCGCGGTCAGGATCGCGTTCGACCCGCGGGGAAGCGACGCTGTTCCCGCGCTTCGCCTCGTCCCCCGCCGCGCCGGGCGCCAGCCCGACCGCGAGGCCTGCGACCAGGCAGCCTGACGGGGCGCACCCGGGGCGGAGTGCACGGGCACCTAATTACATTGACAGTGCAAATTCCTGCGTGCTACCAGGGTCCGCCGACCCCGTCGGGGTCCGCGGGGAGGACGCGGAGTGTCGAGACGGCTCGCGCTTGGAATGCTCGTCGCCGCCGTCGCGTGCGCGCGGGGTGAGCACCAGGGGCCGGGCGAGGTGACGCACGCGCGCGTGCCGTCCCCGGTGGTCGCGGGTCGGGCGTCGGAGGAGGCGCGTGCCGCGACCGCCCTCGGGCCTGTGCCGGGCGGGGCGGCGAAGCAGATCCTGTTCGGCGACCTCCACGTCCACACCACCTTCTCGGCCGACGCCTTCATCGCGAGCCTCCCCATGCTGCAGGGCGAGGGCGTGCACCCGCCGGCGGACGCCTGCGACTTCGCCCGGTTCTGCTCGGCGCTCGACTTCTGGAGCATCAACGACCACGCCGAGGCGATCTCGCCGCGCCACTGGCAGGAGACGAAGGAGTCCATCCGGCAGTGCAACGCGGTGGCGGGCGACCCGCACGATCCGGACCTCGTCGCCTTCCTCGGCTGGGAGTGGACGCAGGTGGGGACCACGCCGGCCGACCACTACGGGCACAAGAACGTCATCTTCCGCGACACGGCGGACGACCGCGTGCCGACGCGCCCGATCAGCGCGCTCAACCGCCAGCTGATCGGCGCGATGCGCGTGATGGCACCGCTCTGGCAGCGCATCCAGTTCCCGCTGCACGACTGGGCGAACCGCCAGCGCTACTTCGACTTCCAGCAATTCCAGATGGAGCTGCGGGACGTGCCGCTCTGCCCGCCGGGCGTCGACACGCGCACGCTGCCCACCGACTGCCACGAGGCGGCGCAGACGCCGCAGGAGCTGTACGAGAAGCTCGCGCAGTGGGGCTTCGACACGATCGTCATCCCGCACGGAACGACGTGGGGCCTCTACACGCCGCCCGGCACGACGCTCGACAAGCAGCTGACCGCCGCGCAGGACGACCCGGAGCGGCAGACGCTCATCGAGGTCTTCTCCGGCCACGGGAACTCGGAGGAGTACCGGGACTGGAAGGCGATCGACTGGGACGCGCAGGGAAACCCCGTCTGTCCCGAGCCCACCCGGACCTACGAGCCGTGCTGCTGGCGGGCGGGCGAGCTGATCCGCGCGCGCTGCGGCGACGCGCCACGCGAGGAATGCGCGCGGCGCGTGCGCGCCGCGCGGCTCAATTACCTCCGCGCCGGAGTCGGCGGGCGGCTCACGGTCCCGGGCACGACGGTCGAGGACTGGAAGGACTGCGGGCAGTGCCGCGACTGCTTCGATCCGGCCTTCAACATGCGGCCCGGCAACTCGGTGCAGTACGCGCTCGCCATCTCGAACTTCGACGACCCGGCCCGCCCGCGCCGCTTCCGCTTCGGCTTCATCGCCTCGAGCGACAACCACTCCGCCCGTCCCGGTACCGGGTACAAGGAGTTCGCCCGGCACGGCATGACCGAAGCCGCGGGCCCGCGCGACGCGGCGTGGTTCGGGCGCATCGTCCCCCACAGCGCGCCCGCGCCGGAGTCGGTGCCGGTGGACGTCGCCACCCAGGGCGGCGACAACCCGCTGCGCAACCTCCAGATACTCGACTTCGAGCGGCAGGCTTCTTTCTTCATGACCGGCGGCCTCGTCGCCGTCCACGCCGAGGGACGCGACCGCGATGCGATCTGGACGGCGCTCAAGCGGCGCGAGGTCTACGGCACGAGCGGCGAGCGTATCCTTCTCTGGTTCGACCTGCTGAACGCGCCCGGGGCGCCGATGCCCATGGGCTCGGACACGACGCTCGAGGAGACGCCCCACTTTCGCGTGCGGGCGGTGGGCTCCTTCGTGCAGCGGCCGGGCTGCCCCGCCCACGCGCTCAGTGCCCTCACTCCCGAGCGGCTCCAGCGTCTGTGCAAGGGCGAGTGCTACAACCCGGGCGACGAGCGGAACCGGATCACTCGCATCGAGGTCGTTCGCATCCGGCCGCAGGCGCGCGCCGACGAGCCGGTGCGGGGTCTCATCGAGGACCCGTGGCGTCGCCTCGACTGTCCCGCGGACCCGGCCGGCTGTGTGCTCGAGTTCGAGGATCCGGAGTTCGTCGGCAGGGGACGGGACGTCGTGTACTACGTCCGCGCGATCCAGGAGCCCACGCCCGCGGTCAACGCCGGAGGCCTGCGCTGTACCTACGACGCCCAGGGCGCCTGCGTGCGCGTGAACCCGTGCTACGGGGACTACCGCACGCCGTATACCGACGACTGCCTCACGGCCAACGAGGAACGGGCGTGGTCGTCACCGATCTACGTGCGACGGTGAATCATCGCCCGGCCGGCTCGCGCCGCGGCACCGTCCTGCTCGCGCTCGGGGCGGCGGCTGGAGTCGTCGCCGCCGCCGCGGGGCTCGCTGGGCACCCCCGCGGGCGCGGGGTGCCGGCCGGCGCCGTGGCGCGCGTCAACGGCCAGCCGATCGGCAGCGAGGAGTACGAGCGAGTCGTCGCGGGCCCCGCGGGGCTCGCTGGACACCCCCGCGGGCGCGGGGTGCCGGCTGGCGCCGTGGCGCGCGTCAACGGCCAGCCGATCGGCAGCGAGGAGTACGAGCGAGTCGTCGCGGGCCTCGCGTCGGACCGTCGGAGCGGCGTCGACGCGAAGACGCGACGCCGGGTGCTCGACCGGCTGATCGACGAGGAGCTGCTCGTCGAGCGCGGTCTCGAGCTCGGGCTCGCGCGCCGCGACCCGCGCGTGAGGAAGGACCTGACCGCCGCCGTCATCGACGCCGTGGTGGCCGAGTCCGACCGCCAGCCGAGCGAGAGCGAGCTCCAGGCGTTCTCGGTCGAGCGCCCGGACGCGCTCCGGCGTCCGGGCCGGCTCCGCGTGCGGCAGGTGTGGTGCCGGGCGACGACGGCGGCCGAGGAGACCGCGGCGCTGGCGCGCGCGCGGGAGGCGGCGGAACGCTTGCGACACGACGAAGAGTTCGGCGCCGTGCGCGACGCCGTCGGCGACGCGGAGCTGGCGCCCCTCCCCGACGCGCTCCTGCCGCCCGCCAAGCTGCTCGACTACCTCGGACCGACAGCGCTCCGCGCCGCGCTGGCGCTCGAGCCCGGAGCGGTGAGCGACCCGGTCCGCTCGCGGACGGGGTACCACGTGCTCCAGCTCGTCGAGCGGCGCGAGGATGCCGACCTGCCGCTCACCGAGGCACGGCCCGAGATGGTCGCCGAGTTCCGCCGCCGGAGCGGCGAGCGGGCGCTTCGCGCCTACCTGGACGAGCTCAGGCGCCGCGGCGAGATCGAGGTCGTCCCGAGGCTCCCGTGATCGTGGGGCGGCTCGTGATCGCGCTCGTCCTCGTCGCCGCCCGCGCCGGCGCGCACGACCGGACGACGTCGACTTCGAGCTGGGACATCCGCGGCCGTGGAGCCCTCGTCACCGTGGGGCTCGCCGCGCTCGACGTCTCCCGCTTCCCCTGGGCGACGGGCGCTGATCGAGATGCGGCGCTCGGCGCCTACCTCGCTCGCCACCTCGAGCTGGTGGCGGGCGAAACGCCATGTGTCGTCGCCGCGGGACCTCGGGCGCTCGCCGCTCCGCCCGGGCGAGTGCTCTACGAGTGGCGTCTCGACTGTCCCCCCGGGGGAACGCTCGCCGTCCGGAGCGAGGTGCTTCTCGAGGTGGCGCCCGGCCATCTGCACTTCGCGCGCGTCAGGCGGGACGGGGCCGCGCCCGTGGAGCGCGTCCTGAGTGAGCGCGAGCGAAGCTGGGTCCTTGATGCGGGGTCCGGAGCCCCGGCGTCGGCGTCGGTCGCCGACTACGTGAAGCTCGGGGTCGAGCACATCCTCGGCGGTGCCGATCACGTGGCCTTTCTGGTCGCCCTCCTGCTGCTGGGCGGCGGCCTCGCCGACGTCGCCCGTCTCGTCACCGGCTTCACCGTCGGTCACAGCCTGACGCTCGGGATGGCGGTACTCGGCTGGGTGCAGCCCGACCGCGCGGCGGTGGAGGCGCTCATCGGTCTCTCGATCGCCCTGGTCGCGACGGAGAACGTCTGGCTCGCAGGAGAACGAACGTTCGTACTTCCTTCGATGGTCGTCGTGACGCTGGGAGCCCTCGCGATCTCCGCCGCGACGGGGTGGGGCAGGGTGCCCGCGGCCACGCTCGCCGGCGTGGCGCTCTTCGTGCTCTGCTACTTCGGGCTGCTTCGCCGCGTGTCGCGCCCCGGCGCGCTTCGCTGGGGGGTCGCCTTCCTGTTTGGTCTGGTGCACGGCTTCGGGTTCGCCGCCGTCCTGGTGGAGGCGCGGCTTGTGGCAGAACGCCTCGTGCCGGCGCTCTTCGGCTTCAACGCCGGCGTCGAGCTCGGCCAGCTCGGGGTCGTCGCGCTCATCTGGCCGGTCATGCACGCGATTCAAGCCCGAGGCCGCCTGAGGCACGCGATCCTCGAGGCCGGCTCCGCCGTCGTGCTGGCGCTCGGCGTCTTCTGGTTCGTCAGCCGGGCGTACAACTGATCGGCGGCACGATGCGCGCCGCAGCTGGCGGCCGGTAAACGGCCGCGGCGCGCCCAAGAGGGCCATGCGTCGCCCTCGACCGACTTCCCGACGATCGATTTATTCGATTTTTGCTTGACAAACTGCACAGCGCGTGTGCTACCAACGCTTTCGCGCCAACGTGTCACTACAGCGGGACGCCGACGTCCATCTAGGGGGTGCCATGGGTCAAGCGAAGACGCGTCTCACCCTGAAGGCTCTGACGCTCTGCGCGGTTGCGGGAATAATGGCCCCTGCGGGGCGGGCGGCGGCTCAGATCCTGACCGCGTCGCCCAGCACCTCTGGAGCGACGTGCAGCGGAGGCGGCGGCGGGGACGGCGACTGCCGCAACACGGTTGCGTTGTCGACGGCCAACAACGGCATCACCTTCACCAGTCGCTACGCGTGGAACATCAACGCCGACACGACCGTCTTCAGCACTCACGACACCAGCGGAAACGCCCAGCACAACCTGTCGCTGAGCGTGAAGGCGCCCGGGTCCTACTTTCTCACCGTCGACACCCGGCGGACCGGCGACATGAACCGCATCTCCGACGCCAGCGGCTGTGACGGCAGCGCCGACACGAGCGCGACCACTGGCAGCCAGAGCGGCGGCACGCTGTCTTCGGGGAGCCTGAGCCTCACCGACCCGGGCTCGACCGGCAGCGGTGGGGGCGACGCCAACGTGCCCTTCAACCAGACCAACACGGCGCACATCGACGGGACGAGCAACGGGGTGACCAAGGTCCACACGCTGACCTTCACCTGGAACGGATCCGTGCGCAGTAACTCGTGCGAGGCGGCGGTCCGGCAAGGCGAGTCCTCCGGCACCACGAGCGGGTGCACCGCGTGCGGCTACCCGGGAAGTCCCTCGCGCACCCAGTCGGGCGACGGCCACTTCGTCACCGTGACGCTCCACTATTGCGGCGACGGGGTCGTCGACTCGTCGCTGGGGGAGACGTGCGACCAGGGCGCGGCGAACGGCTCCTCGACCTCGTGCTGCGACGCCAACTGTCACCTGGTCACGCCCGGCACCGTCTGCCGCGCCTCGGCGGGTGCCTGCGACCCGCAAGAAGTCTGTACGGGTAGCAGCGGCGCCTGTCCGAACGACGTCGTCGATCCCATAGGCACCGTCTGTCGCGGTCCCGCCGGACCATGCGACCAGGCCGAGACCTGTGACGGGTCCAAGGTATGTCCGAACGACGTGTTCCTCGGGAGCCAGGGGGGGTCGTTCGTCTGTCGTCCGGCGGCGGGTCCCTGCGACCATACCGAGATCTGCAGCGGCACCAGCGCCCAGTGTCCTCCCGATACCTTCCTCTTCGGCAACCAATGCCGTGCCTCGGCCGGCGTCTGCGACCCGGCCGAGTTCTGTAACGGCTCGAGTGCTCTCTGTCCGAACGACGCGAAGAGTCCATCGGGCACTGTATGCCGGGCGTCCGCCGGCCCATGCGACACGGCGGAGACCTGCGACGGGCTGACGAACGGCTGCCCGGCGGACGGCTTTGCCTCGTCGAGTACCATCTGTCGCACCGCCGCGGGCGAGTGCGACCTGGCCGAGAACTGTCCAGGCAACAGCGTCAACTGTCCGGCCGACGCGAAGAAAGCGAACGGTACCGCCTGTAGCTCCGACGCGAACCCCTGCACGCTGGATCAGTGCAACGGCACGAGCGCGACGTGTCAGCATCCGCCCGGGAACTCCGGGGCGGTCTGTCGCGCGTCAGGGGGCGTGTGCGACCTTGCCGAGACGTGTACGGGCTCGAGCAGCACGTGTCCGAACGACGCCAAGAGTACCGCGGTTTGCCGGGCGGCGGCCGGCGACTGCGACGCCGCCGAGAGCTGCGACGGCTCGAGCAACACCTGTCCGCCCGACGGCTTCATGTCGAGCCTGGTCGAATGCCGCGCCTCGGCCGGCCCGTGCGACCTGGCCGAGAACTGCACGGGCAGTAGCCCCGATTGTCCGCCCGACGTGTTCCAGGGCAGCAACGGCGGCGCCTTCATCTGTCGGCCGGTGGCCGGCGACTGCGACGTCGCCGAGGTATGCGACGGCACGGGACCCAACTGCCCGGCCGACGGGTTCAAGTCGTCGAGCAACGTCTGCCGCGCGTCGGCCGGGGACTGCGACGTCGCCGAGAACTGTACGGGCTCGAGCGCCGACTGCCCGGGCGATTCGGTGCAGCCGGGCGGCACCACGTGCCGCGCCGCGGCCGGCCCGTGCGACGTGGCCGAGATGTGCGACGGCTCGAGCGTGAGCTGTCCGGTCGACGGCTTCCAGACGTCCAGCGTCGTCTGCCGACCGTCGGCAGGCATCTGTGACGTGGCCGAGAACTGCACCGGCTCGAGTGCCGGCTGCCCAAGCGACGCGTTCCAGCCCTCGAGCACGCAGTGTCGTGCGGCAGCGGGCGCGTGCGACGTGGCGGAGAACTGCACCGGCTCGAGCGCGAACTGTCCGGCCGACGCGGTCCGGAACTCGAGCTTCGTCTGCCGTGCCTCGGCGGGGGCCTGCGATCTCGCCGAGAACTGCGACGGCTCGAGCGTCAACTGTCCGCCCGACGCGAAGAGCACGGCCATCTGCCGCCCGGCGGCCGGCGCCTGCGACCAAGCCGAGAGCTGCGACGGCTCGTCCAACACCTGTCCTGCGGACGCGCTCCAGCCGTCCGGCTTCACGTGCCGGGCGGCGGCGGGCGTCTGCGACGTCGCCGAGACCTGCTCGGGCTCGAGCACCGCGTGCCCGTCCGATGCGTTCAAGTCCGCCGCCACCGAGTGCCGCGCGTCGACCGGCGTCTGTGATCCGGCCGAGAACTGCACGGGCTCGAGCGCGACGTGTCCGGCCGATGGTCACAGCCCGGACAGCGACGGCGACGGCGTCTGCGACATTGCCGACAACTGTCCGAACGACGCCAAGAGTACCGCGGTTTGCCGGGCGGCGGCCGGCGACTGCGACGCCGCCGAGAGCTGCGACGGCTCGAGCAACACCTGTCCGCCCGACGGCTTCATGTCGAGCCTAACACGCCGCCGGGGGACGACAAGTTCAAGTTCAAGGGCTCGATCGTCCTGCCGCACCCGTTCAACCCGCCGCTCGACCCGCTGACGAAGGGCGTGCGGGTCGTCACGACCGACTCCATGAACGGGACGGTCCTCGACGCGACCATCCCCGGGGGCGCCTACAACTCCGTGACCAAGGTGGGGTGGAAGGTGAACTCGTCCCACACCACGTGGAACTACCGGAACGCCGGCACGTCGACGCCGCTGATCAGCGGCATCAACAAGGTCGTGATCAAGGACCGGTCCACCAAGTCGCCGGGCCTCGTCCAGTTCAGCGTCGGCGGGAAGAACGGCAGCTACCCGGTGCCGCCGTCGAAGATCCCCGTGAAGGGCACCATCGTGATCGATTCGCCGAAGGCCATGACCGGGCAGTGCGGCGAGGCGACGTTCCCCGGTCCGCCGCCGGCGATTCCAGCCTGTATCTTCTACTCGAGCGGTGCGACGCTGAAGTGCAAGTGAGGTGACCGTCGTGAGATCACAGGTCCTGCGGAGGGTCGCGTCGGGAAGCAACGCGGGCCGAGCCGTCGGCTACCTCCTGGCCCTGTTGCTCTTGGTCGGTGGAAGACCCGCTGGCGCGCAGATGACGAGCGTGTCGATCAGCACGGGATGCGGAGCCAACGCCGCAGGGCCGTGCGGCATGTCGGCGCACGGATCGGGGAACCGTGAGGTCGGTTCCGTTCGTTTCGTCGAAAGGGGTGGACGATGCTTTCGCGACGGGAATTGATCGGCAAGGCGGCTGTCGGTGCTGCGGCGGCGGTGGCTGTGAGTGCGACAGGGGTTGCCGCTGCGCGAGCTCTTCATGGCGCGGCGGACGACCCGACGGGCGGCCCCGCGGACGACCATGACGGGCGGAACGCTGTCCCGCCGCCTGCCGAACCGCCGCCCGCCGACTCTGCGGCGATCTCGGCGCCTCCGGCCTGGGATCTGCTGAGCCCGCTCGTCGCCGGCTCCGTGGTCGGGCACGGCTGGCGACTCGTCGACCTGGGCCCGGTGGAGGACGGGTCGTGCGTCGTGACGCTGCAGAACCGGCGCGGCCGAGCACACCGGGTCCATCTCTGCCGCAACGACGGGAAGCCGCAGGGCATCATTTACACGCGCCGGGTGGATCTCGTGGTGATGAATGAGGGATACGGCGACCTCCCCACCGAGGAGCGCTTGGCGCAGGCGGTCGCAAAGCTGGCCCACGTGATCGCGGCCAACGAGGCCAGGGTGCCGGGCCGCGTCACCGAGCTGCTGCCCCACGCGGAGCGGTTGCGTCGCTTCGCCGCGGCGGCGCCCCCG
>VBLD01000357.1 GCA_005879205.1 Deltaproteobacteria bacterium
GCGCGAGGTCGCCGACCGCGCCGACGGTGGCGGTCTGCCCCGCTTTGTCGAGCGCGAGTTCCGGGAGTTCCTCACGTGCGGCGCGCTCAGCCGAGGCTTCGCGCGCCTTCGGTGCGAAGCCTGTGCCTTCGAGCGCCTCGTGCCGTTCTCGTGCAAACGACGCGGATATGCGGAGGGCTGGAATATGCGGTGGAGAACGACCGCTGCGGAAGCGGAGTGTGCCGTCCGCAGCCCGCGGACTTCGCATAATCGTCAGGCGCTCAGCGACGCGATCAGCGCGTCCGGGGGTCGGAATTTCCCGGGGCGCAGCTGGGGCGGCGTCACCGACGTCAGAACCCCGATCCGCTGCGTGACGTCCACGCGCAAATAGTCCTCGGTGGTCTGGATGCTTTCGTGGCCGAGCCAGAGGGCGACTTGGCGAATATCGCCGGTTGCCTGCAAGACGTTGAGCGCACAGGTGTGCCGCAGGACGTGGGGCGAGATCCGCTTGCCCCGGAGTGCCGGACACTGGGCGCGGGCGGTAGCGGCGTGCTTGCGCAGGACGTACGCGAACCCTGCGCGCGTCATCTCTCGGCCGCGGGCATTGAGAAAGAGCTCGGGCACCGGCGCCTCGCCGCGCACGGCCAGCCATGCCCGCACGGCGTCGGCGACTGCCTTCCAGAGGGTGAGGCGCCGCTCTCTGCGGCCTTTGCCCCGGACGTGCAGGTCTACGTAGCGCGCGCTGAACGTCACGTCGCCGAGCCGCAGCCCCACCAACTCGGAAACCCGCAAGCCGGCGGTCACGCAGAGGTAGAGCATCGTGCGGTCACGGATGCCGGTGCGGGTCGTCGGGTCGGGGGCATCGAGGAGGGGCTGGCACTCCGCGGCCGTGAGGTGGTCGACGAGCCGCCGGTCGGTCTTCTGGATCGGAATGGCGAGGACGCGCTGGATCTGCTCGAGAGCGCCCGGCACCCGGTGCTCGACGAAGTGCATGAACGATTTGATTGCGGTGAGCCGCGCGTTGCGAGTACGGGCGCCGTTGCCGCGCTCGGTCTGCAGGTCGGCGAGAAACGCGAGCACGAGCGGCGCCTCGAGGTGCTCGAGCTGCAGGGCCGAGGGGCGCACGCCGAGCTGGTGGCTCGCGAACGTGAGCAGAAGCCGGAACGCATACGCGTAGGCGTCGCACGTATGCGGACTCGCCGCCCGCTCCACGGGCAGCCGTTGGCGGAGAAAGGCGGTGATGTGGGGGGCCAGGGGCGTCATGGCGTGCCTCCGGCGCCGCCCGCCTCGCACGCATCGGCGATGCGGCGCATCAGGTGCGGCGTCGCGTGCAGATACCAGTAGGTATCGGCCACGTGGGCGTGGCCAAGGTAGGTCGACAACGCGAGCACGTGCTGCGCGGTGCGGCCTCGGTCGCCGGCGGCGCACTCCAGCGCGCGCACGGCGAATCGGTGGCGGAGGTCGTGAATCCGGGGCGCGGGCGCCCGGCCGCCCACGGTCGTCCGGAGGTCGACGGCGCGAAGCAAGTAATGAAACGTCCCATTGACCATCGGATAGGTGAGGGGCCCGCCCGTCGGGGCGACGAAGACGTGCGCCGCATTCCCCGCCACGGCGTGCCGGCGCGCGAGGTAGCGCTCCAAGGCGGCTGCCGCCGTCTCGTGGAGCGGCACCAAGCGGCTCTTGCGGAACTTCGTCTCGCGGACGAGCAGCCCATCGGCGCCGATGTCGTCGAGGACCAAGTGGAGCGCCTCCGAGACGCGCAACCCCGTGGCGGCCAACAGCCCGAAGAAGGTCCAGTAGGTCAGGGGCCGGAGGGAGCCCCGGGGCCGGAGGCGGGCGGTCGCGCTGAGCAACTGCTCGAGCTCGCGGTCCGAAAAGAGGTAGGGGAAGGGGCGGGTACGCCGGTGGGCGAACACGTGCTGCGGAAGCCACTCATGACCGGGATCTTCGGCCCGCGCATGGACGACAAACCGGCGCACCATGCCGAGGCGCCGCTCTCGCTGGTACGGGGACGGCGCCTCGGCGGCCCAGGCAATGGCCGTCTGTCGCTGCACGTGGGTCTCCCCGTGGTCAGCGGCGAACCGGGCAAAGCGGCGCAGCAGCCCGGCATCGACCGTCAGCGCGAACCCCGCCGCCCGGCGGACGGCGAGATAGCCGTCGATGGCGCGGCTCAACATGGCGCGCCTCCGGCCGTGGGCCAGGGCTGCGCGACCGCCCGCAGGTGGGCCACATCGACCTTGGCGTAGTGCGCGGTGCTCTCGACACAGCGGTGGCGCAGGACGGCGCCGATCACGTCGAGCGCGACCCCCTCCCGCAGCAGGGCCGTGGCCGCCGAGTGGCGGAGCACATGGGCCCCCTGCGACGGCGCGGCGATCCCGGCGCGCTCGAGGGCGCGCCGGACGACTTTCGAGATCGGTCCGCTCGATGGCAGTGGACCGACGGGCGCATAGAGCCGCAGGAAGGCGTGATTGTCCTCGGTGGCCGGGCGAAACCGCGTCAGATAGTGCAAGACGGCGTCGCCCGCCTCTTGGGGAAGCGGGAGCCACGTTTCACAGCGGCCCTTGCCCATCACGCGGAGCCGCCCACGCGCCCAATCGATGTCGTTGAGCCGCAGCTCCCGCACATCGCCGGCGCGCAGGCCGAGCCGGGCGAGCAGCAGGATTACCGCGCGATCGCGGGCGCCCGACGGGGTGGCCGGCGGGCACGCCGCCACCAATCGCTCGATGTCGGGGGCTGGGAGGTAGCGGGGCAGCGCGGCGAGCTTCCAGTGAGCGATGGTGGGAACCGCCGCCACGAGGTCGGCCGGACAGACGCCGCCCACGGCGAGGAAGCGGAGAAACATCCGGAGGGCATTGACGAGCGACTTGGCCCGGCTCAGACCAGAGCGGCTGGCACGGGTCAGAATGAAGGCCCGCACACGGGCGGCGTCATATGCTGCTGCCTCGTCTCCCAGCGCAGCGAGGAACTCCTGCACCAGCGGTACGTAGTTGCCCAGCGTCGACTCCCGGACGCCGCGGTGCTGCCGCATCCACGCGCTGAACTGCGCGACGAGAGGCGGCACCGCCTCGGGCACGGTCGTGGGTGACGGCACGACGCCGACTCGCTGCCAGTGCGTGAACAAGTGTGCCGCCCCTTCCCGGTGGTACCGATCCCGACCCGCAAACGGGTGTGTACAGCGACAGGAGGA
>VBLD01000358.1:0-5975 GCA_005879205.1 Deltaproteobacteria bacterium
GTCGTCCCGCAGGTTCACGATCCAGTACTCCGGGATGCCGGCCCCCGCGTAGATCGCGGCCTTCGTGATGCGATCCTGCGCCAGAGACCACTCGGCCACCTCGACGATCAGCAGCGCCGTCGTCGGATGGGATTTCGCATAGTCCCGAACGCGCCCGGGCACGATGGCGACATCGGGCTCCGGGACAGAGCGCCGGCCGGCGACGAAGGGCCGTTGCACCCGGACGGCCGCCCGGGGTCCGACCGCACGACGGAGCGCCTCGGCAACGAGATCGCCTGCCACCGCGTGGCCTGGACTCTGAGCCATGGCGACGACCACCCCCTCCAGGAGCTCCACGCGGTCGTCGGGTTCGAGCACTCCCTCGGTCACGAGGCGGAAGTACCGTTCCTTCGTGAACCTCGCCGCGTTCGGCTCGGCACGGGCGGCGTGTGCCATGGGCGGAGGCTACCAGCAGAGTCTCGGCGGAAACAAGTCGCGGCTCATGCCTTCGGGCGCCGGTCGTTCGAGCGACTTGAGGGGCGCGAGCGCGTGGAGAAGGCTCCGTCCCTCGACGCTCGCCGCGTAGCCGTCTGCGCCGAGCTCGATGATCCCCACGTCTCGCAGCTCGCGCAGCCGCTGCATGAGCACGCTCGGCGACATGCCGTCGCAGCGCTCGCGGAGCGTGCGGAAGCTGAGCGGCCCGCGGCGCACCTCCCAGAGGATGCGGAGCGCCCAGCGCCGCCCGAGGAGGTCGAGCAGGGCCATGATCGGCCGTCCCGTGCGGGAGCCCCGCGCGGGCCGTCCCGGCGTTGGTACGGACATGGAACCCCCTTGCGCTACGTTTTCAGAAGCCTTACACCGTGCTTCGGAAAGCATAGCACATCCCGGGAGGTGCCATGAGCAGACAGCTTCGTCCACGAATCGAGCCGGTCCAGCCTCCCTACGAGCCGGAAATAGACGCGGAGCTGCGCGGCATGATGCCGCGGAATTCTCCCGTCGAGCCGCTGAAGCTCTTCCGGACGCTCGCGCGCCATCGCCCGCTCGCGGCCGCCATGACCGCCCTCGGCCGCTTCGTCCTCGGCCGCGAGCTGTCCCTCGACCTCCACGACCGGGAGCTCGTGATCGACCGGGTCTGCGCGCGCTGCGGCTGCGAGTACGAGTGGGCCGTCCACGTGCTGTCGTACGGCGCGCGCGCCGGCCTCTCCCCCGAGCAGCTCACCGCGACCGTCACGGCGGGCGCCGACCCGACCGTGTGGCCGGCACGCGACGCCCTCGTCATCCGGCTCGTCGACGAGCTGCACGACACCGCCTCCGTGTCGGACGCGCTATGGTCGGAGCTCGAACGGCACTGGACCGAACCGCAGCTCCTCGAGCTGCTCCTGATCGCCGGCTGGTACCATGCGATCGCCTTCATCGCGAACGGCGCCCGCGTCGAGCTCGAGGAATGGGCGCCGCGTTTTCCCAAGCCGGAATCTACTTTATCGCCGAGATAAACTTGTCGATCGGGATCGCCGCCAGCGTCATGATCTTGATGCTGCCCCGCGCCGACAGCTCGGCCGAGACGCGCGCGATCGACTCGTTGTCGGGCGCTTCGACCACGCTCAGGAAGTCATAGGGCCCAAGCAGCGCGTACTGGCCGGTCACGCGCACGCCCAGCTTCTCGACCTCCTTGTTGACGTCGCGGATGCGGGCGGGGTTCTTCTTGATCGTCTCCGCCCCTTCATCGGTGAGGGTGCTCAGCATCACGTACGTCGCCATCGTGTCCTCCTTGCCATGGCGACGCTAGTGCGGAGGCAACCTCCGCGTCAATCGGGCCGAGTTGCCATGACCCGCGCGGCCTCAGCGCGCCGGCGTGAACTCCACGCGCATGCGCTTGATGCCGTGGATGAAGGCCGACTGCAGCATGTCCGGCGGTCCCGTCACGTGCATGTCCGGCAGCCGACGCAGGAGCTCGCCGAACATCACCCGAATCTCGCCCCGGGCCAGATTCGCGCCCAGGCAGAAATGCGGGCCGCCGGCGCCGAAGCCCACGTGGTCATTCGGTGTGCGGGTCACGTCGAAGCGATGGGGGTCGGTCCAGAACGTCTCGTCCCGGTTGGCCGAGTTGTACCAGAGGACGACCTTGTCGCCGGCGCGGATCCGCTGGCCGCCGATCTCGACGTCGCGCGCCGCAGTGCGCCGGAAGTGGATCACGGGCGAGGCCCAGCGCACGATCTCCTCGACCGCGGCCGGCGCGATCCGCTCGAAGTCGGCCACCCACCTCGCGCGCTCGGCAGGGAAGTCGGTGAGGGCTTTGACGCCGTGGCTGATCGCGTTGCGCGTCGTCTCGTTACCGGCGGCGGCGAGGAGGATGAAGAACGACCCGACCTCCTGGCTGGTGAGCCGCTCCCCGTCGACCTCGGCCTGGACGAGGGCCGTCGTGATGTCGTCTCGCGGGTGTGCCCGCCGCTCCTCCGCCAGCGTCTGGGCATACTGGAAGAGCTCGATGGCGCCCGCCATCAGCTCCTCGCGCGAGCTGGCGTACTCCGGGTCGCCGACGCCGAGGATGAGGTTGGTCAGCTCGAAGATGCGCCGGTGGTCCGCTTCGGGAATGCCCATCATGTCGCAGATGATACGGAGCGGGAGCGCAGCGGCGACTTCCTCGACGAAGTCGCACGCGCCCTTGGGGGCCACCGCATCGACGATCCGTCGCGCCTGCACCCGGACTGCCTGCTCGACTTGATTGATGGTACGGGGCGTGAACCCGGCGCTCACCAGCTTCCGGAGCTTCGTGTGCCGGGGGGCATCCATGTTGATCATCGAGCCGAAGAACTCGTTCAGCTCCGGTACCTGGTCGGGGATGTTGACGCCGTGCCCGGAGACGAAGGTCTCGGCGTCCATGCTCGCGCGGACGACGTCGGCATAGCGGGTCAGCGCCCAGAAGCCGGGCCCCTTCGGCACGCCGGGAAATTCGCCCTCGGCATGGAACGACACCGGACGCTCGGCGCGCAGCTTCGCGAAGATGCCCTCGCGGTCGCGGCGGAGCCAGAGCGACAGCTCGCCGAGCTGGATGTCGTCGAGCGCGAGGTCCGTGGTGGGTGTCACGTCAGCGGGTCCGAGCTTGGCACTCTTCGCTGCGCTGATGCAACTTGATAGAGCAGGCCGTATGACGGAGCGCGAACGGTTGCGGAAGACCATCCGGGACCTGCACGGCGTGGAGAGCAGCCACCTCCGCTCCGCCCGCGTCCAGGAGGTGTTCGAGGGCCAGACCGTCTGGGAAGGCGTGGTCGAGGTGTTCGCGCTGAAGGGCCACCCCAAAGCCGGGCTCGCCTATGCGTGGAGCTGCGAGACGGACGACGGGGGTCGCCGCTACGTCGCGGTCCTGGGCGTGCATCCGATCAAGACCGCCCAGGATGCGGTGCGGGTTTCGATCGCCGCGGAGCACGGGCGACGATGAGCACGAACGCCAGAGCAGATCGATGGAGTTTCGCACGGCACCCAGGTTGCCTGGCGCGCGCGTCTGCATCGTTTGCACGGTTGCGCGATCCACTCGGGCCGGAGGTCTTGGGCGTCGTGGGCGGAACGCGGCATCTCGCTTGCACTCAGCGCCGTGTCCACGGGGGGAGAATGGAGTGCGGCCCCCTTGTTCTGTCGAGCAGTTGCGTGGTTGGCCATGAGCTGGGTTCTCGGTCTTGCGCCGGGACACGCCGCCGAACCGTGGTCGGCCGTCGCTCTCAGCGACCGCGGTGCTCCGGATCCGATTCGGGACGAGCCGCGCCTCGAGGGCGTCGGCGTCCCCTCGGCGGACAACCGCGCCGCGCCCTTCCGGTTCTCCCCGTTCCGCTGGTCCCCGGCCGCAGGCTTGAGTGCGAAGGTCTCGCTCTCGCTCGACACGCCAGCGCCCCGGGCCGGCACGCCGGAGTGGCTCGACGAAGAGAGCGCCGGGTACCAAGCGCCGAGCGTCGGCGATGCCTACCTCGAGTGGACGCTCCCTCACCGCGTCCCGCTGCTGGAAGACACCACGGTGCGCGTCGGGCAGTTTTGGAGCTTGCTCGGCGCGGGGATGATCGATGGCGTCGGGCCGACGTCGATCTTCAGGCTCGGCGTCCCTCTGAGCGCAGGTGGGGTCCTCGCCACACGCCCGTTCGGAGATCGGTTCTCGCTCACCGCCGGCTTCGTGCGGAGCTGGGATAGGCTCGGCGGCACGCCCGCGGTCCTCGCAGTCGCCAACGCGACCTGGACCGTCGACTGGCGCCTCGTCCTCGAAAGCAACCTGATGTGGGATCCGGAGCCGAGGTCGGAGCTCCAGGTCGCGGATGTCCTCGCGATGTTCTATCCGCTCTCTTCGCTCACCTGCTTCGTCGACTTCAACCGCGGGCAGGAGATCGGTGCGGATACGTCGCAACCGGCGACGGCCTGGCAGGCGGCGGCGGCAGTCGCCAGCTATCCCTTCTCGCGCCGGGGCGCCGTTGCGGTGAGCGGTGAATGGTTCCGGCGCGCCTCGATCGACGGCGACTCGACCGAGGGCATATCCTGGGCGCTCACGTTGTCGACCACCTATGACCTCACCCCTCATCTGTTCGGGGAGCTTCGATACCGGACCGAGAGCAGTGCCACACAACGCGCACCTCTGGCTCGGGAGGGGCGATCCGGCATCGACGACATCATTGAGGTCAGTCTCGTGCGGGGCTTCGACTGATCCGCGCCACCCGCGGACGTCGTCCCGAGAATAGCAGGCCCGCACGACCTCGGTCGCCGCGCCGCCGAGGAGCCGCGCGGCGAGCACCGTCGCGTCCGAGGCCATTCGCAGGCCCTCCCGCGTCTGTGCAGGCGTCGGCATTGCCGTCGTGGGCAATGCCGATGGTACGAACTACGGCGTCTCCGGGCATTCCTTGAAGCGCGGATGCGCGATTACCAGATAGCTCACCGTCTCCGAGAAAGCAGCAGCCCGGCGGTGATGGCGATGGCCAACCATCCCGCCGCCCCACCGACGAGCGGCGGCCAGCCGGGTCCCACGAGCCACAGCGGCTCGCTCCGAATCGCGAAATAGAGCCGGCCGACACGGAAGACGGCCACCCACGCTGCGTGGATGCCGATCGACACCCAGAGGCTCCCCGTGCGAAGCCGGGCGACGGCAAGCAGGACGCCCAGCCCCGCGAGGCCGACGACGCTCGGGAGCGCGCCCCGCCGGAGGAGCGGCGCGACCAGCGTCGCGCTCCGCTCGAGCCCGCTCCATGCGGTGATCGTCGCACCCGGCACCGCGCCCGCCCGGATCGCGTGCACCGCTGCATACACGAGCGCCGTGAGTACGACCGCCGCCACCCGTCCGAGGTCCCGTGCCGTCCGGTGGAGGAGGACGCCGCGAAAGAGCAGCTCCTCCCCCGCGCCGATGGCGACGGCCGCCGCCAGTCCGAGCAGCGCCTTGCGCAGCGTCTTGGCGGCGGCGAAGCGAAGCTCCGGTACGAGCGCACCGGCGAGCAGGCATACGACCAGGGAACCCGACAGGCCGGCAAACCCCACGCCGAGGCCGCGCCCGAGCTCGGCCGCCCAGCGCGGCCGCGCCAGCCCGAGCTCGCGCGCGTTGCCCAGATCGAGCCGGCGCCAGGCGACGACGACCGCCGCGACGAGCAGCAGCTCGAACACCCGGTCGTAGAGGCGGGCGAAGGTGGGCTCCCAGCCGCCCGCCGCCAGGCCGCCGGCCACCCAGGGGCTCACGACGGCAGCGAGGACCCAGACCGCGGCGACCAGGCCGAGCAGCCGGAGCGTCCGCACTCAGGTGGTGTACTCGGCGTTGAAGCGCACGTACTCGGGAGAGAGGTCCGAGGCGAGCATCCGCGCGGTGCCCGTGCCCAAGTGGAGATCGAGCTCGAGGCGAAAGCTCGTCTGCCGCATGCGCGCGGCGGCGCGCGCGAGCGCGCCGTCCACCGGGCGGCCCCGACGCGCTACCGTCACGTCGCCGATCGTGACGTCGACGCGGTTGGGGTCGAGCGCGGCGCCCGCCGTGCCCGCCGCGCACA
>VBLD01000358.1:6032-6501 GCA_005879205.1 Deltaproteobacteria bacterium
CCGTCGGACCGTGCGCCGCGCACGTGCACCTCGACCAGCCGCGTGCCGCCTTCCCCGTCGAGAACCACGAGTCGGGCGATCTCGTCGAGCACCTCGGTCACCGCGCGCGTGAAGCCCGCATGCTGCCGCGAGCCAGCCGTGATCGGCGAGTTCCCGGCCGCGCCGCTCGCCAGCAGGAGCGCCGTGTCGTTCGTGCTCATGTCGCCGTCGACCGTGATCGCGTTGAGCGTCGCGCCCACGGCCTCGCCGAGCGTCGCGCGCAGGACGCGCGCCGGCACGGCCGCGTCGGTCAGCACGAAGACGAGGAGGGTTGCCAGGTCGGGGGCGATCATGCCGGCGCCCTTGCCGAGTGCGGCGACGATGATCCGGCTCCCACCGAGCACGATCCGGCGCAGCGCCGTCTTCGGGAACGCGTCGGTGGTCGTGATGGCCTCGGCGGCGTGTGGGAAGCCAGCGGGCGCGAGCGCCG
>VBLD01000358.1:6615-7090 GCA_005879205.1 Deltaproteobacteria bacterium
TCCGAGGCCGTGCGCAACCCCTCAGCGCCCGTGCAGGCGTTGGCATTGCCGGCGTGGACGAGGACGGCGGAGGCGTGACCGGCGGCGACGCGGCGCCGCGCCAGCACGACGGGTGCCGCGGGCGCCCGATTGGTCGTGAACACGCCGGCGACGCTCGCCGGCGTCTCGGTCGCGATCAGCGCGACGTCGCGCCCGCGCTGCTTCAGGCCCGCGCGTACGCCGGCGAAACGGAACCCGGGGACCAGGACGCGATGGGCGCGCCGCCGGAGCTTCATCCGGGGTGCGTCACGCCTGGCCGTGGCACTTCTTGTACTTCTTGCCGCTTCCGCACGGGCACGGATCGTTGCGCCCGACCTTCGCACCGTCGCGGCGGACGGTCTCGACCTTCTGCGGGTCCTGCGCTCCGTGCTCGCCGTGGGAGAGGGTCATGCGCGCCGCCGCGCGCTGGCGGCGCTCCATCGCCTCGATCTCCGAG
>VBLD01000085.1:0-11367 GCA_005879205.1 Deltaproteobacteria bacterium
GGGACGGCGAGGCAGCCGGCAGGAACAAAGGCAACCGTCGTGCCAGATCGCTCCGAGCATGCGTCGGGCCGGCCTCGGACGGCGGCGCTTGCCAAATGTGCCGGGCGGTGGCTAGAAGCCGGCCCACGAGGGGACGCCGTGACCGGGACGATCAAACGCATCGTGCGGGACAAGGGCTTCGGCTTCATCACGCCGGACGATGGGTCGGACGACGTCTTCTTCCATCGCTCACGTCTCGGCCCGCGCATCGAGTTCGAGGAGCTGCGCGAGGGCGAGGAGGTCGAGTTCGAGACCCGGCCGGGTGAGAAGGGACCGCAAGCATTCAACGTGAAGCCCCGATAGAACGCGGAGGCGAGCATGGCGCAACGGAAGGCACGGCGATCGGCGAGCAAGAAGACGAAGGCGGCGGGCAAGCGTCCGGCGCCGAAGCGCAAGGCGATCCGCCGCCCGGCGCGCAAGGCGGCCCCGGTGCCGAACAAACGCGTGGCGGAGCTCGAGGCGGAGAACCGCCGGCTGCGCGACGAGGTCGAGCGGCTGCGAGCCGAGCTCGACGACCGGCCGTCGGGCGAGGGCGGCATGCCGCCCGACGAGGTGCCGCCGCCCGAGTTCTAACCGCCGCCCCCTCAGGCGGCGGACGAGGCGAGGAAGCGGCGCAGACAGCGCGCCGTGTGGGAGGCGCTCACCCGGGCCACCGTGGTGGGTGGACCGGCGGCGACCACGTGCCCGCCGGCGGCGCCTCCCTCGGGTCCGAGGTCGACGATCCAGTCGGCCTCCTTCACGATGTCGAGGTTGTGCTCGATCGTGATCACGGTGTGACCGCGCTCGACCAGGCGGTGGAGCACCGCGATCAGCCGGTCAGTATCCGCGAAGTGGAGCCCGGTCGTGGGCTCGTCGAGCACGTAGAGGGTCCGGCCACGCGACTCCTTGGCCAGCTCGAAGGCGAGCTTCACGCGCTGCGCCTCGCCGCCCGAGAGGGTGTGGCTCGGCTGGCCGAGCGTCAGGTACCCGAGACCGATGTCGCAGAGCAGCCTGAGGCTGCGGGCGACGCCGGGGTGAGGGACGAAGAAGCCCGCCGCCTCCTCGACCGTCATGGCGAGCACGTCGGCGATGGAGCGGCCACCGTAGCGGATCGCGAGCGTCTCCTCCGTGAAGCGCCGCCCTCCACAGGTCTCGCAATCCACCCACACGTCGGGCAGGAAGCTCATCTCCATGCGCAGGCGCC
The DNA here is from genome assembly GCA_005879205.1 of Deltaproteobacteria bacterium. Taxonomy (GTDB): domain Bacteria; phylum Desulfobacterota; class Binatia; order DP-6; family DP-6; genus DP-3. The sequence continues at coordinate 1,223 of VBLD01000085.1, forward strand.
CCTGGCCGGCGCAGGCGTCGCATCGCCCGCCCGCGACGTTGAACGAGAACCGCCCCGCGCCGTAGCCGCGCAGACGTGCCTCGGGCACCATTGCGAACAGGCGGCGGATGTCGTCGAAGAAGCCGATGTAGGAGGCCGGCGTCGAGCGGGGCGTCCGGCCGATCGGACTCTGGTCCACCTCGACGGCGCGGGCCAGGTGCTCGACGCCGGTGAGCGCGCGGTGCTTCCCGACGCTGCCCGTGTGGAGGCCGAGCGCCCGTCGCACCCCGGTGTAGACGACGTCGCGCACCAGCGTCGACTTCCCGGAGCCCGAGACGCCGGTCACGCAGGTCCAGGCACCGAGCGGCACGCTGACGTCGATGCCCTTCAGGTTGTGCTCGGTGGCCCCGTGCACCGTGAGGTGCGCGAGACCGTCGAGCGAGCGGGCCGGCCCGAGACGAGGCCGTGCCGCCGCGAGATAGCGGCCGGTCGGCGAGTCCGCCATCGCCGCCAGGGTCGCGGGCGGGGCGACGGCCACCACCCGGCCGCCGTGTACGCCCGCCCCGGGACCGAGGTCGACGACCAGATCGGCGCGCCGGATCGTCGCCTCGTCGTGCTCGACGACGATGACCGTGTTGCCGCGCGCACGCAGCGTCTCGAGGGTATCGAGCAGCATCGCCCCATCGCGTGGATGGAGGCCGATCGTCGGCTCGTCCAGGATGTAGCAGACGCCGCGCAGGTTCGAGCCGAGCTGCGCTGCCAGCCGGATGCGCTGGGCCTCGCCGCCCGAGAGCGTGTCGGCGCGCCGGTCGAGGGTCAGATAGCCGAGGCCGACCTGGCCGAGGAAGCCGAGGCGGGGGACGATCTCCTTGAGCGCGCCCTCGGCCACCGCCGTGTCGCGGGCGTTGAAGCGCAGCGCGCGCACCGCGCGTTCCGCGTCGGCGACGGCGAGCTGCGTGAACTCCGCGATCCGCCGGCCGTTCAGCCGGACGGCGCGGGCGCGCGGGTTCAGCCGCTCGCCGGCACACTCGACGCACGGACGCTCGACGGTGAAGGCATCGAGGTCACCGCCGTCGCCGGCCTCGAGACGCTGGCGCAGGACGGCGAGCGCCCCATCGTTCCCGTCGAGGATGGCACGACGGTGGCGCGCGGCGAGCTTCGCGACGGGGCGGTCGAGCGGCACGCCGGCGGCGGCGAGCGTGCGCAGCAGCCGCCGCTTCTCGGTACGCAGCTCGGGCATCTCGAGTGGCACCAGCGCGCCACCGTCGAGCGAGCGGTGCTCGTCGAGCAGCGCCGACGGATCGAGCTCCTCGCGGACACCGGCACCCTCGCACGCGGGGCACGCCCCCTGGCGGCTGTTGAACGAGAAGAGCCGCGGGTCGAGGGGTGGGAAGCCCGCGTCGCACGCGGGACAGAAGAGCCGCTCCGAATACAGGCGCTCGGTCCCGTCGGCGAGCGCCACCACGCTGCCGCCGCCCAGGCGCAGCGCCCGGTCGAGCGACTCCTCGAGTCCCGCCGCGTTCGCGGCGAGCGTGTTCACCACGAGGTCGATGTCGTGCTCGCGGTAGCGGTCGAGCAGCGGGACCTGCGCGAGCGCGAGGCGCCGCCCGTCGATGCGTGCCTCCTTCAGCCGGAGCTTGCGGGCGCCGAGCAGGACTTCCTTGTGATAGCCCTTCCGGCCGCGCACCACGGGGGCGAGCAGCGTCAGGCGGGCGGCGCCGAATTCGGCCCGCAGGCGGTCGAGGATCTGCCGCCGCGACTGTGGCCGGATGGGGGCGTCGCATGCGGGGCAGTGCTGCACGCCGAGCTTCGCGAACAGGAGCCGGAGATAGTGCGCCACCTCGGTGACGGTGGCCACCGTCGAGTTCCGCCCGCCGCGAGACAGCCGCTGCTCGATCGCCACCGTCGGCGGCAGACCGAGCAGCAGGTCGACGTCGGGCTTCGCCATGACGTGCAGGAACTGGCGCGCATAGGCCGACAGGCTGTCGATGTAGCGGCGCTGCCCCTCGGCGTAGAGCACGTCGAAGGCGAGCGAGGACTTCCCCGAGCCGGAGAGGCCCGTCATGACGATCAGGCGGTCGCGCGGCAGCTCGAGGGTCACGTCCTTCAGGTTGTGCTCGCGGGCGCCGACGACGCGGATGCAACCGTTGCCGCCGCCGGCGGCCGGCCCGTCGTGGACCTCGGCGGCGAGCGCGGCCGGCTCGCCGCCTCCGTCGCCCACCATCTGCGCCAGGTATCGGCCGGTGTGCGAGCCGGGGGCCCGGGCGATCGCCTCGGGCGTGCCGGTGGCGACCACGCGGCCGCCGGCGTCGCCGCCCTCGGGCCCGAGGTCGATGACCCAGTCGGCGCACTTCACCACCTCGAGGTTGTGCTCGATCACGATGAGCGAGTGGCCGCGCTCGACGAGCCGCACGAAGCAGCCGAGCAGCCGCTCGATGTCGGCGAGGTGAAGCCCCGTGGTCGGCTCGTCGAAGATGAAGAGGGTGTGGGCCTTCCCCTCGCGGCCGAGGTGCGCGGCGAGCTTCACGCGCTGCGCCTCGCCGCCGGAGAGCGTCGAGAGCGGCTGGCCGAGGCGGAGGTAGTCGAGCCCGACGTCGACCAGCGGGCGAAGGCGCCGGGCGACGTCGGGCACGTCGGCGAACACCTCCACGGCCTGGGCGACCGTCAAGTCGAGGACCTCGCGGATGTTCCGGCCGTGGCTCCGCACCTCGAGCACCTCGGGCCCGAAGCGTGCCCCGCCGCACTCTGCGCAGGGGACGTACACGTCGGAGAGAAACTGCATCTCGATCTTCTCGAAGCCCTCGCCCGTGCACGTCTCGCAGCGACCTCCGGGGACGTTGAAGGAGAAGGTGGCCGCCGAGTAGCCGCGCAGGCGCGCCGCCTCGGTGGCGGCGAAACAGGCGCGGATCAGGTCGAAGGCACGCAGGTACGTGACCGGATTGGCCCGCGGCGTCGAGCCGATGGGCGCCTGGTCGACGAGGACGACCTCGGCGATGCGCTCGGCACCGCTGATCTCGCGGCAGGCGCCCGGAATGCCGACCGGCTCCCCGCGGCGTTTCTTCAGGCCGCGGTAGAGGACTTCCTCGACCAGCGTCGACTTGCCCGAGCCCGACACCCCGGTCACGGCGACGAAGCAGGCGAGCGGCAGGTCGACGTCGAGGTCCTTGAGGTTGTTGGCGGAGGCGCCGCGCAGGCGGAGGCTCAAGTGCGGGAGCGGGCGCCGCCGCTCGCAGGGCACGGGGATCTCGCGCCGGCCGCCCAGAAAGGCGCCGGTGACCGAGGCGCGGGCGCCCAGCAGGTCGGCGGGCGAGCCCGCGAAGACCAGCTCGCCGCCGCGCTCGCCGGCGCCGGGGCCGAGGTCGATCGCGTGGTCGGCGGCGCGGATGATCGCGGGATCGTGCTCGACGACGACCACCGTGTTCCCCTGGTCGCGGAGGCGGTGCAGGATGCGGACGAGCCGTTCCGTGTCGCGCGCGTGGAGCCCGATCGACGGCTCGTCGAGGACGTAGAGCGTGTTCACGAGCGACGAGCCGATGGCGGTGGTCAGGTCGACGCGCTCGAGCTCCCCGCCCGACAGCGTGCGCGACTGGCGGTCGAGCGTGAGGTACTCGAGCCCGGCCTCCACGAGGTAGCGAAGGCGGCTGCGGACCTCGGCGAGGATCAAGCCGGCGACCGCCTCGGCCTGGGCGGACGGCAGGTGGAGTGCTTCGAAGAACGCCGCCGCCTCGCCGATCGGCAGGCGATTCACCTCGGCGATCGTCCGGCCACCCACCTGGAAGTCGAGCGCCTCGGGCTTGACGCGGGCGCCCGCGCACGCCGGGCAGAGGCGATAGCTCCGGAAGCGCGACAGGAAGACCCGCACGTGCATGCGGTACGTCCGGCCCTCGAGCCAGCGGAACCAGCCGCGGACGCCAGGGTAGTGCCCGCGGCCGTCCCCCTCGAGCACGAGCTCTCGCTGCCCGGGATCGAGCTCTGCCCACGGCACGTCGGTGGGAATGCGGCGACGCCGGCAGAACTTGAGCAGCTCGCCGCGCTCCCAGGCGGTCGCCTTCGTCGACCATGGCTTGATGGCGCCGGCAGCGAGCGGGCGGCGAGGGTCGGGGACGACGAGGTCGAGGTCCAGGCCGATCACGCGCCCGAAGCCGCGGCAGGCCTCGCATGCGCCGAGCGGACTGTTGAAGGAGAACAGGTTGGGCACGGGATCGCGCACCGCGAAGCCGCACGCGGCGCACTCGAGTGCGGTCGAGAAGCGAACGGCGTCCCCGCCGTCGACCATCACGACCGCCGCCCGTCCGCGGCCGTGTTCGAAGGCCTGCTCGAGCGATTCCACGAGCCGCCCGCGATCCGCCGCCCGCACTTGGAGCCGGTCCTGTACGACGGTCAGCGAGCCGTCGACGAGCGGGGGCGTCGCGAGCTCCTCGAGGCCCACGACGCCGGTCGGGCCGAGCGCCCGCAGGAAGCCGGCCTGGAGGAGGCCGGCCCGGACGTCGGGCCAGGGGAGAGCGGCCGGCGGGGTGAGCGTGAAGACGACGAGCGCCCGGGTCCCGGCGTGGGCGGTCACGAGCGCCTCCGCCGCGCTCTCGGCGGAGTCGCGCTGGACCACCCGCCCGCAGCCGCGACAGTGCGGCACACCGACCTTGGCGAAGAGGAGCTTCAGGTAGTCGTGCAGCTCGGTCATCGTGCCCACCGTCGAGCGCGACGTCTTCACCGGACGGCTCTGATCGATGGCGATCGCGGGCAGGATGCCGTCGATGCGCTCGACCCGCGGCTTGTCCATGCGGTCGAGAAACTGGCGTGCATAGGTGGAGAAGCTCTCGACGTAGCGCCGCTGGCCCTCGGCGTAGAGAACGTCGAAGGCGAGGCTCGACTTCCCCGACCCCGAGACGCCGGTGATCACGGTGAGCGCCCGCAGAGGGACGCGGACGTCGAAGCCCCGCAAGTTGTGCTCGCGGGCGCCGAAGATCTCGATGGCGGCTGGACTCATCGTGGACGTGGCGTCGCACGGCGTGGTCGTTTCCGGGCGCCGTGGAACCCCGCAGTATACCTGCGGGTCATGCACGGGAAAGCGCCTGACCGTGCGCGAGCGCGCGTCGCGCGTCACGAACCGGCGGCGGCCGGTGGTGCCACCACCACCGTGAGTCCCGATGCCGCGAGGCGGCCCGGCGCGCTCGGTGCCGTGCCGTAGCCGATCTCCTCGCCGTCCGCGACCACCGCGCCGGGTCCCACTAGCGCGCGACGCACGAGCGCGCCGCGGCCGATGCGGCAGCCGTCGAGCAGGACGCTGTCCTCGACCTCGGCGCCGCTCTCCACGACGACGGCGTGGCCGAGGACCGAGTTGACGACGACGCCGCCCCGGATCACCGAGCCCCCCGAGACGAGCGAGTTGAGCGCCTGCCCGGCACGGCCCGCGGGGTCCGCCACGACCTTCGCCGGGGCGAGCCCCGAAGCGGCGGCAAACACGGGCCACGCCGGATTGTAGAGATCCAGCATGGGCCGGGGCGTGCACAGGTCCATCTGGGCGGCGTAGTAGGCCTCGAGCGTGGTGGGCTCGTGCCAGTATGCGCCGTGCGACGCGCCGGGGACGTGCTTGTCGAGCGGGTCGTAGGTCATCATCCGCAGCCGCGCCGCCAGGCTCGCGAGCAGGCGTGCGTCGTCGCGCACGTCGTCCGTGGCGAGCGCGTCGAGGACGGCGGGAAGCGCCCCGGCGCGCACCATGAAGTCGCCCGCCCAGCTGAGCGCGAAGAGGCCCGTCCCGTTGGACGCGGCGGCCGCGGAACGCGCGCGGCGAACCTCACCCACCCGACCATCCGCCCCGACGCGCAGCACGGTGCGACCTCTCACCTCGCTGGCGCCGAGCGGCAGCGCGACCAGGGTCACGTCGGCCCCGAGCTCGCGGTGCGCCGCAGCGAGCGGCCGGAGGTCGAGCTGCAGGATGTGGTCGGCCGACAGCACGGCGATCGCTTCGGGCTCGTGGGCCGCGACGAGGTCCGAACACGCGCGCAGGGCCTCGACGGTGCGCCGGGCGGGCGTGCCGGTGGCGCGCATGCCGGGCAGGCAACGCAGTGCGCGGTGCACGGGCCCAGCCGTCCCTCGCGCCCGCGCCACGTGTGCGCCGAGCGCCGCGTCCGTCCGGGGCGCGAAGACGTATCCGTCGCGGACCCCGGAGTTGGCGAGCGTCGCGAGCGCGAAGTCGATGAAACGATATTTGCCGGCGAACGGCGTGAGTGCCGCCTCGCCCGGTGACACGAGAGGATCGAGACTGGCGCTCCCGCCCCCCGCCACCACGACCCCGAGCAACCGTCCGTCCATCTCCTGGCCTCCTTCGTGTCTCCCTTCAGACCCGGTCGCCGACCAGCCGGCGCTCGAGCTCGGCGACGAGCGCGTTCAACTGCCGGTCGACGCCGAGCTTGGTGGCGACCGACCGGCACCCGTTCAGGAGCGTTGCCGGATTGCGCCCGAACTCTCGGGCGATCTCGACCGGCGGCCGCCGGCAGAGCTTCCGTGCGAGGTACATTGCGACGTGCCGCGGGAGCGCGAGCTCCTGCCGGCGGCTCAACCCCCGCAGGCTGCGCGGTGCCACGCCGAAGGCACGCGCCGTCGCCTCGACGATCCGCTCGACCGCGAGCGGTGCCGCGGGTGTTCGCGCGAGCGCGGGGAGGACCTCGAGCACCAGTGCCGCGTCGACCGCGCGACCGCGCAGCTGCGCGTGTGCCAGGAGACTCCGCAGGGCGCCCTCGAGACGACGCACGTTGCCCGAAACGGCGGCGGCGAGCCTGGTCGCGAGTCCTGCGTCGAGGACGAGTCCGAGCGAGCGGGCCTTGTAGTGCACGAGCTCCAGGCGGAGCCGCGGCTCGGGCGGTGCGATGCCGGCGATCGTTCCGTTCCGGAAGCCTTCGCGAACGCGCGCCGCGAGCTCGGGGATGGCTGCGGGCGCCCGGTCCGAGGCGAGCGCGAGCGCCCGTCCGTCCTCCGCCCACGCCACCAGGCCGTCGATCAGCTGCGCCTGCACCTGCTCCTGGCCGGCCAGCGAATGGAGGTCGTCGAGCAAGAGCGCGTCGAGCGCCCTCAGCTCACGCCAGAAGCGACCCTCCCGATCCTCGCGAATCGCGTCGACGAGGCCTTCGATCAGCCGCGCCGCGGGCAAACAGGCGACCGCGAGGCGGCGGGCTTCGAGCACGTGCGCGATCGCGTGGAGGAGATGCGTCTTCCCGACGCCGGCCGGTCCGTGCAGGAAGACCGGCGCCGTGGTGTCCTGCCGGGCGAGGGCCTGCGCCGCGCCGAAGGCACGCGTGTTGCTCTGCCCAACCATGAAGGTCTCGAACGTGTGATCGGGGAGCGGCGGTGTGGTGCGGATCGGCAGCAGGGGTGGCGGGGCCGGGAGATCGAGCCGAATCGGACAGGGGCGACCGGCGACCGCGGCAACCGCTTCGGCGATCACCCCGGCGAAGTGTCGGCCGACGAGATCGCGTGTCAGCCGGTCCGGCGCCTCGAGGGCGATCTCACCCTCGGCCCACGTGCAACGCAGCGGCGCGATCCACGCGGCGAAATTCCGCTCGCCGACGCGGACGCGGACCGTCTCGCATGCCTGCACCCAGATCGTCCCGGGATCCACCATGCGTGCGGTGCGGGTCATCGCGGGCGACGTCCACAGCTGTGGAGAAACGGCGCATCGCCGCGGGATGCCCCGGCTTTCGATCGCCGGTGGTGCGCGTCGACGTTGACCCCCCGGGATGGACGCAATGCAGCCGCGGTATCCATTGGAACGCGCGCGCCGTTCATGAGGAGATCCGGGTCGAGCCGGGACGTTCTCGGTGTTCGGCCGTGGCCCTGGGCCGGCACCGTCGCGACCTTTAAACCACTCGCTATGGAATTACAAGAAAAAAGTCACACGTCACTGATAGGCGACCTTGCGATCGGAGAGGAGCTGCAGGTCGGCGACCAGCTCGCGGACGGCGCCGCGCGTGTCACGCGCGTTGTGGTGCAGTTCACGTTCGAGCTGCAGCCGCCGTGCATCGCGCAACGGTCGAGTCTGCAGCTGGAGGTACGCACGCTGCATCTCGCGTCGACGCTCGAGCAGCCGATCGACCTTGGCGAGCGCGAGGAGTCGCACGCCGTGCTGCGGCAGATCGTCGGCCACCGAGAGCAGGCGCGACAGGAGCCCCGTGTGGTGGCGTGTGATCAGCTCGGGCAGGCGTGCATCGGCGCGCACCGTGAAGAGGCAGAAGGCCACCTCGAAGGCGCTCAGGGCGGCGGGGAGCTGTTGCGCCTTCAAGTGGGCGTCGCCACGGGCCGCGTGCGCGAGGCAGCGCCGAAAGCGTCCACGTTCGACGCTCGCCACGGCCGGCGCGACGAGCGGACGCGCGAGCAGTGCGACGAGACCGACGACGAGCGCGACGGCCACCGGCAACAGCACCAGCCCGACGAGGACGGTCGACATCCGGGCGAATCGACTGTAGGGCAAGGCCCGGGGCGAGACAAGCCGTCCCGGCTCCGAGCGCGCGGATTTCAGAGCAGGACGCGGTAATCGAGGGCGGGGAAGACGTTGTCGGTGTCCTCGAGGGCGGCGAGCCGAAGCTCGTCGATGGCGCCCTGCTCCACCTCGGCGCACAGGCGCTGGCAGCGCAGCAGATGGTCCTTCGTGCGGCGCACGGCGTACTCGGCGGTCGTGTCGCGCGACATCATGAAGGCCCAGTCACTCGCCTGCGCGAGCAGCAGCTCGCGCAGGGCCTGGCTGAGCGAGCGCCGCGTCCGCTCGTCCGCGCTCGGATAGCGCCGACAGAGGCCGTGAAGCCGGTCGAGGGTGGCGTGCAGATGCCGGTAGATCCAGTCGTTCTGGCCGGAGAGCCAAACCTCGTTGTAGCCCTTCCAGCCCCAGGTCGACGCGGCCGGGGTGGCGCGCTGCAGGGTCGGGTGGCGGGCCAGGTCGTCGGCGGGCGTCACCGCCTCGAGGTCGGTCGTCATGGCCACGCGCCGCAGGACCAGCTCGAGCCACTGCGGTCCCTCGAACCACCAGTGGCCGAAGAGCTCGGCATCGTAGGGGCAGACGACGATGGGCGGGCGCTCCATGTGGCGCGCCAGCCAGTCCACCTGCCCAAGCCGGGTGTCGACGAAGTGGTCGGCGTGAACCTGGGCGCGTGCCCGTGCCCGCTCCGGGTCGTAGGGCTCCTTGTGGTCCGTCTTGCCGGTGATGCGGTGGTATTTGAGGCCGGTGTGAATGCGCTGGCCGGTCGGCGGCAGGTAGGGGCGCACGTAGTCGTAGTCGAGGTCGAAGCCGATGTCGCGGTAGAAGTCGCGATACCAGAAGTCCCCAGGATAGCCTTCCTCGGCGCTCCACACCTGCTTGGAGCTGTCGGGGTCGCGACCGAAGGCGGCGACGCCGGAGTCGCACGCGATCGGCGCGTACACGCCGTAGACCGGGCGGGGGGTGGCGTGCGCGATGCCGTGGGTGTCGACGAAGAAGTAACGGAACCCGGCGCGCGCGATCTCGGCATCGAGCCCGGGCTCGTAGGCGCACTCGGGCAGCCAGAAGCCCTCGGCCGAGCGTCCGAAGAAGCGGCGGTACTCGGCGGCGGCCACCTCCACCTGGGCACGGACGGCGGCCGGGTTCGGCCCGAGCATCGGCAGAAAGCCGTGCGTCGCCGCGCAGGTGATGACGTCGATCACGCCGTGCTCCTGGTAGGTCCGGAAGGCGGCGACGAGATCTTGCTGCCATTCGTCGAGGAAGACCGCGCGCACCCGGTAGAAGCGGGCGAGGTACAGCTCGGCGATGCGGTGAAACTGCCCGTCGCCGCGCGTCCGGCGCTCTTCCTTCTCCGCCAGCTCGACGAGCCGGTCGAGGTGGCGCAGGTAGCGCGCACGCAGCAGCCGGTCGGCCAGCATGCCGAGGAGCGTCGGGCTGATGGAGATGGTGAGGCGGCAGGGAACGCGATCGCGGTCGAGCGTCTCGAGCACCTCGAGCAGCGGCACGTAGGTCTCGGTGACCGCCTCGTAGAACCATCGCTCCTCGAGGAAGTCCTCGTGCTCCGGATGACGCACGAAGGGCAGGTGTGCGTGCAGGACGAGGGCGAGGCTTCCGCGTGCCATGGAGTGCGACGCGGGCCGGCTCAGCGGGCCGGCGACCGCGACGCGTGGAGGTCGCTGGAGCCCGGCGGCGCGGGGGAATGGGC
>VBLD01000085.1:11435-18098 GCA_005879205.1 Deltaproteobacteria bacterium
AGCACGACCCAACGCACCGTCGTGTCGGGCGAGGGCTGTGGCCGCGGCGTCGTCACCGTGTTCGACCGCATGATCGGGACGAACCGTCCCGCCTGGGTTCGAACGCCCAGCTCGGCGCAGTAGGACGCCGCGGGCTTCCAGACGTTCACGTACCAGCTCTCCGTTCCCGGCGTCGGCTCGACGTCCAGCGAGGTCCAGGCATTCTCGCCCGTGAAGTCGATGAAGGTCACGTCGTGAATGCGAAGAACCTCGATCGCCCCTTCGGCCTCCGCGCCCAGCCGGCGCAGCGTCTCGATCCGGCTGGTCGGAGTGAGCTCCCAGTAGGCGAAGACCCACCACGGATCGCGCACGAGCAGCACGATGCGGTCGCGCCCGTAGGCGCGTGGGGGCGATCCGGGTTCCCGGTCGACGAGGGTGGCGGGGATGGTCGACCGTGGTGACGGAGCCGAGGCCGGCGTCGGCTCGACGCCGAGGAAATACTTCGCTTCCTTGGCCTGCTCCTCGGGCTCGGACGAAAATGGCTCGAGAAGGCGCTGCGCCGGGGCATCGGGACGGGCGGCAGGCAGGCCAAGGATACGCGCGAGTGGATCGGCGTGCGTCCGAATTCGCGTTCCGAGGCTCACGCAGGCGGAACCGAGCCATTCCCCGACTGTGCTCCAAGCGGTCCCGAGCGCCCTGCCGATCATTGCGCGCGCGATGCTACCCCGGAAGACGCATCGCGGCAATCGCGCGGGGACTCGGTAGACCTTGAAAAACCCGTCGCGGCCATCAAAGCTGAGGCCACGTCGATGAGCCCCACCGCGCCCAAGGCGCTCGTCTTGATGCGCGTCCCGCGCGGCGCGGCGGCGCCTGCCGACGAGTCGATCCGCGCCGCCATCCAGGCCGACCGCCGCCGTCTGGGGCTCGCCCTGGCGAACGGGGCGCAGTACCGCCTGGCCGGCCCGTACCGGATCGAGATCGGCGGCGAGGCGCTCGACGAGTACGTCGCCTGGGAGGTCTAGATCGGCGCTCCCCGGGCATGTGCACCGAGCGCCGCGATCGCGGCTCGCGCGTCCGGGGCGGCGAGCAGCGCGGCGCGCAGATCGGCCGAGCGCAGGAGCGTGGCGATCTCGGTCAGGATGTGCAGATGGTCCGCCGCGGCGCTGGGCGGGGAGAGCACCAGCGCGACGGTGGCGACCGCCACCGTCGGAACCGGTTCGTAGAGACCGGTGCGGGAGACGGCGAGGGCGACCACGGCCTGCGCGAGGCCGGCGAGACGCGCATGCGGTACCCCGACCCCGATGTCGAGCAGCGCCGTCGAGGCTTCCGCCTCGCGCGCGATGACGGCGCGCACGGCGGCTTCCCTCACCGCCTCGTCGAGCGTCCCCGCCGCGACCAGGCTCTCGACGAGGCCGCCCACGGTCTCGTCGAACGTTCGCCACGGAGGGGCGACGTGGATCAGCTCGGGACGCAGTCGGGTGACGAAGCTCACGGGCGCACGCAACCGACGGCCATCAGCGGCGAAAGACGCGCCCGGCGATCTGCTGAGCGATCGTGCCTCCGAGCCAGCCGCCGACGAGGAAGCCGAGGGCGGCCCACAAAGCGACGGCGACGTCCACGTGCCCGGCGCACCAGTACTGGAGCACGGAGAGGCAGCCGACGGGTGGCAGCAGGATGGCGAGCGACGTACCCTGCGCGTCGTGCTGCGGCATTCCCAGGAGGTACACCATCAGCGGGACCATGACGAAGCCACCGCCGAGGCCGACGAGCCCGCCGAGCGTCCCCCCCGTGAGGCCGATGACCACGGCGAGTGCGCGCGTCATGTCCGGCCGCGCGGCGGGACGCTGTTGTTCGCCATGCATTCCGCATACTGCACGCGGGAGGCCTTTTCCAGCCGAGCGTACGCCGGTGTAGAACGGACGGCGATGGTTCGACGGGTAGCCCTGGTGAGCGCGCTGGTCGTCCTCGCGGCGTGTCCACGGCCGGGGCCGCCGCGGCCCGTCCCGGCGCTGACCGGACCGGCCCGCGTGGCCGTCGTCCCCTTCGGGACGGGGACCGTGCGCGGCACGGAGGTGCGCCCCGACGGCGAGACGGTGCCGGCGGACGCCGGCCCTCTGGCGGCACGGAAGCTCGGTGTCCATCTCGCCGCGGCCGGCATCGCGGTCGTCGACCCGGATCGCGTGGCAGGCGTCTGGTCGCTTGCCGATACCGGTGCGTACGACGCGCGCATGGCGGCGCGCATCGCGGACAAGGTCGGGGCAAACGTGGCCATCTTCGGCACCCTGTCGCGCTACCACGAGCGCGAGGGAACGGCGTGGGCGGTGAGGACGCCGGCGTCGATTGCCTACGAGGCGACGCTGGTGCACGTGCCGGACGGCGCGCTACTCGCCGTCGATCGCTTCGAGTACGCGCAGCAGGCGCTCAGCGAGAACCTCCTCCAGCTGCCTCGCTTCGTCGAGGGGGGCGGTCGCTGGCTCACGCGCGAGGAGCTGCTCGACCAGGCGCTCGCGCGGACCGCCGAACGATACGCCCGCACGCTCGGCGCCCCCCCGACGCGCCGCTGACGTGCCCGGGGGGAGGAGGGAGGAGGCGGCGGTGCGCACGACCGGAACCAACGACGGGCACGGCGGGAAGGGCGGCGCCCCTTCCCGCCTCCCCGCCGCCGGGCCCCGCTGTCGGGCGCGGCGCCGAGGCTTGCTATCATAGGCCGATGCGGCGGATCGGGATTCTGACCAGCGGCGGCGACGCGCCGGGCATGAACGCCGGCATTCGCGCCGCCGTCCGTCATGCCATCGGCAAGGGGCTCGAGGTCATCGGCATCCGCCGGGGCTACGCCGGGCTGCTCGCCGGCGAGATGCGGGCACTCACGCGGGCGGAGGTGGCGAACATCATCCAGCGGGGGGGCACCGTGCTCGGGACCTCGCGCTGCGAGGAGTTCCTCGATCCGAAGGGAAGGGCGCGCGCGGCCGCCGTGCTGCAGAGCGCCGGAATCGAAGGGCTGGTCGTCATCGGCGGAGACGGCACGTTTCGTGGCGCCACGCTGCTCGCCGCCGAGCACGGCGTGCAGGTGGCCGGCGTCCCCGGGACGATCGACAACGACGTCTTCGGCACCGACTTCACGATCGGCTTCGACACGGCGATCAACACGGCCCTCGACGCGATCGACCGCATCCGCGACACGGCCGCGTCCCACGAGCGGCTCTTCCTGGTGGAGGTGATGGGACGCACGAGCGGTGACATCGCGCTCGGCGTCGGAGTGGCGGGCGGCGCCGAGGATGTCCTCATCCCGGAGATCCCCACCGACCTGATCGCGCTCGGTCACGAGCTGCGCCAGAGCTGGCAGCGCGGGAAGCGATCGAGCATCATCGTCGTGGCGGAGAGCGGGGAGCAGGGGAGGGTGTTCCGCATCGCCGACGAGATCCGTGACCTCACCGGGCTCGAGCCGCGCGTCTGCGTGCTCGGCCACATCCAGCGCGGGGGGACGCCGACGGCTCGCGACCGCATCCTCGCCAGCCGCCTCGGCGCCGCGTCGGTCGACATCGTGCTCGACGGTGGCGGCATGATGGCCGGGGAGGTCTGCGGCAAGGTGACGCGGGTGCCCCTGGCCGACGCCTGGCAGAAGCGTCGGGAGCCGAGCGTCGACCTGCTGGCCGTGGCGCGCGATCTGGCGTGATGCGCTCGGCTCTCTGGCTGGCCGGCGCGCTCGCATTGCCGGTCGTGTGGTTCGCGCTGCACTTCACGGGCGCGGCGGTGGGGCCGGTCGAGACGGCCGTCGCCTCGGGCGCGGCGATCTTCGGCGCCGGCTTCCTCCTGTCGTGGACGGCGGAGGTGGCGCAGCTCGACGTCCCGCGGGCGCTCGCGCTCGCCGTGCTCGCACTGATCGCGGTCCTCCCCGAGTATGCCGTCGACGTCTACTTCGCGTGGCGGGCGGGACAGGACCCCGCCTACACGGCCTATGCGACGGCCAACATGACCGGCGGGAACCGCCTGCTGATCGGCGTCGGCTGGGCAGCGTCGGTGCTCACCATCTGGCTCCGCCATCGCCGGCGCGGCATCTCGCTGCCGCGCGATCAGGCGGTCGAGGTCAACTACCTGGCGCTGGCCACCGCCTATTCATTCCTGATCCCGATCAAAGGCACGCTCAGCGTGTTCGACACGGCCGTGCTCCTCGTCATGTTCATCGCCTACATGCTCGCCGCGGGCCGCGCGCACCACGAGGAGCCGTCGCTCGAGGGGCCGTCGGAGCTGATCGCGCGCGCCGGGAAAACCGGCCGGCGCGCCGCGACGCTCGCGATCATGGCGCTCGCCGGCGGCGCCATCTACACGAGCGCCGAGCCGTTCGCCGAGAGCCTGCTCGCCGTCGGTCGGCAATTCCACATCGAGGAGTTCCTCCTCGTCCAGTGGGTCGCGCCGCTGGTCTCGGAGTCCCCGGAGTTCATCGTGGCCGTGCTCTTCGCGCTCCGCGGTGCAGCGGCGGCGAGCATCGGCACGCTCATCTCCTCGACCGTGAACCAGTGGACGCTGCTGGTGGGTGCGCTGCCGGCGGCCTTCGCGCTGTCGCAGGGCAGGCTCGCGCCCATGGTTCTCGACCGGCGCCAGCGCGAGGAGATCCTGCTCACCTCCGCGCAGTCGATCTTCGCGCTGGTGGTGATCTCGAACTTCCGATTCACCCGGGGCGAGGCGCTCGTGCTGTTCTCGCTCTTCGTCCCCCAGCTCTTTCTCACCTCGCCGCTCGCGCGCTGGGCGCATGCGATCGTCTACCTGCTGCTGACGGCCGGGATCATCTTCTTCAGCCCGACGGCGCGGGCCGGGGTGCGCAATCTCCTGCCCTGGCTGCGCCTGCGCGGGCAAACCCGCTGATCAGACGAGGACCTGGCGCGCCCGCAGCCCGGCGATCTCGGCGTCCGAGTAGCCGCATGCCTCGCGCAGCACCTGGTCGGTGTCGGCGCCGAGGCACGGAGCGGCCCGGCGGACCCGGCAGTCGCTCGCCGACATGCGCCACGGCACGCCGATGTGCCGGCGCGCGCCCACCTCGGGATGGGGCAGCTCGACGAAGAACTCCCGGGCGGCGAGGTGCGGGTCCTCGGCGACGTCGCGGTTGGTGGCGGCGGTGAAGGCGGCGATGCCGGCCGCCTGGAGCTCGGCCGTCGCCGCCTCGGGCGAACGTGCCCGCGTCCACTCCGTCACGAGCGTCTCGAGCTCGTCCTCGTGGCGCTTGCGGGCGACGAGCGTCGCGAAGCGCGCGTCGTCGCCGAGCTCCGGGCGACCGAGGCAGCGGGCGAACCGCGCCCACGCCGCGTCGTCCTCGATCGCGATGGCGATCCAGCGATCGTCGCCCGCGGCGCGGAAGATCCCGTGCGGCGCCATGTGTGCGTCCCGGTTGCCGTCGCGCGGAGGTGCCACGCCGTTCATGGTCCAGGAGACGACGGCCTCGGGCAGGACCGTCATCGACGACTCCCACTGCGAGAGGTCGACGTACTGCCCCTCTCCCGTGCGGGCGCAGTGGAGCAGCGCGGCGAGGACGGCGACGGCGCCGTGGAGGCCGCCCGTCGGGTCGCCGTACGAGATGCCGACGTGCATCGGCGGCCAGTCCCGGTAGCCGGTGACCGACGAGAGGCCCGACAAGGGCACCTGCGCCGGGCCGTAGGACACCTTGTCGCGATCGGGACCTGTGGCCCCGTAGCCCGAGAGCGCGATCATGACCAGATCGGGGCGGACCGCGCGGAGCACCTCGTAGCCGAGGCCCATCCGGTCCATCACCCCCGCGGCGAAGTTCTCGACCACGACGTCGCTCGCGGCGCACAGCCGCCTGGCGATGGCGACGGCCTCGGGGCGCTTGAGGTCGAGCGTCAGGCTCTTCTTCCCCTGGTTGTACTGGTTGAAGTAGCCGCTGCGGTTCGGGCCGAACTCCATGTCGCGCGGGTAGGGTGGGAGGAGGCGCGTGACGCAGATGCGCGTCGCCGTCTCGACGCGGATCACTTCGGCCCCGAGGTGGGCGAGCTGGAGGGTGCAGAAGGGGCCGGCCCATACCCACGTGAAGTCCGCGACCCGCAGGCCGGCGAGCGGTGCGTGCCGGCCGGTCATGCGGCGCCCCCGACCGCCACTGTGTCGAGCCCGACCTCGGCCAGCACCTCGGCCGTGTGCTGCCCGAGGCACGGCGCCGGGCGGCGGAGCTGCCACGGCGTGGCGGAGAGCTTGTACGGCGCCCCCGGCATGGTGACCGGTCCGGCGGCGGGATGCTCGACGGTGACGAAGAACCCGCGGGCGCGGAGGTGGGGCGAGGCGACGAGGTCGCCCATGGTCGAGACGGGTGCGAACGGGATGCGCCGGCGCTGCGCCGCCTCGTAGAGCTCCTGGACCGACTGGTCGCGGCACCACTCCTGGAGGAGGGCCTGCAGGGCGTCGAAGTTGGCGCCGCGCGCCAGGCGGTTCGCGAACAGTTCGAGACCCGCCCATTCGGGGTTGCCCATGATGTCGACGAAGCGCTCCCACTGATGCTCCTCGATGGCGCACAGGAAGATCCAGCCGTCGCGGCACTCCATGAAGCAGAGCGGCTGGATCGGCTTCTGGCCGAGCCGCGAGGCGACGAGGCCCGTGTAGGGCCAGTACTCGAAGGTCAGCTCGAGGATGGCCGCGACGCATTCCTGGGCCGACACCTCGACGTGCTCGCCGCGCCCGGTCGTG
>VBLD01000085.1:18191-25838 GCA_005879205.1 Deltaproteobacteria bacterium
CGCCGCCGGCGCTCCAGGTGACCACGTCGCATCCGCGGTAGCGGGCGTGCGGACCCGCGAGTCCGAAGGGGGCGATCGAGGTCATCACGAGCCGCGGATTCAGCGTCGCGAGGCGGGCGTAGTCGAGACCGCAGGCCGCCATATCCAGCGGATGGACGTTGTGCACGAGGAGGTCGGCGCCGGCGACCAGGCGGTCGAGCGCCTCCCGCCCGGCCGCGCTCGCGAGGTCGAGCGTGATGCCGCGCTTGTTGGCGTTGAGGTAGAGGAAGAGCCCGCTCTTCTCTGCATGCGGCGTGCCGCCGGGAAACGGCCCCCGCCGGCGCGCCGGGTCGCCCGCGGGCGGCTCGATCTTCACCACCTCGGCGCCGAGGTCGGCGAGCAGCTTGGCGGCATACGGAGCGCTCACCAGCTCGCCGATCTCGAGGACGCGGAGACCGTCGAGGGCGCCCCGCATGGTCACGCGCCCAGCGCCAGCCGGACCAGCTCCTCGATCGTCTCGGGCTCCTCGACCCGGCCGAGCCGCGTCAGCAGCTCGGTGTGGGAGTGCTCCCCGACCGGCCAGTCGTGGCGCACCTCCCAGCCCGCGGCCGTGCGTGCGAGCAGGTGCACGCGCTGCTGATCGTCGGTGACGCCGATGGCGGCGCGCTCGCTCGGCGTCGTGCAGAAGAGGGCGTAACCGGCGCGCTTGGTCGTGACGAAGTACACGGGAGGGGCTCCTACCAGGCCCCGGCCGCGAGTGGCAATGCGTCAGCGCTGGGGGCAGGCGCCGAGCGTCCCGAAACGGACCGCGCCCGAGTAGGCGATCACCCGCAGGCCCTGCGGGCCGAACTCGCCGAGGGCGGCGTACCCGCCGTCGAGCGTCTCGCTACGCGACCAGTCCCAGACGCCCGCCAGCAGGCGCTCATCGTGCGCACGCTGCCAGCAGAGCGTGTCGAAGGCGATCTCCGCGGCACTGCGGCGACGCGGGCGCTCGGGCCGGGCGGGGCCGAGCGCCGCCAGCGCGGCCTCCTGCTCGCGATACCCCCGGTTGAGCGTCGCCGGCAACGGCTCGCGCCGGACGAGCCACCAGCCCGTGCGGCACGTCTCCGCGGCCGCGAACGGCTGCTCGTCGATCGTCCACTCGTCGCGCAGCAGGTAGCCGACGCCCTTGTGGACCTTCGGGTCGAAGCCACCGTCGACACGGCCGGCGAGCTGGAGCATGGTGAGCGGACCCTCGGGACCCCGCGCGAGCCTGAGCACCAGCATCTCGCCGTCGGCCCGCGCGCGCTCCAGGTCGGCGGCCGCAAACGGGATGCGCGCCACCGCCGCCCGCTCCTCTGCGGAGAGGACCGCGAACGGGTCGAACCCGAGCGCCGCCGCGATCTCGCGCGGGCCGAGCACGGCACCCCCCACGGCGCGCGATGCCTCGTCGAGGCCGACGACGTTCATCCGCGCTAGCCGCCGATCTGGTACATCTCGCGCGCCTCGGTCGAGTGGCCGAGATCGAGCCGGTGTCCGGTCGGCTTGGAGCCCACCGCCCGGAGCAGGAGGCGGCCGATGGCGTCGAGCTCGGCGCCGGCGCGCAGCGCCCCGCGCACGTCGATCTCGTCGTCCCGCAGGAGACAGAGGTGGAAGCGGCCCTCGGCGGTGAGCCGCATCCGGTTGCAGGTCGCGCAGTACGGCTCCGAGACGGGGCTGATGAAGCCGACCACGCCGCGCCCGCCCGGGAGGCGGTAGTTGCGAGACTCGTCTGCCGGATCGGTGGGGGGGAGCGGCAGGAGCGGCCCGAGTGCCGCCTCGATCCACGTGCGGCTTTCCGCGCTCGGCACCAGCCCGGCCCGCGCGACCGCCGCGACCTCGCCGCGACCGAGCGGCATCGTCTCGACGAAGCGGACGTGCCAGTCGCGCTCGAGGGTCAGGGCCGCGAGCGGGACCACGTCCTCCTCGTTGAAGCGACGGACGACGACCGCGTTCAGCTTGATCGGACGGAGACCGGCCGCCTCCGCGGCCTCGATCCCGGCCCAGATCTCCGCAAGGGTCCCCCAGCGCATGACGCGAGCGACGCGCGCGGCGTCCAGGCTGTCGAGGTGGACGTTGATCCGCTTGAGGCCTGCCGCCGCGAGACGTGGTGCGAGTCCCGGCAGCCGCACCCCGTTCGTGGTCATGGCGAGGTCGTGCACCCCCGCCACCCCCGCCAGCCGCTCGACGATCTCGACCAGGTCGGCGCGCAGCGTCGGCTCGCCGCCGGTCAACCTGAACTTGCGGAAGCCGACGGCGACCGCAGCGCGCGCGACCGCCTCGATCTCGGCCGCGGTCAGCAGGTCGGGCGAGGGCGCATAGTGGTTCCCGGCAAGCGGCATGCAGTAGACGCACCGGAGGTTGCAGTGGTCGGTGAGGGAGATGCGCAGGTAGTCGATCTCGCGCCCGAATCCGTCGCGCGGCACGGGCGGCATCTTCGGTCCCACGGCCGCCCAAGTCAACGCAGGTTGCCGCGCACGCGGCTCCCCGCTAAACGGGCACCCGGCCGCGACGATCGACGTGGCGCGGCTCGCCCCCCGGGGCGGCCCGGGCCGCGGTGGTGGCACGAATGAGCCCCGGGGCCACTGTTCGCGCTTGGGGAGACTCTCAGGCCGACCGCTCGCCGAGGCTCTGGGTGAGCGCCTCGAGGGCGCGGCGGTAGGGCGAGGCGGGCAGGCGCACGAGCGCTTCCAGCGCCGCGCTGACGTGAGACTGTGCGCGTGCCGCGACCTCCGCCAGCACCCCGCTCTGCCGGATGCGACCGAGGCCGGCCTCGACGTCGCTGCCGGCGAGACGGTCGCTGGCGAAAAGCCGCGCGAACTCGGGATCGGCACGGAGCGCCAGCACGATCGGCAGCGAGGGGTTGCCGTCGCGGAGGTCGATGCCGCGCGGCTTCCCGGTGGTGCCGGGATGGCCGACGACGTCGAGCAGGTCGTCGCTCACCTGGAACGCGAGGCCGATGTGCTCGCCGCCCGCCGCCATGGCCTCGACGAGCTCCGGGCTCGCCCCGGCGAGGTGCGCCGCGGTGCGTGCGCCGGCGGCGAAGAGCGACGCCGTCTTGCGCCGGATGATCTCCAGGTAGTCGGCGACGGTCACGGACGGATTGTGCCGGAAGCGGCCCTGCAGGATCTCGCCCTCGGTGAGGCTCACGCAGGCGTCGGCGGCCCAGCGGATGACGGCCGGCTCGAAGCGGGCGCAGAGGGCGAAGGCGCGGCTGAAGAGAAAGTCGCCCGCCACCAGCGTGTCGGAGACGCCGAAGGTCCGCAGCGCCGACGGGCGCCCGCGCCGGACGTCGCCGCCGTCGATGATGTCGTCGTGCAGCAGCGTCGCCGAGTGGATGAGCTCGAGGGCTACCGCCGCCTCGATGGCGTCGTCGTGCCGCCGGGCGCCGTCCCCGGCCGCGTGAAACGCGAGCAGCACGACGGACGGCCGGACCCGCTTACCCCCCGCGCCGAGGAGGTGCGACGCGATCGTGGCGAGCCGGCTCTCGCGCGACACGAGCTCCTCGCCGAGCCGCTCCTCGACCCGGGCGAGGTCCTCGGCGATCGGCGGGGGATGAGCGACAACCGCGGCGGTGGGGGCGAGGGACTTCACGGCGCAGGCGACCGATTCCACTGCGAAGCGATGGGCAAAGTCAAGGCGCCCGACGCCATCCCGAGCCGGCGTCCGCTACAGGTCGTTCTTGTCGACGACGTCCACCTCGACGGTGGTCGAGTTGTTCGCCGCGTCGGCGGCGTCGTCGACGTCGGGGTCGGTGTCGGTCGCGATGGCGTCGACGTTCACGGTGCACCGGAAGGGAACGCCTCCGTTGGATGTCCGGTCGCGCCCTACCGTGTTTGCTTCTCTCGGACAACCGGGTTCGCGTCGGCGCTTGGGTGACGCGCCCTGAAACGTTGCCTTTTCCAGGGCCCGCCGCTATGTGCGGGCCATGGCGCTCACGCCAGAGCGGCTGCGGGACGCGCTCCGTGCCGTGCGCTTTCCCGGCTTCAATCGCGACATCGTGCGGCTCGGAATGGTCACCGACCTCGCGATCGAGGGCGGCACGGTGCGGGTGCATCTTCGCCCGGGCACGGACAAGCCCGAGGTGCTCCGGCAGCTCGCCGCCGACGTGGAGCGCGTGCTCGGCGCCGAGCCGGGTGTCGGCAAGGTCGAGATCCGCCTGGCGAGCGAAGGCCGCGGTAAGGATCCGTTCGCAGAGCGCGCGGCGCTTCCCGGCGTCGGGCACGTGGTGGCGGTGGCGAGCGCCAAGGGAGGCGTCGGCAAGTCGACGGTGGCCGTGAATCTCGCGCTGGCGCTCGCCCGGCTCGGCCGCGTCGGGCTGCTGGACGCCGACGTCTACGGGCCGAGCCTGCCCATCATGTTCGGCACGGCGGAGCGCCCGCACGCGACGGCGGCAAAGCGCATCCAGCCCGTCGAGCGCCATGGAATCCGGCTCATCTCGATGGGGTTCTTCCTCGACGAGCAGTCACCGGTCATCTGGCGCGGCCCGCTCGTCATGGGCATCGTGCGGCAGTTCCTGCGCGACGTCGACTGGGGTCCCACCGACTACCTCGTCGTCGACCTGCCGCCGGGGACGGGCGACGCTCAGCTGACTCTCGTGCAGCAGGTGCCGGTGACTGGGGCGGTGATCGTCACCACGCCCCAGGACGTCGCGCTCCTCGACGTCGGGCGGACGATGGCGATGTTCGCGCAGGTGAGCACGCCCGTGCTCGGTGTGGTCGAGAACATGAGCGGCTACGTCTGCCCGCAGTGCGGCACCGAGGACCCGGTCTTCGGTCGCGGGGGAGCCGACGCGCTGGCCGAGCGCTTCGGGGTTCCCCTCATGGCGCGCATCCCTCTGGTGCCGGAGGTCCGGGAAGGGGGCGACCGCGGCCATCCTATCGTGGTCGCCACCCCGGATCACCCGGTGAGCATGCAGTTTCGCGGGCTGGCCGAGCGCGTGGCGGCGGAGGTCGCGCGCCTCGGCGTGGTGCCAGCGGGCGCGAGCGCTTGATCGCCGGTTTTCGGTTGTCATCCGCGCCCGCCCGCCGGTATAGTCCCCGCCTGAATTCAGGGGGCCGATTGCAATGTCCACGATGATCACCGCCGAATGCATCAACTGCGGAGCCTGCGAGCCCGAATGCCCGAACACGGCGATCTACGAAGGTGGTGTGCCGTGGAACGGCGACGGCGGCAATCATCCGGCCCTGGCCGCGGACGTGTACTACATCGTGCCCGAGAAGTGCACCGAGTGCGTCGGCTTCTTCGATCAGGAGCAGTGCGCCGCCGTGTGTCCGGTCGACTGCTGCGTGCCGAACCCGGACGATCCCGAGACCGAGGACCAGCTCCTGACCAAGGCCCGTCGCATCCACCCCGAGCACGCGTTTGCGCCCGACTTCCCGTCCCGGTTCCGAAAGAAGTAAGTTTGCGCGCTGCGCCGCGCGGCATTTACAGCCCTCCTGCCGTTGAGTATATGGGGCGCGCCTCGAGCGGGCCCGTTCCCGACCACCCGCACGAGCCACACGAATGAGAAAGATCACCGTCGGCATCGTCGGTGTGGGCAACTGTGCCAGCAGCCTGCTGCAGGGCATCGAGTTCTATCGCGCCCCGGACCCGGCGACCGACGGGCACCCGATCGGCCTCATGCACTACGAGGTCTGCGGCTATCGTCCGAGCGACATCGAGGCGGTGTGTGCCTTCGACGTCGATGCGCGGAAGGTGGGCCAGCCCCTCGACGTGGCCGCGGTGGCGCTGCCCAACAACACGCGTCCCCTCTATCCGCGGCTGCCGCGTTCGCCGGTGGTCGTGGAGATGGGTCCGGTGCTCGACGGCATCTCGGAGCACATGCGCGACTACCCCCCCGAGGAGGCGTTCGTCGTCGCCGAGCGACGACCGGTGGACGTCGTCGAGGTGCTCCAGCGCAGCGGCGCGGAGATCGTGGTCAACTATCTGCCGGTCGGCAGCCAGGCCGCGACCGAGCACTATGCCCGCGCCTGTCTCGAAGCCGGCGTGTCGCTGGTCAATTGCATCCCCGTGTTCATCGCCTCCGATCCGCAATGGGCCGCGGAGTTCGAGCGGCGCCGCATTCCGATCATCGGCGACGACGTCAAGTCGCAGCTCGGCGCCACCATCCTGCATCGGATGCTCGCCCGCCTGTTCGTCGATCGCGGTGTCTCCCTCGACCGCACCTACCAGCTGAACACGGGCGGCAACACCGACTTCCTGAACATGCTCAACCGAGCGCGCACGGGGGCGAAGCGGCGCTCCAAGACCGAGGCCGTGCAGAGCATGCTTCCCGAGCCCCTGCCGCGGGCTGACATCCACATCGGGCCGAGCGACTACGTGGCGTGGCAGCGCGACAACAAGGTGTGCTTCCTCCGCATGGAGGGCCGCGGGTTCGCCAACGCGCCCATCGAGCTCGAGGTCCGGCTGTCGGTCGAGGACAGCCCCAACTCCGCCGGCTGTGTGATCGACGCCATCCGCTGCTGCCGCGTGGCGCGCGATCGGGGCATCGGCGGTCCGCTCACCAGCGTGGCGGCGTACCTGATGAAGCACCCGCCGCGGCAGCTCGCCGACGATCTCGCGAAGGAACGGGTCGAGCACTTCCTCCGCGGGGAGATCGAGCGCTAGGCGTGCCGCCGGCCTGCCGGCCGGGAACCGCCGCCGTCGCCGCGGGCGTCATCGGCGTCGCGGTGGTCCTCGCGCTCAGGGGCTACGCGCGCACCGTGGTCGCCTCGGCGGCCGCCGATGCGGCGCCGCCGCTGCTCGGCCCGCGCGTGCGTGGCTGGTACAGGGGCGTGCTCGCGCCCTTCGAGGACCAGCTCGTCGTCTGGGGCGTGCGGGCCGATCTGCTCACGTATGCGCAGCTAGGTGTGAGCCTCGTCGCGGGGGCGGCGTTCTGGGCGGGGTGGATCTTCGTGGCCGGCTGGCTCACGATCCTGGCGGGCACCCTCGACATCCTCGATGGCGGTGTCGCGCGACGCAACGGAGCCGCCGGACGCCGGGGGGCGCTCGTCGATTCCGTGGTCGACCGCTACTCCGAGTTTGCGACCTTTCTCGGGCTCGGTGCGTTCTTCCGCGGCAGCTGGGTGCTGCTGGCCGCGCTCTCAGCCTGGACCGCCCTCGTTCGGGCGCGGCTCGCCTTCCGGGCGCTCGGGGGCACACCTGCATGAGCGACGCTCCGGGCGGGAAGTCGCGGCCAGTCGGCTTCCTGCTCCTGGTCCTCGGACTCGGCGTGAGGATGGATTCGTCGTGGGACCTTTTGTCCTCGCTCCTGATCGGGGCCGGGCTCGTGACGGCGACGATCGGGCTGTGGGCGCTCGCCCGCCCGGGGATGCGCGAGTCTTTCGTCCCGCGGCGAGCCGGGGAATAATGCCGCGCGGCCCTGCCCGGGCCGCTGGAGGGACCGCCTGCGCACCGCGCTCCGCTCATTCGTCGGCGTTGCCGTCTCGCTGCTCTGCCTGTACTTCGCGACCCGCGGGACGGACTGGCAGCGGGTAGGCGCGTTGCTGGCCGGGGCGCGGCCCGGCTGGGCGGCGGCCCTCGTCGGCGTCAGCCTGGTGACGCTCTACATCCGGGCGCAGCGCTGGCGCGTGCTGCTGCGCCCCATGGGCCACGTCGAGCTCTATCCGGCCCTCGCGGCGACGGCCATCGGCTTCGGGGCGAGCTCCG
>VBLD01000085.1:25881-29256 GCA_005879205.1 Deltaproteobacteria bacterium
TGTTCGACATGCTGCTCGTGATCGGCTGCTTCCTCGGCGTGGCGCTCGCATATCCGATCCCGCGCGCGATGCGGCAAGGGGCGTGGGCGCTCGCCGTCGTGGCCGCCGTCGGGTTCCTGGTGCTGCTCGTCATGCAGCGCAACCGCGCGCTTGCCGATCGGCTGGTGGGCTGGATGCTCGGCTGGCTGCCGACGCGCTTCGCACGTGGGCTCGCCCCGGTGTGCACCGCCTTCCTGAACGGCCTCGCCGGCCTCTCCGATGGCGCGACCGTGACCGTGGTGATCGCGTACTCGGTCTACCTCTGGGGCGTGATCGCGCTCACCTTCCTGTTCGGCTTCCTGGCGCTCGACATCCAGGTGCCGCTCATCGTCGCTTCGCTGGCTGTTGTCGTGGTGGTGGCGGCCTTCGTCTTCCTGCCTCAGGCGCCCGGCTTCGTCGGGACGTGGCAGGCGGGCTGCGTGCTGGCGCTCGGCTTCTTCGCGGTTCCGAAGGATGCGGCCGTGGGCTATTCGCTGTTCACCTGGGTGGTCCAGATGCTCGTCAATATCGGCACGGCGGGGGTGTTCCTGGCGCGCGAGGACGTCTCGGTCTCGCAGCTCATCCGGCTCGCCGGGCGCGACGCGCCGCCGGCCGAGGCGGGGTAGGGCGATGCGACTCGACGGGAAGACCGTGGTCGTCGGCGTGAGCGGCGGGATCGCCTGTTACAAGGCGTGCGACGTGGTGCGGCTGCTCGCCGCGGCAGGCGCCCGCGTGCGGGTCGTCATGACTGCCGCCGCGCAGCGCTTCGTCGCGCCGCTCACCTTCCAGACGCTCGCCGGACAGCCGGTGGCCACCGACACCTTCGACCTCACCCAGGAGTCGGAGATCGGCCACATCCGGCTCGCCGACGAGGCCGATGCCATCGCCATCGCGCCTGCGACCGCCAACCTGATCGCCAAGCTCGCCACCGGCATCGCCGACGATCTCCTGACGACGGTCCTGCTGGCGGCGCGGGCACCGCTCGTGCTGGCCCCGGCGATGAACGTGCACATGTGGGAGCACCCGACGGTCCAGGAGAACCTCGCACGCCTGGTTGCCCGCGGCGCCTCCATCGTGGGGCCTGAGAGCGGGTGGCTGGCGTGCGGCTACGAAGGCACGGGTCGCCTAGCCGATCCGGAGGACGTCGTCGAGGAGATCCTGCGCGTGCTGGCGCCCAAGGACCTGGCCGCGCAGCGCGTGCTCGTGTCGGCGGGACCCACGCAGGAGCCCATCGATCCCGTCCGCTACCTCTCGAACCGCTCGAGTGGGAAGATGGGCTACGCGATCGCACGGGTGGCGCGGCGGCGGGGAGCCGAGGTGACGCTGGTCAGCGGCCCGACGGCGCTGCGACCCCCTCCCGGCGTCCGCACGGTGTCGGTCACCACGGCCGAGGAGATGGCGCGCGCCGTCCATGCCGCCTTCGCGAGCGCCAGCGTCGTGATCATGGGCGCGGCCGTCGCGGACTACCGCCCGCGCCGCGCGCTCGACCGAAAGCTCAAGAGGACCGGCCGGCCGCTCACCCTCGAGCTCGAGGCGAACGCGGACATCCTTCGCCGACTGTCGACCCGCAAGGGACGCCGACTGCTGGTCGGGTTCGCCGCCGAGACCAATGACCTGGTCAGCGAGGCACGCCGCAAGCTCGCCGACAAACGTCTCGATCTGATCGTCGGCAACGACGTGACCGTTCCGGGCGCAGCCTTTGGCGGCGACACCAACGTCGTCCATCTGATCGACGCCGACCACCACGAAGAAGCGCTCCCCGTCCTCTCCAAGGAGGAGGTCGCCGAGCGCATCCTCGACTGGGTGGCGGCCCATCTGCCGGCAGCCCAGCGCCGCAGCCCGCTCCGCCGCGTGCGCTGACCATCAGGGTCGCAACCCGAACACGTCGTTCCCCTCTCTCTCGCCCAACGCCGGGTGCGTCGCGCGGGGTAGCAGCGGCGTGCAAGGCGGGAAGGGGTGCCGACCCGGCGACCTCCGTATCCTCCCGCGCGAGCCTGCAGCTTCGGGGGGACGCTACGATTTACGAGTCGCGCGTGGAGCGAAGACCGGGAGCCGGGGCGGCACCCCTTCCCGCCACCCCGCCGTCACGCCACCAGTGAACGCACTTCGGCGTCGAGCGCCGCCGTCATGCGCCCCCGGCGCCGCAGCGCGCGCAGCTTGCGCCGCAGCGACTCGGCGCGGGAGAGCGTTTCGCGACCGGTCGGATCCGACTGCTGGCACGCGCTCGAATGACCGTGCACGAGCAGGTCCTGGATGGCGCCGACGCAGACGGCGTTGAAGCGACCGACCTCGCTCTCGGGAAGCGGATAGCGGGAGCGCTCGGAGAGTCGCCGGATCATGCGCTGCCACTGATCGAACTGCTGCAGCGCCATCACCGAGTTGAAGATGCGCTTGTTGGTGCGGAACGAGAAGAGCGTCCGCTCGACCACGTGCTCGACGAGCCGATCGCAATCCGGGTAGCGCTGCTCGAGCACGGTTCGGATCAGCCGGCAGCGGTCGCGCTGCTGGGCGGCATCGAAGCGGGCCTCCCAGTAGATGTGCTTGAGGGTCCGCGCCCGGTAGCTGACGATCAGCTGCACGGGTACGTACTCGTTGTGCGAGTAGACGTCGCCGGCCAGGTGCGAGAGGTAGCCGTACGCGAACGCCTGCTCGCGCTCGCCGCGCGCGGACTCGACGAGCTGCCAGCCGACCGGCCAGCAGTGGCAGTGCGTGTAGAGGCTTCGGGTGTACTTCTTACCCTGCACGATGTCGGCGGCGATGCAGCCGTAGAGGTACGGGAGCCGGTGCGCGCGCAGGATTTCTTGAAGGGCCGGAGCCAGGGTGCTAAGACTGGCCAGAATTTCCGAGCCGTGGACGAGGTGGGTAACGGGACCCCACGCGTGTGCCTCGCTGGGCCAGGCGAAGAGGAGAAGCGCCACGGCGCCGGCAAGCCACAACGCCCGCTGATCGTACAATGGGGACCCCTGCCTCTCAAGGCCAGCTGGCGAAAATAATCAGCGTTCTCGTCACGTACGTCGAGTACCAGCGCGAGCTCGGGGTGCTGGGCTTTCCCCGGACCACGGCAGTGCCCGCCCCGGCCCCACGTCCCGCACGGGTCGACGCCTCGCCGTCCGATCTCTTCACCGATTCCGGCGTGGCGCAAGCGCGCACCCTCGACGAGCTGCGCCAGGCGATCGGCGACTGTCGCCGCTGCAAGCTCGCCCCGCATCGCACCCATGTGGTCTTCGGCGTCGGCAACCCCCGGGCGCGACTCGTCTTCGTCGGGGAGGCGCCGGGTCGTGACGAGGACCTCCAGGCGGAGCCGTTCGTCGGGCGCGCCGGCCAGCTGCTGACGGAGATCATCACCAAGGGCATGCG
>VBLD01000037.1 GCA_005879205.1 Deltaproteobacteria bacterium
CGGAAGGCGCACCGGCGATCAGGTCCGCGACGTGAATCTGCCGGCCCGGATTGGCGAGCAGGATGGCGATGTCGGCAAGGCCCTTGCCGTGCCGCAGCCGAACGGACTTCCCGGCATACGAGGTTGGTCGACGACGCCGCTCTGCACCCAGAGCAGACGGGAGCCCTCGCCCGCGAATCCGAGTGCGCTGCGGGCGAGGAGAGCCGCGTCGCCCAGCCGTCGCGCGATGTCGGCGGCTGCCCGGAACGTCTGGCGCGCGCCGCGCCCGTCGCCGGATCTTGCTTGCGCGTCGCCGCGCGCGAGCAGCAGCTCGCAGCGCTCGCCCTCGTCTGCGGGTCGCGCCCGACCGAGGGCGTCGAGGGCGTCCTGGAAATGCGTCGCTGCCGGCTCGTAGCCGAGCGACAGGGCGACACCTTCGCGCTGTCCCGCGTCCCGAGCGAGCTCCTCGACCAGCCTGGTCTTCCCGGTGCCCGCTTCGCCGACGACGAGGAAGAACCGTCCGCGCCCGCTGACGGCGTCGTCCAGACCCGCACGCAACTCGGCGAGCTCGCGCCGTCGACCTACGAAGACCCTCACCCCCGGGATAATTCCGTTCCCTCGCCGCGACGGCAAGCACCGGCCCGCTGTCGCGACCGCCGCGTCATCGGTGGTAGATGTGCGGCCATGACCATGGTCCGCGATTCGATTTCGCTGCCCGGCCGCGAGGTGGCGATCCCGGTCATGGGTCTCGGCACGTGGGCGTGGGGCGACCGATCGACCTGGGGGATGGACGGCTACGACCGCAGCTACGGCTTCGAGACCATCCGCGCCGCCTACGAGCGCTCGATCGCTTCCGGTGTCACGCTCCTCGATACGGCGGAGATGTATGGCAACGGCGAGAGCGAGCGCATCATTGGCCGCCTGTTGCGCGAGGACGCCGGCAATCGCGACCGGGTCGTGGTCGCCACCAAGTTCATGCCGTTCCCGTGGCGCATCCCGTTCGCCGGTGCGCTGATGAATTCCCTGCGCGCGTCGTTGGAGCGGCTGGCGCTGCCCTTCGTCCACCTTTATCAGATACACGGTCCCATCAGCTTCCGCCCGGCGCGCACGGTCGCCGCCGCGCTGGCGGCGCCGTACCACGCCGGTCTGGTCAAGGCGGTCGGCGTGTCCAACTACTCCGAGCGCGAGATGCGCGCGATCCATGCGGCGCTGGCCGAGAGCGGTGTTCCGCTCGCGACCAATCAGGTGGAGTACTCGCTGCTGCGTACCATGCCGGAGGCGGACGGCCTGCTGGGCGCGTGCCGGGAGCTCGGCGTGACGCTCCTTGCCTACTCGCCGATGGCGATGGGGCGTCTCACCGGAAAGTACGGTGCCGCGAACCCCCCGCAGGGAAAACGCAACTTCGCTGCCTTCCCGATGACCGAGATCGAGCCGATCGTCTCCGAGCTGCGGCGCATCGGCGCGGCGCACGGCGGCAAGTCGCCGGCGCAGGTGGCGCTCAACTGGTTGATCTGCAAGGGCGCCGTGCCGATCCCGGGCGCGAAGAACGCGGCGCAGGCGGAGGAGAATGCCGGCGCCCTCGGCTGGAGCCTCGCCCCCGACGAGGTCGCCGCCCTCGGCCGCATCGCCAAGTTCGGCCAGCGCGGCCTCTTCAATCGCATCTGGCAGCACGGCTGAACGCGTTCCTCGGCCATCGTCGCTTGCCAGAGCATTTCGCCCGCGTTACACAGCCGCCACGAGATGGGCACCCTGCCACAGCGCACCCGCGTCTACCGGTGCCATCACCTCGATTCAACCCGCTGGGACGACATCGTGCCGCGGCCCGACGACATCGTCATCACGACGTCGCTCAAGGCCGGCACGACCTGGACCCAGCGCATCGTGAGCCTGCTCGTCTTCCAGACCACCGGCCTGCCCAACACGCTTCACTGGGTCTCGCCCTGGCCCGACTGCCGTTTCATCGGGGGACGAGACCAGATGGTGGCGATCGTCGAGAGCCTGGAGCACCGTCGCTTCCTGAAGAGCCACCTGGCGCTCGACGGCCTGCCGTACCGGGAGAGCACCAAGTACATCTACGTCGGGCGGGACACCCGGGACGTCTTCATGTCGACGTGGAACCACATCAGGGCCTACACCCCGCTGGCGCGCGAGATGCTGAATTCGGGCGAGAACGCGCCGGCGGAGCCCTTCCTCGAACCGCCCGACGACATCCGTGCGTTCTGGCGTCTCTGGATCACGCGGGCCACGTATCCCTGGGAGAGCGACGGGTTCCCCTACTGGTCGCATCATCACCACGCGCGTTCCTACTGGGACTACCGCCATCTGCCGAACCTTCTCTTCGTTCACTACAACGATCTGAAGGCCGATCTGGAGGGCGAGATGCGCCGCATCGCGCGCTTCCTCGAGATCGAGGTCCCGGAGGAGAAGTGGCCGGTACTCGCCGAAGCGGCCACCTTCGCCGCGATGAAGCGGGACGCGGCCCTGCTCGGGCCGGAGATGAACATGATCTTCGAAGGCGGCGCCGACCGCTTCCTGTACAAGGGGACGAACGATCGCTGGCGCGACGTCCTCACGGCGGAGGACCTGGCGCTCTACGAAGCGGCGGCGGCGCGCACCCTCACGCCGGAGCTGAAGCGCTGGCTGGAGCGCGGCGCGCTGTCAGGGGTCGTGCCGAAGTAGAGGCGTCGACCGGGCGAGCGGAAGCCGGCGATGCGCTGCTCGCCGCGGGGTGGCATCGTGCCGAGGAGTAGCTAGAGGAGCCGGACCGAGTGACTCTTG
Source organism: Deltaproteobacteria bacterium (assembly GCA_005879205.1). Classification (GTDB taxonomy): domain Bacteria; phylum Desulfobacterota; class Binatia; order DP-6; family DP-6; genus DP-3. The sequence continues at coordinate 2,758 of VBLD01000037.1, forward strand.
ATCGCCAACCACACGCGCTGCCCGCTCACCAAGCCGAGAGAATCGACGGCCGACGGTGTGATACGGACGAGCCAGGGGCGTGGCTCCGACCCCGAGGCGGACGCGGCACGGCACCGCAGGAGCGCATCGGGGCCGACCCGGTCGAGTGTCACGATCCGGGCTTCGATGATGTTCCGGGCCGAGAGCCCGCGGAGCGGCTCGACCGCCAGCAAGACGTCCTCGGCGCGGATCGCCAGATTCACGGCTTCGCCCGGGAGGCGCGACGACGAGAGCGGGACGGCCAGGGCTTGACCGTCGTCGAGCTGGACCCGGGTGGTACCGCCCTGGTCGTCGTGGGCGACGATCCGCCCGTGCCGGAGGTTCTCGATGCCGGCCTCTGCGGCCCGCGCCATCGCGGGTCGGGACAGGAGGTCGAGTGCAGGCCCGTGGGCCTCGACGGTCCCCGTGCGCAGGAGGAGCACGGCCTCGGCGAGGTCCAGCGCCTCGCCCACGTTGTGCGTCACGTACAGCACCGGCACCTTCCACTCGTCGTGGACGCGCAGGAGGTAGGGGACGAACCGCTCGCGCAGCGCGACGTCGAGTGCGGCGAGGGGCTCGTCGAGCAGCAGGAGCCGTGGATCGCTTGCCAGTGAGCGTGCGAGCGCCACGCGCTGCTGCTCGCCTCCAGACAGCGTTGCCGGATAGCGGTCGAGGAGCGGCGCCAGCTCCAGGCTTTCGATGGCCGCGCGGACGCGGCTCCCGGCACCCCGGGCCGCGAAGCGCACGTTTCCCATGACCGTCAGGTGTGGAAAGAGCCCGGCTCCCTGCGGCACGTAGCCCACGCGGCGGCGTTCCGGGCGCAACCTCACGCCGCTCTGCGTGTCGAGCAGGACGATGCCGTCGAGCGCGATCCGGCCGCGCGCTCGTGGACGCAGCCCCGCGACGGCTTCCAGGAGCGAGGTCTTTCCCGAGCCGGAAGGACCCATGATGGCCGTGACGCCGTCCCCGAGCCTCACCGCGACGCGCAGCTCGAACGGGGCCAGCGGAAGCTCGACGGCGATCTCGATCACGTCGCGACACGGCGGTTCCGCCGTCGAGTCAACCACTCGGCGGTCCAGAGCGTCATGAAGGCGATGAGCACCGTCACGCCCGCGAGCGTCGTCGCGCGGTCATCCCGTCCGACCTGGCTCGCCTGGAAGATGGCGAGCGCCAGCGTCTGGGTCCGGCCGGGAATGTTGCCGGCGATCATCACCGTCGCGCCGAACTCTCCGAGCGCACGCGCGAACGCGAGCACCGTTCCCCCGACGATGCCGCGCCAGGCAAGCGGCAGCGTCACCCGAAAGAACGCCGCGGTGGGCCCGCAGCCGAGCGTGCGGGCGAGGCCGTCCAGGCGCGGATCGACCTCCTCGAATGCGGTCCGGGCGGAGCGGACCAGCAGCGGGAAGGCCATGACCATCGTTGCCAGCAGCACCGCCTTCCACGTGAAGACGACCTGGATGCCGGCGGCATCGAGCCAGCGGCCGAGGAGCCCGCGTCGCGCCAGGACGGAGAGGAGCAGCATGCCGACCGCCGTCGGCGGGAGCACCAGAGGCAGCGAGAGCAGGGTCTCGAGGATGCTCTTCCCGGGACCGCGGTAGCGGGCGAGCGCGAGCGCCACCGCGATGCCGGGGCCGATGATGAGCACCGTCCCGAGCGCCGCGATGCGGAGCGTGAAGGCGACGACCGCCAGGTCCGCTGCCGTCAGCACGGCTACCCGGCGGGCAGGACGATGAAACCGTGCCGTTCGTAGGTTGCGGCCGCTCCCTGGGAGGCGAGGAAGCCGACGAATGCGCGCGCCGCCGGTTTGCGGGATCGCGCGAGCGGCGCCAGCGTGTAGACGATCGGCGGTGCCTGCTCGCGTGGGACGCGGAAGGCGACCCGGACCTTCTTCGAGATCGCCGCGTCGGTTGCGTAGACGATGCCAGCCTCGGCGTGCTCCGCCTCCACCGCCGCCAGCGCCGCGCGCACGTCCAGGGTGGGCACCACCTTGGCCTTCAGCGGCTCCCAGAGCCCGAGGGACCCGAGGTATTTCTTGGCGTAGACGCCGGCCGGCGCCGCCTCGGGGTTCGCGAGGGCGATGGTGCGGAGCGTCTGCAAATCGGACGGCTCGGAGATCGTCGTCTTCGCGTCGCGGGGGACCACGATCACGAGGACGTTCGACAGGACGTTCCGGCGCTCCCCTCGATCCACCAGGCCTGCCTGCTCGAGCTCTTCCATCCGGGCAGCGTCCGCCGAGAAGAACGCATCGCCGGGAGCGCCCGCCGTGATCTGGCGGGCAAGGTCGCTCGACGCCCCGAAGTTGAACGCGATGTGATCGGCGTGGGCCATCTCGTAGGAGGCACCGAGCTCGCGCAGCACCTCGGTGAGGCTTGCGGCGGCGAAGACCAGGACGTCATCGGCCGCCACGGCCGGAGGCCGAAGGAACAGAATCGGCGCCAGGATCAGGAGTGCGACGGGCTTCATGGTGGGCGGGCCCTGCTCTCGGTGGTTCTACGGCGTACCGCGCAGCGGCAGCTCGATGCGAATGCGGGTTCCCCGTCCCGGCTCGCTGTCGACCGCGAGCCGTCCACCGTGGCGGTCCACCACGGAGCGCGCGATCGCCATCCCCAGCCCCGTCCCGTTGGCCTTGGTCGTGAAGAACAGATCGAACATGCGCGCGCGGGTCTCGGCATCCATGCCGCAGCCCGTGTCCTCGACGCTCACCTCGAGCCCGTTCTCGCCCGCAGAGCGGGAGCGGACCGTGAGTGTGCCGTGCGGCTCCATCGCATCGAGCGCGTTGACGAGGAGGTTCAGGTAGACCTTCTTGAGCTCCCGTGCGTCGGCGAGCATGGAGCCGACTGCGGCGTCCAGGTTCGAGACCACCCGGATCTGCTTGTCGGCCACGCGGTCCTGCACCAGCGACAGGCACTCCTCGATGAGCGCATTGGCCGGGATCTCCTCGCGCTTGAGCTCGGGTGGGCGTCCGTACGCCGTGATGTCCGTCACCAGCTCCCCGAGATGCTTCACCGCCCGCTCGACCTTGCGGGTGAGCTGCACTCCCTCCTCGTCCCCGGCCTTGGCGAAGCGTTCCTCGAGAACACGTGCGTAGAGCGCCAGGCCGCCGAGGGGATTGTTCAGCTCGTGCGCAACCTGGCTGGCCACCCGTCCGAGGGCCGCCAGCGCCCCGCTGCGCAGGCGCGACAGCTCGCGGGCGTTGTTCAACGCGACGGCGGCCTGCGCGGCGAAGAGGCGCAGGAGATCGACGTCCTCGCCGGTGGCGATCACGTAGCTCGGGTTCTCCACCACGACGGCGCCCTCTGCCGTGCCTCGGACCAGAAGGGGGGCGGCGAGCGTCAGCCGCCCGTCGGCGCCGGTCACGGTGGTCGATTCGTTCCGGGCCATCGCGGCCTCCGCCGCGCCGGCCAGCCAGTCGAGCGGGGTGGCAGAGGCGCCGGCGGTGGCCTTCGGCACGAGGCGGCCGTCCTCGCGCAGGAAGACGACGGCACGCTCCGTCTCGGTCGTCTCCATGGTGCCCTCGGCGACCACATGCAGGACGCGGTCGATGGGACCGGAGGTGAGCGTCTCGCCGACGGTGCGCAGCAGGTTCCGGTCGCGGGCCCAGCGCCGTTCGGAGAGGGCACGCGCCAGCTTGCTGCGCAGCTCTTCGGTCACGAAGGGCTTGGTCAGGAAATCGAAGGCGCCTTCCTTGACCGCCTGCACGGCGTTCTCGATCGTGCCGTGCGCGGTCATGATGAGCACCGGGAGCCGCGCCTGGAGTCCGTGCGCCGCGCGGGTGAACGCGATGCCGTCCATCGGCTCCATGCGCAGATCGACGAGCGCCACGTCGAAGCCGCGCGTCCCGAGCGCCGCCAGCGCCTCCTCGGGATCCTGCGTCGCGGTCACGGCAAAGCCCATCGCCGAGAGCCGCATCTCCAGGACTTCCAGGATGTGCGCGTCGTCGTCGACCAGCAGCGCGCTGCGGGATGGGGTCACCGTTCCTCCATCTCCTTGTCGAGCTCCTTCAACTGCTCGAGGTCTCCCCGCGTCCGTTCGGCGTCGGCCTCGTGCTTGAGGAGCTCGCTCAACGCCGCATGCCAGGCGCGGGCCTCCGGCGCCCACGCGCTCGTCGGGTACCGTGCCACCAGGCGGCCGAAGTCGAGGCGAGCGGCGGCATAGTCCCGCAGCGAGCTCTTCGGGTCGACGCGGAGCCGGCCCAGGCCGTAGAGGGCGCGGGGAGCCGCCGGGTCGTCCGGGAAGTCGTGCAGCACGCGCAGGTAGACGTCCCGAGCCTCGCGTGGCGAGTTGTCGCGGGCGAGGTTGTCGGCTTCCCCCGCCAGGCGCTCGGCCTCCGACTGCCGCGGCGCCACGAGCCAGATCCCCCGCCTCGCGGCCCCGCAGCCGGGGACGAACACCATCAGAAGGAGGGCCGCCGCGCTCCGCCTCATGCCGCTTCCGCGCGCGGTAACTGCACGACGAACCGGCTCCCTTTACCCTCGGTCGACTCCGCCTGCACGCGGCCGCCGTGCATCTCGACGATGCTCTTCACGATGGCGAGGCCGAGGCCGGTGCCCGCGGGCGTTCCCCGCGCCTGCCAGTAGCGATCGAAGACGCGGGGCAGTGCCTCGGGGGGGATGCCGACGCCGCTGTCTTCCACCGCGACCTCCACCTCGTCTTCGCGCGCCGTGATGCCGAGCCGCACCGCGCCGCCGCGCGGCGTGAACTTGATGGCGTTGCCGAGGAGATTCAGCAGGACCTGGAGCAGGCGCTCCTCGTCGCCCAGCACCCGGACGCCGCGGGCCGCGCCGTTGCTGTGGACGGAGAGTCCCCGCGCCTCCGCCTGGGGGCGCAGCTGCTCGAGGGCGCGTCGTACCAGGTTCCCCAGGTCCACGTTCCGCCGGTCGATCGCCAGCAGGCCGGCCCGGAGACGCGAGAGCTCCAGGATATCGTTCACCAGGTGCAGCACACGCTCGGTATTGGCGGCGATGATGTCCACGAGGCGGGCCTGCTTCGGCACGAGTGGCCCCGGGACCTCGTCGCGCAGGAGCGTCGTCGCCTCGCGCACGGAGGTCAGCGGTGTGCGGAGCTCGTGGGAGATGTGCGAGAAGAAGTCCTCCTTCATCCGTTCCACCTCGCGCAGCCGCTCGGCCATGCGGTTGAACGCGTGCGCGAGCTGCCCGATCTCATCCCGTCTCTCGACCTCCAGCGGGGCGCCGAACGACCCCTCGGCCACTTCGGCCGTCGCCCTCGAGAGGCGGTCCAGCGACCGTGTCATGCGGACGGCGAGTAGCCCGGCACCGAGAAGCGCGAGCAGCACGGTCGCCGGGAGCGCGATCAGGACCCCGTTCCAGGTGCGCCGCTCGACGCTGCGCGCGCGGAGCTGGGATTGCTCGAGCGCGGCGTAGGTCGCGTCCTGCAGGCGGTCGAGGCTTCGCTCGGTGCTGGTCGCGGCGATGCGCGTCTCGGTCGCCGCCGCCGGACGCCGTCTACCGCCGGACGAGCCGAGTCCGCCCACGAGGCGGCGGTAGGTTGCAAAGTCGGCGACCATCTTCACGTGGCGCTTCGTCTCCTCGCGGCTCAGGACGAGGCATTGCAACCGCTCGAGGTCCTGCGACACGCGTGCGGCGCGGGCGTTCCACAGGCCCTCGTAGGTGGCGTCCTGCAGGATCGCAAAGCGCGTCTCCAGACGAATCAACGCGAGCATCGATTCGCGCAGCCCCGTCTCCAGCCTGAGGGCCGGGGCGGTCCGAGTGACGAGCGCGCGGTTCACCGCGACGATCTGATTCATCGCGAGAAGGCTCCATGCCGCCACGGCGACCAGCACCACGATGACGAGCGACGTGGCCAGGAATATCCGTGACGCGAGCCGCATACGATCGACGCTTCCTCCGGGCTTGGAGGTCTAGCCGCTGGGATCGTGCCCCCCCGCCCGCGCGAAGCCTTCAACGACCCTCCCCGGCGACGACGCCGCGGGATGGCCGATCGAGCATCTGTAGATTGCATCGCCGTCCTCCTCCGTCAATCCGGCCGCCCGCGGTGGCGCTGCGGTGCGGTGGGAATCGAGGGGAGTTCACGGGGTCCGCAGCGACACTCCCGTGCCACCGATCACGTCGAGCGCACGGAGAAAGATGCGCTCCCGGGTCTCGCGGGTCAGATCCCGGCAGGACGGATGCCGATGATTCCCTCGGCCTCGAGCTCGGCGATGGTGTCGTCGCGGAGGTCGAGCAGGTCACGCAGCAGCTCCGCGGTGTGCTGCCCGAGCGTCGGCGCAGGCGCCCGGTACCAGCGTTTCAACCCCGAGAAGCGCATCGGAAGCCCGGGCAGCTCGTGGGTTCCGGTGACCGGATGTGAATGCGGCTCGAAGAAGCCGCGCGCGCGCATCTGCGGGTTCGCCACCGCCTCGCGCGGGTGCAGCACGGCGGCGGCCGGGACGCCGCGGGCGAGGAGCTCCTCGACCAGCGCGTCGCGCTCCCGGGTGGCGCACCAGGCGGAGAGCTCGGCGTCGAGGCGGTCGTGCCGGGCACGCCGTCCCGCCCGTGTCGCGAGCGCCGGATCCAGCGCCCAGCCGGGCCGACCGAGGACGTCGACCAGCGCTCGCCACTGCTCGTCCCCCACGACGGCAATGGCGATCCACTGCTCGCTGCCGCGACACGCGTAGAGGTTCTGCGGGGCGGCGACGGGACCGCGGTTTCCATCGCGGCCGACGAGCCGCCCGTAGGCCTGCCACTCGAGCACCTGGTCGGCGGTCGCGTTGAGCGCCGCCTCGACCATCGTCGATTCGACGAGCTGCCCCTCGCCCGTCCGCCGGCGGTGCTCCAGGGCGACGAGCAGGGCCAGCGCGGCGTGCATGCCGGCGAGCGGATCGCAGGGGCCGCGTGGGATCACCGGCGGCCCATCGCCGAAGCCCGTCACCCACGCGAGACCCGAGATCTGCTCCATCGTCTGGGCGAAGCCGGTCCGGTCGCGCCACGGGCCGTCGAGGCCGAAGGCGGGCATGCGCACCAGCACCAGACCCGGGTTCTCGCGCGCGAGCTCCTCGTAGCGGAGGCCCAGATTGTCGAGCACGCGGGGCGAGAAGTTCTCGACCACGGCGTCGGCCTTCGCGATCAACGCTTTCGCGAGCGCGAGGCCGCGCGGCCGGGAGAGGTCGAGGGTGATGCCGCGCTTGCCCGCGTTGATGCCGTGATACATCGCCGACCACTCCCACCACCGATCGGCCGTCGGCTGCTGCGTGCTCGCGAGGCGGATGCCGTCGGGACGCTGGATCGACTCCACCTTGACGACGTCGGCACCGAGGACGGCGAGGAAGTGGCCCACGAAGGGACCGGCCCAGAACATCGTGAAGTCGAGCACGCGGAGTCCGGCGAAGGGGAGGTCGCTGCCGTCCCCGGGTGACGGCGCCGGTCGCGACGCCCACCGCGACGGGTGCTCGTCGAGCTGCGGGGCGGGGGCAAACGGCCGCAGCGCGCCGCGCCCGAGCCGGTACGGCGGCCGCGGCTGCACGAGGCGACCGTCTGGAGCCGGAACGTACACCCCGCGCTCGCGGAACTGCTCGAACGTCCGCACCGTCTCACCGTTGCCGACGGGCGCCACGGGGATGCGCAGCGCCGTCGCTCGTTCGATGGCGTCCGCGACCGTGTGCCGCCGCGTCCAGGCGTGAATGAAGGCATGGACCTCCCGCCGCCGCCGCTCGCGCGTGAAGTAGTGCGTGAGCTCTGCGTCGTCGACGAGGTCGCCGCGCTCCACCAGCACGAGGAAGTCGCGCCACTGCTGGTTCGTGATCGTGCAGAACCCTATCCAGCCGTCGGCCGCCGGCTCGATCGAGGGAATCTCGACGGTGCGTCCGTAGGCGGCCGAGGGGCCGCCGAAGCTCGCGACGAGCGTCGTGAACGGCGCCATCGAGAGGTGGATCGCCTCGAGGACGGAGAGATCGACGTGCTGCCCGCGCCCGGTCCGGCGCGCGCCGATCGTCGCGGCGAGGGCGCCGATCGCCGCGTAGCCGCCGGCGAGCCACTCGCCGAGCCGCCCGCCCGCCGCGAGCGGCGAGCGCTCGACCGTCCCCCGGACGCCGGTCGATCCCGCCCACGCCTGCACGGTGAACTCCGTCGCGGGTCGGTCCTTCCATGGTCCGGTCCGCCCGAACCACGAGATCGAGACCAGCGACGTCGCCGGGCTGCGCTCCGACAGCACCGGCCAGTCGATCCCGCCGAGGCTCTCGACGACGACGTCGGCCCTGGCCGCGAGGTCGAGCAGCTCGGCGTGCCCCGACGCCGTGGTCCAGTCGAGCGCGACGCTCTGCTTGGACGCATTGAGGAAGCGGAACAGGACGCCGTCCTCGCCGGGCGGAACCTCGACGCCGCATGCCGTCCAGCGCCGCATCGGATCGCCGCCCGCCGGAGGCTCGACCTTGACGACGTCGGCGCCGGCGTCGGCGAACAGCTTCCCGCAGTACGGACCGGCGATACCGGTGGCGCACTCGGCGACGCGGACTCCCGAGAGCACGAGTCAGGCGGGAAGGCGGTAGAAGCGGGACGCGTTGGTGCCGGCGATCTTGGCCCGGCTCTCGTCGCTCAGGTCGTCGCGCGTGCGCAGGTGCTTCGTGCTCTCCGGCCAGTCGCCGTCCCAGTGCGGGTAGTCGCTGGCGTACATGATGAAGTCGTCCGGTGGAAGATGCGGCTCGGCGTCTCCTTCATGAGCTCGACGGCGCCGCTGAACCAGCGGTAGCGGAGAAACATGTCGTCGAGCTGCTCGAGCACCGTCGGGATCCAGCCGATGTTCGCCTCGACGAGGACGAAGCGCAGGCGCGGGAACCGCTGCGGGATGCCCGAGAAGACGAGCTGGGCCGCCACGGGGATGGTCTGCGAGCCGGCCTTTGACGCGCCCGCGCCGGCCATGAATCCCACCGTGGACATGCTCATCTTGCCGGCCGCGAGGCCGAGCTCGTTGAAGCTCCCGATGTGGACGCCGAGCGGCGTGGCGGATTCCTGGGCGAGGTCCCAGAAGGGATCGTTGGCGGGGCCGGCATCGTCGTAGGTGCCGTTCGGGTAGGCGGCGATGAGCGCGCCCTTCATGCCGTGGTCGAGGCCCCAGCGGAGCTCGGCGACCGCATCGGCGACGCCGGTCGTCGGGATGATGGTCTGGCCGATCAGGCGTCCCTCGCCCGCCGCGCCGAAATCGGCGAGCCACTCGTTGTACGCGCGCACGCAGGCGAGCTGGAGCTCGCGGTCGTCGGCGTAGGTGCGCGCCCCCGCGAGGGTGACGCTGGGATAGAGGACCTGCGCCCAGATGCCGTCGGCGTCGAGGTCGTCGAGCCGGGCCTTCGGGTCGAAGCTTCCGGGACGGATATCTTCGTAACGATATCCCTCGGCGCGGAACTGCAGGTAGGAGAGGCCGGCCGTGGCGGTGAGTCCCAGGGGGCGGAGGCGCTTGCCGTCGTCGAACGACCAGACGTCGCCCTGCTCGGTGCGGAGCACCTTCGGCGCGCGCGCGCGGAGGCGCTGCGGCACGCGCGTCTGCCACAGGTCGGGCGGCTCGTTCACGTGCGCGTCGGCGTCGAGGATCGGGTAGTCGATGCTCGCGACGTCGTGGAAGATGTCCTGCATGCGCGGTCCATAGCGCGGCCGCGCGCGTGCGGGCAAGGCGCTCGGCGCCGCACCACACGCGCCGCGTTGCTTCCGCGCATGGCGCACGAGAGTATTGGCGGAGCCCTTCGGAAGTTCTACGATGAGCTTGGCATGAGCATCGAGCTTGCCGCCGTCCTCATTACCTCACTGCTGGAGCTCGCTGGCGTGGTTTACATCGCCACTCTGGTGCACAGCACTCGCGACAAGATGGATGCGGACGACGCGGCGCTCTACCTTCAGGGCCGGCGGGTCCAGGAGGTGCTCCGCGAGATGCGGGCGGAGCTGCTCCGCCGCTAGGTGACACCGCCCGAGTCGCACCCGTCTCGAGGTATTGGCAATAGTTGTGGATCGGGCTCGGTGAGGCGCTTCTGGAATATGCCGAACCAGTAGACGAGCACCGCGACGAGTCCGGCACGGCGCCGCTTCTCGGTGAGCCGCACGAGAGCGCGGCCGACGATGACGTTCCGCTCCAGCTCATCGCGACGAAAGAAGGGGGGCATGTGCGGGCCCTCCCCAGGTGGGCAACGAGTATCAGATCCCGAAGGGCCGATTGCGGCAGGGCACGAACATGGGCGCCGTGACCTCGCCCTGCACGCCCGCGAAGCGGAGCGGCCGGAAGACGACGCGCACCGGCGTGTCCGCGCGCAGCGACGCGGGGTCGCAGTCGACGATCCGCGTCACGAGGCGCACGGCCGGATCCTCCTCGATCGCCACCACACCTGCGACGTACGGCACGTCCGCCGCGAGCTGCGGGATGAAGGCCCGGCGGACGACGGACCAGGAGAAGAGCCGGCCGCGGCCGGTCACCGTCGTCCAGGTGAAGGACTGCGACCCGCAGAAGCGGCACGTACCGTCGGGATACCAGACGTAGCGCTGGCACGCGTCGCAGCGCGGGACGGCAAGCTCGCCGCGCGCCGCGGCGGCCCAGAACTCCCGCGTCGGCGGCCAGTCGGTATCGGGCAGCGGGAAGTCGCTACGGAATCTCACCGGCGCCTCAGGACGAGCGTGCTCGCCTGCGGTCCCGTGTAGCCGCCGTAGACGCCGATCTCGGCGTCCTTCACCTGCGCTGCCGCCTCGCCGCGAAGCTGGCGCACGATCTCCACGACGTGGGCGATGCCGAGCACGTAGGCGTGCGAGAGCATGCCGCCGTGCGTGTTGTACGGGAGTCGGCCGCCGTCGAAGTGGAGGGCCGTCCCTTCGACGAACCGGCCGCCCTCGCCCTTGGCGCAGAAGCCCATGTCCTCGATCTGCATGAGCGAGACGATCGTGAACGGGTCGTAGCAGGCGAGCACGTCGACGTCCGCCGGGACGATGCCGGCCATGCGGCAGGCAGCCGGCGCGGCGAACACCTGAGGCGTTGCGGTGAAGTCGCCTTGCTGGCTCCAGTACACGCGGGTCCTGGAGTTCCCCACCCCGACGCCGGCCACCTGGACGACGGGCGGGCGCAGGTCGCGGGCGCGCTCGACCGACGTCATGACGTAGGCGCCGCCGCCGTCGGAGATGAGGCAGCAGTCCTCTTTGCGAAATGGGTCGCAGATGGCCGGGCTCGCGAGGTATTGCTCGAGCGTGAGCGGCTTGTCGTGCAGCACCGCGGCCGGGGTGAGGTTGGCGTGGCGCCGGCAGGCGACGGCGATCGCGCCGAGCTGGGCGGACGTCGTGCCGTACTCGTGCATGTGGCGGCGCGCGATGGTCGCGAAGTAGACCGGCTGCGGGAACCAGCCGAACGGCACCTCGAGGTTCTGCTTGAAGAGCTCCGAGGCGTGCACCTCGCCCGGACCGCCGACCATGTCGGCGCGCTGGGTGGCCCATGCCACCGAGAACACGTTGACGACGGTGCGCGCCCTGCCCGTACGGATCGCGAGCGCCGCCTCGTGCGGGGCCGAGCCGGCCCACACCATGCCGCCACCGGCGGTGGAGACCCACATCTCGTGCGTCGTGCCGAAGTGCGCCCGGTAGTCGTCGGCCCCGAACTGCTGCCCGTCGAAGGGCGTGTACATGATGCCGTCGACGTCCCGCGGCGTGAGTCCGGCATCGGCGAGCGCGCGCTCGATCGCCTGGGCGCCGATCTCCTTGGTGGTGCGCCCCGACGCCTTGGTGTGGTCGGCCTCGCCGACACCGGCGATCGCGACCTCGCCCGCGACGTCCTCCAGTTCGGACGGGAAGCCCCAGTCGGCAGCCATCGGAGCATGGCGTACCACCTTCGTTGACAATGATGAAGGTTCGGATTTCAGAGCGGGAAGAAGTAGACCTCTTCCCCGTCGGCGAAACGGAAGTCCATGACGCGCGGCCAGAGCGGACTCACCATCTCGTTCTCCCAGCGCGTGAGGGCCTGCTCGAGCTCGCGCACCACCTCGGGATGCGCCGGCGCGAGGTTCTGGCGCTCGTTCTTGTCCGTCGCGAGATCGTAGAGCACGGTTCGCCGGCTCATCTCGTCCTTGACGAGCTTCCAGTCGCCCTTGCGGATCGCCTTGTGGTACTCGGCGCGCCAGAAGAGCGCCTCGTGGGGCGGCGCCGTGGTCTGGCCGGTCAGATAGGGCAGGAGCGAGACGCCGTCGTACGGCCGGTCCGACGGCAGGTCGGCGCCGGCGACGTCCACGGCCGTCGCGAACACGTCGAGCGCGCTCACCGGGTGCGTGCACGGCGCGCCGGCGGGGATCGTGCCGCGCCAGCGCACCAGGAAGGGAACGTTGATCCCGCCCTCGAAGTTGGTGAATTTCCCACCCCGGAGCGGAGCGTTGTCCGTGGCGCCGGTGTACGTCGCGCCGCCGTTGTCGCTCAGGAAGAAGACGAGCGTGTTCTCGTCGAGGCCGAGGCGGGCGAGGGCGTCCATGATGCGGCCGACGGCGTCGTCGAGGGCGGCGATCATCGCGGCGTAGATGCGCCGGTTCGGGTCGGTGATCTGGGCGAA
>VBLD01000340.1 GCA_005879205.1 Deltaproteobacteria bacterium
CGACGGGCGGTTCAACATCGTGCTCCGCGGTCTCCGCGAGTTCGTCGTCCAGCGCGAGCTCCGGCGCCGGGCGTACCGCGAGGCGGTGGTGATCTGGCACGCGCCCCAGGCGGGGACGCTGCCCTCGGGGATGCGCGAGGGGATCCCCGCGCTTGTGCGCCTCTACATCGAGCGGCTCGGGCAGGAAGCGGGGGACGAGGGACCGCTCAGCGCGGCGGCCGACGACGAGACGTTCGTCAACTTCTTCGCGCATCACCTCGACGTGCCGCCGGTCGAGAAGCAGGCTCTGCTCGAGGCGGCGACGCTCGCCGAGCGCGCCGCCCGGCTGCGGGACGTGCTCGAGTTCCGGCTCGAGGAGCTGCGCTTGCCGCCCGGGGGCGCGCCTCGGCGGACGCATTGACCGCTCGTCGATGGCGGGCGGCCGCCCTGGGTGGTACGGTCCTTCTCCGATGCAGCAGACGCCGCCCCGGCCCTCTCCGAACGGCTCTACCTGCCGCAGGTGCTCGGCGGAATCGCCGTCACGACGCGGCACTTCGCGCGCAACCTCCTGCTCCACACGCTCCACCTCTTCGGCCTCGCGCGCGACCGGCGGGCGGCCGTCACCGTGCAGTACCCCGAGGAGCGCAAGGTCTATCCGGAGGGCTACCGCGGGGCGCACCGGCTCACCCTCAAGCCCGACCGCTCGGTGCGCTGCACGGCCTGCTTCCTCTGTGCGACGGCGTGTCCGGCCAAGTGCATCCACATCGAAGCGGGCGAGCATCCCGACGCGCAGACCGAGAAGTATCCCGTGCGCTACGAGATCGACACGCTCCAGTGCATCTACTGCGGAATGTGCGTGGAGGCGTGCCCCTGCGACGCCATCCGCATGGACACCTTCGTCCACCCGCGCATCTGGGGCTACCACCGCGAGGATTTCGTCGAGACCAAGCAGGTGCTGATGGAGCGCTCGCGGGTGCTCGAGGAACGGGGCCGCGACGCGCTGATGGAGGACCTGCTCGCGGCCTACCGCGACGCCGAGGCGAAGGCATGATCCTGCTGGCCCTCTGGCGACGCGGCCTCCTCGGCCGTGTCGACGGCGAGAAGCTGCGCTACTTCCTCGGCCGGAATGCCGATCCGCTCACCCTCTCGCGTCGGTATCCCCTGTGGCGCATACTGAACGTCGGACGCCTGCTCGTCTCCCCCGCGCACGCGGCAGCGATGGCGCGCTGGCTCGAATACCGGATGAACCTCTTCGACGGGGTCGAGGGCTGAGCGATGGCCAAGACTTACAAGCAGATCATGGACGAGGCCCGGCAGGTGGTTCCCGAGGTCTCGCCGGAGGAAGTGAGGCAGAAGCTCGACGGCGGCACGCGCCCGCTGCTGCTCGACGTGCGGGAGAAGGAGGAGTTCCGCCAGGGCTACGTGCCGGGCGCCCTCTCGCTGCCGCGCGGATTCCTCGAGATGCGGGTCGAGGAGACCGTGCCGGACAAGGCGGCCCCGATCGTCGCCTACTGCGGCGGTGGGACGCGTTCGCTGCTCGCCGGGCGCATCCTCAAGGAGCTCGGCTACACGAACGTGGTGTCGATGCGTGGCGGCTTCACGGCCTGGAAGAATCAGGGTCTCCCGATCGCGGCGGACCGGCAGTTCACCGCCGAGCAGCAGATCCGCTACAGCCGGCACTTCCTGCTTCCCGAGGTGGGCGAGGTCGGCCAAGCCAAGCTGCTCGACGCCAAGGTGCTCTGCATCGGCGCGGGCGGTCTCGGCAGCCCCGCGGCGTTCTACCTCGCCGCGGCGGGTGTCGGGACGATCGGCATCGTCGACATGGACGTGGTCGACCTCTCGAACCTGCAGCGACAGATCCTGCACACCAACGACCGCATCGGGATGCCGAAGACCGAGTCCGCCCGCCTGACGCTCCAGGCGCTCAATCCCGACGTCAAGGTGATCGAGTTCCGCGAGCGGCTGTCCTCCGAGAACGCGTTCCGCCTCTTCGAGCCGTTCGACGTCATCGTGAACGGCTGCGACAACTTCCCGACGCGCTACCTCGCCAACGACGCCGCGGTCATGCTGCACAAGCCGCTCGTCGACGGCGCGATCTGGCAGTTCGAGGGACAGGCGACCGTCTTCAACCCTCCCGCGGGGCCCTGCTACCGGTGCCTCTTCCCGGAGCCGCCGCCGCCCGGATCGACCCCGTCGTGCGCCGAGGCGGGGGTGCTCGGGGTCCTGCCGGGACTCGTCGGCTGCGTGCAGGCGCTCGAGGCGATCAAGCTGATCCTCGGCAAGGGCCGGACACTCCTCGGACGCATGATGCACTTCGACACGTTGAGCGGCGACGTGCGCATCCTGCGGCTGCGTCGCGACCCCAAGTGCGCGGTGTGCGGCGAGCACCCGACCATCCGCGAGCTGATCGACTACGAGATGTTCTGCGGGCTCGGCGGCGAGGCTTCATCGGAGGCGCCGGCGGTGGCCGCGTCGTCGGCGGCCTGAATCCAGGCAGCCGGCATGCATGCCTGCCGGGTGTGGCATGCATGCGCTTCTCCATGCGCCTCGCATGGGCGACTGCTCTGGCATTACCCTTGCTGTCCATGTGACCACTCGGGGTTCCGGCGCAGCCCGTCCTCCGTCCCGCCTCGAATCGCAGTCGGTCCTCAAGGTCACGTCAGATTAGGCCACGTCAAAGTCGGGCGCCGGAACCCCGACTGTTTGTTCGCGGGTCGCACCAGCCGCGCGTAACTGGTCCCGCCGCCCGCGTACTTCCGCTCGAAGGCCGTTGTCGGCCGACCGCGCCGCTCGCCGTCGACGTCGATGACCAGGCCCGCGTCGACGCATCGCGTTGACAGGTCGACGATGAGCGCCGGGAGATCGGAGGCGAGGTGGACGGCGCCGCCGGGCACGAGCGTGCGGCGGAGCTGACCGGCCAGATTGCCGCCGAAGAGCCGGCGGTGGCGATGTCTGGTCTTGGGCCACGGGTCCGGGAAGTAGACGTGGTACGCGTCGACCGAGTCGTCGGCGACGCCGTGTGCGAGGATACACTCGGCGGCTCCGGCGACGACGCGCACGTTCTCGAGCCCGCGACGTGCGGCGGCGGCTCGGAGCGCCTCGGCCGCGCGGCCCGAGCGTTCGATCGCGAAGAAGTTGGTCGCCGGCGCGGCCGCCGCCCAGACGAGGAGCACCTCACCGCGGCCGGGACCGATTTCGACCTCGACGCGGTGGTGGTTGCCGAAGACCGCGAACCATGAATCGCACCCGCGTTGCACTCGCGCGAGCGACGGTCGTATATCCGCCGCCGAAACGCAAACCCCTCGGAGCTCGGTTTCACGGAGCAGGCCCGCGAGGAATTCGAGAAGCAGGCTGCGGACGACTTCGCGGCGTA
>VBLD01000355.1:0-227 GCA_005879205.1 Deltaproteobacteria bacterium
CGCTTTCACGAGCTCGACCCGGAGCGGGTACGTATCGTCCCTCACGGCTCGCCGACACCCTCCCGACGGGTCGGGCGGACGCGGCGGCCCGGACCGCTGCGTGCCGCCTTGATCGGCAACATCGCCTACCCGGCCAAGGGAGCCCGCAACTACCTGGCCCTGCTCGAGCGCACTCGCCGCCTGCCCATCTCGTGGCACGCGTTCGGGGAGACCGCGGTGTTCGACTT
>VBLD01000355.1:255-3251 GCA_005879205.1 Deltaproteobacteria bacterium
GACCTCCTGGTCGCGTCGGATGTCGATCTGGCCGTCCTTCTCCCGAGCTGTCCGGAGACGTTCTCCTTCACGCTTTCCGAGGCGCTCGGAGCGGGGGTGCCGGTCATCGTCGGCGCCCAGGGTGCGGTGGCGGAGCGGGTCACGGGCAAGGCGGCCGGCGTCGTCGTCGAGACCGTGGAGGCGGCAGCCGCTGCCATCGAGGACCTGGTCGCCGACGGGGAAAAGCTCCGGCGGCTGCGGGAGGCGGCGGCCCTGTTCCGCGACCGGTCGCTCGACGAGATGGCCGCGGAGTACCGCGACATCTACGAGCGGCTCTTCCGAGACGTGCCCGCCACCGAGCCGCTTACCATCGACGAACGGCGCCAGCTGTTCGCCGCGTACGCGGACGCCGCCGTTCCGCGGCCGGCTCCGCTCCGGACGTCCCCGCTGCCGCACTACGGGCGCTGGTGGTATCCGCTGTATCTTCGCGTGGCCTCGCTCGTCCCGCATCGCCTGCGGCGGTGGGGCCGCGACCGGGTAGTGGCAGGGTGGTGGAAGCCCGTCCGACGGTACCGCTTCGGGCGGCCCGGCCCGCGTCTGGTGGCAAGCAACGGCATCGAGTTCATCCAGACGACGCGGCGAGGAGCGAAATATCGCGCCCTCACCGCAGATCCCTTCTTCATCTTCGAATCCAAGCCGCTCGCACCTCGCGAGGCGCGCGTCATTCGGTTCGAGATGCGCTGCGAGGCCAGAGGCTCCCTTTTTGCGCAGCTCTTCTGGACTCACAGCCCGGAGGAGCACTTCTCGGAAGAGAAGAGCATCCAGATCCGCGTCGAGGGACATGACGGCGGCTGGCACGAATACGTGGTGCACATCGATCAGACCGGTGCCCGCGAGCGCTGGGACGACGGGGAGGCGATCCATCACCTGCGGTTCGACCCCTTGAACGCCTCCGGCACGATCGAGCTCCGCGAGCTGCTGCTCTGCCGGACGTGAGCCCGCACCCCTTTCCGAGCAGCGCGCCCACGGCGCCGCGGTAGCATGCGCCGGCTCCCCCGGCGCGAGGCCATGGCGTGCGTGGCGGCGGTGCTCGAGCGACGGGACCGCTATGCGCTGATCCGGCTCCTCCCCGCGCCGAGCCCGCCGGCACCCGGTTGAGCGCCCGCGGCGCGGCCGGGCGTTGGTCTGCCGTGCGCCTTTGTGCGAGAGTCCGACGCACCACCTGACCATGGCTCGCGATCCGTCGGTCTTCGTCCATGAGAAGGGGCTCTGCGAGAGCGACGACGTCGGCGCGCGGACACGGGTGTGGGCCTTCGCGCACGTCATGCGGGGCGCGACCGTCGGCGCCGACTGCAACATCGGCGACCACGCCTTCGTCGAGAGCGGGGCGCGGATCGGCAACCGGGTGACGGTGAAGAACGCCGTCCTCGTCTGGGACGGGGTCACGGTCGAGGACGAGGTGTTCCTCGGCCCGAACATGGTGTTCACCAACGTCCGCGACCTCCGGGCGGCGCTCCGTCCGAGGCCCGAGCAGTTCCTCCCGACGCTCGTCCGCCGCGGGGCATCGATCGGCGCCAACGCCACCATCGTCTGCGGGGTGACGGTCGGCGAGCGTGCGCTGGTGGCTGCCGGGAGCGTCGTCACCGGCGACGTGCCCGCCTATGCCCTGGTCGCCGGCAACCCGGCCCGCTTCCGCCGCTGGGTGTGTGCCTGCGGGGAGGCCCTGCCCGAAGACCTCGGCTGTGGCTGTGGGCGTCGCTACCGGTTGCTCGACGCACGGACGGGCCTCGCGCCGATCGGTTGATGCCCGCGGGAGATCATCGGCCGATCGGCGCCGACTGCGCCCGGCCGCCCGCGAGGCCACCGTTCTTGACCAACCCGGCGCCACGCTACTACCGACTCGCGCTGTTCTTCGCGGTGGCTTTCACGGTGGCGCACGTGATCGCGCTGCCCGTGGGCATGACCTACGACGGCGGCCAGTACGTCACGCTCGCGATGGTGTTCGGCAGGCAGTTCCCCGCGGGGTGGAACTTCGCGAGGAACCCACTCTACCCCCTCGCGCTTCGCGTGTTCTTCTGGGGGCTGGGGCGCCACGCGGCCGCGGCCGTCCTGCTCAACTCGCTCTTCGGCTTCGTCGGCGTTTGGTCGCTGGGCGCCGCGTTGCGGCGGCTGGGTTCAGCGCGGCTGGCCGCCGCGTGCTTGGTCGTCCTGACCGTCTACCCTACGCTGATCACCTACGAGCACATGGTGCTCACCGAGGCCGGCTCGTTTTTCTTCCTCGCCCTCTTGGCGAACGCCCTGACCTGGCAGCCGGCACGATCCGGGTGGAAGACCGGTGCGATCACGATGGTGGCGATCGCCGGCTTCTATTTCCGCGCCACGCTGCTCGCCATGGCGCCGCTCGCGGCAATTCTCCTCGGGCTCGAGCTGATCTCCAGGCACCGGAGATCGACGCCCGCTCCGCGTTGGCGGGCGACACTGCGCGTCGTCGCGCCGCACGTCGCGATCGCCGCACTGGCGCCGACCGTGGCGGCGATCCCCTGGAACATGGCCGTCGCCCGGTCGCCGCACCACAACTACAACGGCCAGAACCTCCTGTACGGGCTGGTCAAGCAGGCGGTGCTGCCTCCCTCGGACCCGCTGGTCTCCGGAGTGAAGGACACCTACAAGGCGGCGATCGCCGACGCGAGTGCCGGAGGCCACCTGGATGTCGGCGGGCTGCGTCGAGCCACGCACCTCCCGGTGTTCACCGCGATCGAGCCGCGCTCCGACGAGGCGAGCGCGATCTTCCGCAAATCGGTGCGCCGCTATCCGGGCCGGTACCTCGCGGGTGTGGGCCGCGGGCTCTTGCTGTACGCCGGCGTTCACAGCATCGACAGCGAAACCGAGACCTACGTGCACGGGGTGATCGGCGAAGCTCGCACAGGGAGCAAGCTGTGGTTCGGTGAGCCGTGGAACACTCCCGAGTTCGTCGCCGCCTTCTCCCAGCCCGGGCGGAACACCGCGCTCGCGAAGCT
>VBLD01000356.1 GCA_005879205.1 Deltaproteobacteria bacterium
CGGAGGCGTCATCGTGGTCGCGCGGCCGCCGGTGGTCTACCTGGTGTCGATCCTGGTGGGGCTGGGACTCGATCGGGTCGCGCCCCGAACGCTCGTCCCGCGCGCCGTGCAGCCGCTCGGCCCCTTGCTGGTCCTGCTCGCCGTCGTGCTGTTCGTGCTCTCGGTCCGCGAGTTTCGCAGGGCGCAGACGCCGATCCGGACCCGGAAGCCGGTGACCGCGATCCTCGACACCGGACCGTATCGGTTCTCCCGGAACCCGATCTACCTGGCGTTCACGCTCCTGCAGCTCGGGATAGGGATATGGTCGAACAGCGTGTGGGTCGTGGGCATGCTCGTCCCGACGCTCGTCCTCGTGTCGTACGGGGTGATCGCCAGAGAGGAGCGGTACATGGAAGGGAAGTTCGGCGACGAATACCGGCGGTACCGGGCGGCGGTACGTCGCTGGCTGTAGGAGCGGACATGGATCGTCGATGGATGCTGGGCGCGTTGTTGCTGATCGCCGCCGGCGGTCGCGTGGCGTGGTCGGAGGAGAAGACGGCCGACCGGCGACACACCATCGCGGTGACGGGGCAGGGCGAGGTGAAGGCGGTACCCGACGTGGTGGTCGCGTCCTTTGCCGTCGAGAACGCCAAGCGCAGCGCCGCGGTCGCGGCGGCGCTGAAGGCGCTCCTCGCCGCTCCGAGATTCCTGTTCCTTCATGTCCGGCCAGGCACTTCGGCGACGGCCGCTCTATAGAACTCGTAGCCGCTCATTGCACGGCCCAGGTACCGCGCGCGGTAGTCGGCGGCCCCCATGTCCGCCGCCAGCGCAAGACCGCGGGCCGCAAGGAAGGCCGGGAGGGTGGCCGGATCGATCCCGAAGGTCCATGGCTCGTCGGCGCGTCTCAACGTCGCGACCAGCTCCTCGGTTCCCTCGAAGGCGGCCGAGCCGTCGAGGAGTCCGCGATGGACGTACGTGAAGAGGAGCCGGCTGCCGGACACCGCCGTGGCGAAGTACCGCAAGGTCGCATCGACCGCCGCCTCGGTGAGATAGTTGGTGACCCCCTCCCAGATGTAGAAAGCGCGCGCAGAGCGGTCGAAGCCGGAGGCGTTCAGCGCTCGGTCGATGGCCTGCTGCCCGAAGTCGAGCGGCACGAACACCACGTGCGCCGGCAGCCCCCCGAGCAGGCGGCCGAGTCGCGCCGTCTTCACCGCCTGCGTGGCGGGATGGTCGACCTCGAACACCCGGCAGCGCTCGACGCCCGCGATCCGGTAGGCACGGCAGTCGAACCCCGCGCCGAGGATGACCACCTGCTCGACCCCGTCGCGCAGGGCCTCCCCCAGCAGATCGTCGATCAGCCGGGTCCGGGCGATGCCCGACGAGCGTGCGCCGGGCCATCGGCGGTCGATGTAGAGGGGCACGATCCTGCCGACGACCGGCAGGCGCGAGACCGCAACGACGGCGCGCAGCGACGGCCCGAGAAAGGCGGGCGCGAACGGATCGTCGAACAGGCGCGCCGAAGCCGGACGCCGGACGGACTCGAGCGCCCGGAAGAGCGCCATGAACTCCGCCGTCCGGCTCGATCGGCGCGCTCTCATCCCGCCCCGGTTCCCCGCCCCTGCCGCCATCGCCAGAGGGCGCGGCAGGCCGCCGCCCTCGCCTCGGCGCGTCCCCGGCCGGTCTCGACGACGACGTACGGCTCGTCCGCACCGAACGGCTCCCGGCACGCGCGTTGCTCGACGTACGTGTCCCATCGCGCATCGGAGAGCTGCGGCTCGGTCTCGCGGCCGAGGAGTCGGTCGCGGACGACGCTCTCGGGAGCGCGACACTCGACGAACACGTACGGGCGCCGCTCCCGCACGGCCGCCGCCGCGAGCCGTCGCCGGTCGCGGGCCTGGATGAACGTGGCGTCGGCGACGACGCCGCGGCCGGCGGCGAGCGCCGCCTCGGCCTCGGCCGTGAGGCGCTCGTACGTCGCCGCGCGCGCGGCGGGCGTGTAGACGCCGGCAGCGTAGGGCGCCGGCCCGGCCGCCGCCGATCCCCGTTTGCGGATCTCGTCGGTCGCCAGCAGCACGAAGCCCGTCGCGGCGGCCAGCTCGCGCGCGAGCGTCGACTTCCCGGTGCCCGCGAGCCCCGCGCAGGCGATGACCGCCGGCCCCTCCGCCTGCCAGGCGTAGCGGACGGCGAGCGTGAAGTGGCGTCGCGCGCGGGCCGCCGCGCGTTCGCGGTCGGCCGCGGCGACCTCCGGCTCGGCGCTCGCCAGCCCCTCGACCTTGCCGCGAACGCAGGCGCGATAGCAGGCGTAGAAGGGCAGCAGGACGTCGACGGCCGGGTCGTCGGCGGCCCGCGCGTAGGCGGCGACGAAGCGCCGCGCCAGCTCGGGGCAGTCGAGGCTCTCGAGGTCCATCGCGAGGAAGGCGACCTCCGAGGCAACGTCGTTCGCGCGGAAGGACGTCGAGAACTCGACGCAGTCGAAGACGTAGATGCCGGCCGGCAGGGGCGGCAGGTCCGCGGGCTCCGCGAGCGGCGCGTCGAGGAAGCACACGTGCTCGGCGCGGAGGTCGCCGTGGCCCTCCCGGATGCGCCCGCCGCGCTGCCGCGCGCGGAGCAGCGTGTCGTGACGGCGGACGAAGGTCGCGCCGAAGTCGCCGAGGATCTCGTGGTCGTCGGCCGCGAGCAGGCGGCCGACGAAGGGTGCGGCGGTCTCGAGGTTCTCGCCCCAGCGAGCGTGGAGCGTGTCGGCGTCGGCATGGGCGGCGATCTCGGGCCCGGTCGGCGCGCGCGCATGAAAGCGTGCGACGACACCGGCGAGCTCGTCGATGGATTCCGCCCGGATCCGTCGCAGGCGGTTGACGAGAATTGCCTCGGTCGGCAGCCGCCGCATCCACACGACGTGGTCGACGGCGTCGCCCGCGCCGCCGA